>CAJUHY010000003.1:2574-111538 GCA_910585895.1 uncultured Lachnospiraceae bacterium
CGATATGGCAGGTGTCGCTGTGCGACGCGTGCCGATACATTATCATAGGAGGAAGGCAAATGCGAAGCATTTCTATAATGCCTTCCGACGATATGGCAGGTGTCGCTGTGCGACGCGTGCCGATACATTATCATAGGAGGAAGAATGTATGAAAATTATTATGTTGGGCGCACCGGGTGCAGGCAAAGGTACACAGGCAAAGCAGATTGCAGATAAATATTATATTCCTCATATTTCTACGGGAGATATTTTCCGCGCAAACTTAAAAGCTGGTACAGAACTGGGTAAGAAAGCAAAAGAGTATATGGACCAGGGGCTTTTAGTGCCGGATGAGTTGACATGTGACCTGGTGATGGACCGTATAGCGCAGGATGATTGCCAGAATGGATTTGTTCTTGACGGTTTTCCCAGAACCATCCCGCAGGCAGAAGCTTTGGATGCCGCTCTGACGAAAATTAATCAGAAAATGGATTATGCAATTGATGTAGATGTTCCAGACGATAATATCATTAACCGTATGTCAGGCAGACGTGCCTGCTTAAACTGCGGTGCGACTTACCATATTGTCTCTATCCCCACCCAAGTGGAAGGTATATGTGACCGCTGCGGCAATTCAGTAGTGCTCCGTGATGACGACCAGCCGGAGACTGTTAAGAAACGTCTGAATGTATACCACGAGCAGACACAGCCGTTGATTGACTATTATCAGAGACAGGGTATTTTAAAAAGCGTAGACGGAACACAGCCAATGGAGAAAGTATTTGACGCCATTGTAGAAATACTGGGGGCGTAGATTATGTCTGTATCCATAAAATCAGCCAGGGAAATTGAATTGATGAGGGCAGCGGGGAAAATCCTGGCGAAGGTCCATGAAAATCTGGGCAAAGAACTGAGAGAAGGAATGTCCACTTTGGACATAGACCATCTCGGTGATGATATTATCCGCAGTTATGGCTGCATTCCTTCTTTTAAGAATTATAACGGCTATCCAGCTTCCGTGTGCGTGTCTGTGAATAACGAGGTTGTTCATGGGATCCCCACAAAGAAGCGTCGTATCCGGGAAGGGGACATTGTAAGCCTTGACATCGGTGTAATTTACAAAGGATATCACTCCGATGCAGCGAGGACGCATGGCATTGGCGAGATTTCCGAGGAAGCTGCATTATTAATAGAAAGAACGCGTCAAAGTTTTTTTGAAGGCATTAAGTACGCGAGAGAAGGGCATCACCTTCATGAGATTTCCAATGCAATCAGTGCATATGCGGAAAGCTTTGGCTATGGGGTAGTACGGGACCTGGTGGGACATGGGGTCGGTACCCATTTGCATGAAGATCCGCAGATTCCTAATTTTGCACAGAAAAGCAGAGGCGTACGGCTACGGGCAGGCATGACATTGGCAATTGAACCCATGATCAATGCAGGGCGTTTTGATGTGGAATGGCAGGATGACAATTGGACTGTGGTGACACAGGACGGTTCCTTGTCCGCTCATTACGAAAATACGGTTTTAATCACATCCGGGGAACCGGAAATCCTGAGTTTGACCGAAAGCATCTAGCGATTGGCGTACCGAAGGCAAAGTCAGAGCGTGATGCGAGGTCGTTCTGTGACGCATTGAACACTTGGCGAGGTTTTATGTTAAACGAACAGAACTTCCTTAGGTAAAAGAGGTAAAAGATGGACATTAAATTAGCAGTTTCCAGGTCAGGACATGACAAAGACAGTCTTTATGTAATTGTAAAGGAAGAAGACAATCTGGTTTATTTGGCGGATGGGAGGTTAAAGCCCATAGAAAAGCCAAAAAGAAAAAACAGGAAACATATTCAAATAATTAAGAATCTTCCGAAAGATATTACAGAAGTCTTTACGCAGGAAAATTTTCGGAATGAAGAAATAAAAAGAGCGATAAAGCTATATCAAAAACAAACTGAAATCAGGAGGAAATAGAATGTCGAAAGCAGATGTAATAGAAGTAGAAGGAAAAGTAGTGGAGAAGCTGCCGAATGCTATGTTTCAGGTAGAGCTGGAGAACGGCCATCAGATTCTGGCGCATATCAGTGGCAAGCTGAGGATGAACTTCATCCGTATTCTGCCGGGCGATAAGGTGACAATTGAAATGTCCCCCTACGATTTGACGAAAGGCAGAATCATCTGGAGGGATAAATAAGCAGCCGAGCAATTGATTTTAAATACAGTTAAGAAATGGGAAGCAGTCAGAAGACGGCTTCCTTTTTGCTACCTGGTGTTTGAGGAAAATGAAAAAAATCCTTGATTTTTCAGGGCTTGGGTGCTATACTATTAGCTGAATGCTTTTGGAGCATAGTATTTTTGCGCGCAAAATTGCGTAAAACCAATTTAGAATGTCCGTCTGGACAAAGCAGAAAGGAGGAAATGCTGTGAAGGTAAGATCATCAGTAAAACCTATTTGCGAAAAGTGCAAGATTATCAAGAGAAAAGGAAGTATTCGGGTAATCTGCGAGAATCCGAAACACAAACAGAGGCAGGGGTGACCGGAAACTCCGAGCGAAGTGAGGAGTATCATCCTTAGGAAACAAGAGGTCTGGATTTAGTGAACAGAACTACCTTATTTATTATCATTTGTTTGTGTAATTTTGCAACTATTTATGTGCGGCTGTAGTAAGACATCTGAGGATTGTTCTTGCTATTCATAATAGCCAGTGTGCACGACTGGATTGCTGTTTTTTGATACCGAGGAAACAGGAATATAACAGTGCAAAAGACCAGAGTGACAGTATACACACATTTCAGGACGAGCAACCGTAGCTGTATATGGTCAGCTGATGTCAGGCAGATTTTGTTGCGGATTTGCCGTAGTTTTATATAATTCAAAATGGAAAAGAAAAATTTATGGAGGTGCACAACACACATGGCTCGTATTGCAGGTGTAGATTTACCAAGAGAAAAACGTGTTGAGATTGGGTTGACTTATATTTATGGTATTGGAAGAACAAGCTCCAACCGTATTCTTGCTGAGGCAAAAGTAAACCCCGATACTCGTGTCAGGGATTTGACTGACGAAGAAGTTAAGAGAATTAGTGAAGTGATTGATAAGACTCAGACCGTAGAAGGTGATTTGAGAAGAGAAATCGCTCTTAATATTAAGCGGTTACAGGAAATTGGATGTTATCGCGGAATCCGTCATAGGAAAGGGCTTCCGGTTCGTGGTCAGAAGACAAAGACAAATGCAAGAACCCGAAAAGGTCCGAAGAGAACTGTTGCTAATAAGAAAAAGTAGAGCACTTAGCGAAAGCAAGCTAAAAAGCGCAGCTTGAGGTTAGTGAACAGAACTGCCTTGTGAAAAAGTGATATGTAACTATTATGATAATTAAAGAAGAAAGTAGGTTAGTTTAGAAATGGCGAAAAACACTGCAAAAAAAGTGACAAAAAAGCGCGTAAAGAAAAACGTTGAACGCGGACAGGCGCACATTCAGTCATCTTTTAACAATACAATTGTAACGATTACGGATGCTGAAGGAAATGCTTTATCATGGGCAAGTGCAGGCGGTCTTGGTTTTAGAGGTTCAAGGAAATCTACTCCGTATGCTGCACAGATGGCAGCAGAGACTGCAACAAAGGCAGCGCTCATCCATGGTTTGAAGACAGTAGACGTTATGGTAAAAGGACCCGGTTCAGGACGTGAAGCAGCAATCCGTGCGCTTCAGGCATGTGGACTTGAAGTAACCAGTATCAAAGACGTTACTCCGGTGCCTCACAACGGATGCCGCCCACCAAAACGCAGAAGAGTCTAATTAGGAGGTATAGGTTAAGATGGCAATAAATAGAGTTCCAGTTCTTAAGAGATGCAGGTCTCTTGGTTTAGACCCGGTGTATCTGGGAATTGATAAAAAGTCTAACAGACAGTTGAAGAGAGCAAACAGGAAAGTATCTGAGTATGGACTTCAGTTGAGAGAGAAACAGAAAGCAAAATTCATCTATGGTGTATTGGAGAAGCCTTTCCATAACTATTACCTGAAAGCAGACAGGATGAAAGGCATGACCGGTGAGAATCTGATGATTCTTCTGGAGCGAAGATTAGATAACGTAGTATATCGTTTAGGTCTGGCAAGAACAAGAAAAGAAGCAAGACAGATTGTCGGTCATAAGCATGTAATGGTAAATGGTAAGCAGGTAACAATTCCGTCTTATCTGATTAAGGCTGGAGATACCATTGAAATCAAAGAAAAATGCAAAGGCGCTCAGAGATACAAAGATATCCTTGAGGTGACCGGTGGAAGACTGGTGCCGGAGTGGTTGGATGTGGATCAGGAAAACCTGAAAGGTACTGTAAAAGAATTACCGACCAGAGAGATTATTGATGTTCCGGTTGATGAGATGCTTATCGTCGAGTTATATTCTAAATAATAAGTGACAAGCAACGGTATCCGAAAAGGAGGGACTTTGTAGTGTTCGATTTTGAAAAACCGAAAATTGAAATTGCGCAGATTTCAGAAGACAAAAAATACGGCCGATTTGTCGTAGAACCACTTGAAAGAGGCTATGGTACTACACTTGGGAACTCACTGAGAAGGATTATGCTTTCTTCTTTACCGGGTGCAGCAGTCAGTCAGGTGAAAATCGAAGGTGTTCTGCATGAATTCAGTTCCATTCCGGGCATTAAGGAAGATGTGACTGAGATTATCATGAACATTAAGAATCTGGCACTGAAAAATACCAGCCTAACTAACGAGTCTAAAGTTGCTTATATCGAATTTGAAGGCGAAGGCGTAGTTACAGCTGCAGATATCCAGGTTGACCCGGATATTGAGATAATGAATCCAGATTTAGTCATTGCCCACTTAAATGGTGGGGCAGATTCCAGATTATATATGGAACTGACGATTACGAAGGGCAGAGGTTATGTCAGCGCTGATAAGAACAAGGGTGAGGATGTTCCTATCGGCGTTATAGCGGTTGACTGCATTTATACGCCTATTGAGCGTGTAAACCTTTCAATTGAAAATACCCGTGTAGGGCAGATTACAGACTATGACAAACTTACGCTGGACGTGTATACGAACGGCACTTTAGAGCCGGATGAGGCAGTAAGCTTGGCGGCGAAAGTTTTAAGCGAGCATTTGAATCTGTTTATTGACTTGTCTGAGAATGCTAAGACAGCAGAAGTTATGATTGAAAAAGAGGACAATGCGAAAGAAAAAGTCCTTGAAATGAACATTGACGAACTTGAGTTGTCTGTCCGTTCTTATAACTGTCTGAAGCGTGCTGGAATCAACACGGTGGAAGAGTTGACAAACAGGACGCCGGAAGACATGATGAAAGTTCGTAACCTCGGACGCAAGTCATTGGAGGAAGTACTGGCAAAATTAAAAGAATTAGGATTACAACTGAACCCTGGCGAGGAATGAAATTCATTGCCAGGGTGATACCAAACGAACTGCTAACGTTCGTTTGGGTACCGCTTTATTCTGGCGGGGAATAGTCCGAGACAGGACACAAAGGCGGGGTTTGTAAGACCAAAAGGCGAAGACCCTGTATATCCCGGTAATGGGATATTCCCATAGTGAGCAGCAAGTAAATAACAATATTCGGGAGTAAGACCAAAGGGCATCGCCGGGTATTTCACAAATGGAGGATTGAATAATGGCAAAATATAGAAAATTAGGCAGGACCTCAGACCAGAGAAAGGCGCTGCTGAGAAATCAGGTAACGGCATTGCTTTATAATGGCAAGATTGTAACCACAGAAGCTAAGGCAAAAGAAGTCCGCAAGATTGCAGAAGGCCTGATTGCCATGGGTATCAGAGAGAAAGATAACTTTGAGGAAGTAACGGTGACCGCTAAAGTTGCCCGTAAAGACAGTGACGGCAAGAGAGTAAAAGAGGTTGTAGACGGCAAGAGAGTTACCGTATATGATGAAGTAGAGAAAACGATTAAGAAAGACCTTCCTTCCCGTCTCCACGCAAGACGGCAGATGAACAGGGTATTATATCCTGTAACGTCTGTTCCAGCGGAGAACAAAGGAAGGAAGAAGAACACCAAGAAAGTTGACATGGCAGCTAAGATTTTTGACGAGATTGCTCCAAAATATGTAGGTCGTAACGGTGGGTACACCAGAATCGTCAAGATTGGTCAGCGTAAAGGTGATGGCGCTTTAGAGGTTCTTCTGGAGTTAGTCTAAGAATCGGAATGCGAGAATACGCGATATAATTTTAGGTCACAGGAAAGAATATTTGAAATGTATTTTTTTCCTGTGACCTACTTTATGGAAGGAGAAAAATATTTATGAGTACAGCATCCATTTGTATTTTAATTACAATTGTGATTTACCTCATTGGCATGTTGGGGATTGGATTTTATTTTGCCAGAAAAAATGAATCTGCCTCCGACTTTTACCTTGGGGGACGTAAACTTGGACCGCTGGTAACTGCCATGAGTGCGGAGGCATCAGATATGTCCGGTTATCTGCTGATGGGACTGCCCGGACTGGCTTATGCTTCCGGACTGGCAGATGTTGGCTGGACGATTGTTGGTCTGGCAGCAGGTACATATCTTAACTGGCTGTTTACAGCAAGGCGTCTGCGCCGTTACACGCAGATTACAAATTCTTTTACATTGCCACAGTTCTTTTCAAACCGTTTCCATGATAAGAAAAATATTTTGACGATGATTGCAGCATTGATTATCATTATTTTCTTTGTGCCATATACCGCTTCCGGTTTTGCAGCCTGCGGAAAGCTATTTTCCTCATTGTTTGGTGCAGATTATATGACAGCAATGATTATTTCGGCGATTGTTATTGTCGGCTATACGGCTGCGGGCGGTTTTCTTGCAGCATCTACGACCGATTTTATCCAGAGTATCATTATGACAATAGCGATTATTTTTGTAATGGTATTTGCAACTGTTTCTGCAGGCGGCATCGGCGCGGTTATGGAAAATGCCAGGGAACTGCCGGGTTATTTGTCAGCTACCAGCACTTATGTGGCAAAGAGCGGGGAAGCGGCACCTTATGGTTTTCTTAAAATTGTCTCCACCTGCGCATGGGGATTTGGCTATTTTGGAATGCCTCATATCCTGCTCCGGTTTATGGCAATCAAGGATGAGAACAAATTGAAATTATCACGCCGTGTGGCTTCTGTCTGGGTAGTGATTGCCATGGCCATGGCTGTGTTTATCGGTATGGTGGGTAATGCTCTGAGCAAACAGGGAATCATTGCTACGCTTATTGAAAGCGACACAGAAACAGTTATTGTCCGTATTGCCGATTTATTGTCCAAGTATGGGATTATTCCGGCTTTGATAGCCGGTTTGATTTTAGCCGGAATTTTGGCAAGTACTATGTCAACTGCGGATTCGCAGCTTTTGGCAGCTTCTTCGAGTGTATCGCAGAACGTTTTGCAGGATACGCTGCATCTGAATCTGTCTTCTAAGACAAGCATGTTGATTGCAAGGGGGACCGTTGTAGTAATCGCTATTCTTGGTGTGATTATTGCCCGTGATCCAAACAGTTCTGTATTTAATATTGTATCCTTTGCATGGGCAGGATTTGGCGCAGCTTTCGGTCCGGTGATTATCTGTTCGCTGTTCTGGAAGCGCACGACATTGTCTGGAGCTGTTTTTGGCATGGTGGCGGGCGGAGCTACAGTATTTATATGGAAGTACCTGGTTGCGCCTTTAGGGGGTGCATTTGCCATATATGAGCTTCTTCCGGCATTCCTTGTGGGAATAGCAGCCATCGTGGTTGTAAGTTTGCTTACAAAGAAACCCAGCGCTGAGATTCTTGCTGAATTTGAGGCGGCAAAAGGCAGCAATGTGATATAGAAGAAAAAAATAAAAAATTTAATATAGTTGAAATAAAAGTACCTCCTTATACATTTACTGTTTATCAAAAATAAAGGAGGTACTTTTATATGAAGAAGAAAAATTTAACAGGGATCGTATACAAATAGTGCTGAATGATTCTTGCCAGGTCAGGGCGTTACAGGGATTGAATCAGGATGGTAAAAATGTTGTCAACAAACTGGAGTGGAAGAAAGAAGATTCTTTGTTTCAAACAGTTGATGTTTTGTTAGAGGGTGTTGTCAAAGATTCTTATCTTCGCGAGGGAAATGGAATACTTATCACGGTTTTTACAGAGGATAAAGCACTGTACCAGGATTTGGAAAAAAGTTTGGCGGTCAAGATAGATGGCAAATTAGAGGTACTGAAAGTTTCTCATGTTACTACGGCATTTCAATTTGCAGACGGTGGTTCTGCCAAAACGGGCAGGAAGCTGTTGGAAGCAGAACTTGCTGAAAATACTGGTGCAGATAAACAGAAACTGCAGCAGATGACAGTGATGGAATTGATTCAATATTGTCAGGAGTCTACGCCAGGAAAGCTGAAACTCTCGCCTCTGTCCCAGAAACAGCAGCAGGAAGTCTCCGGGCAAAGTGAGGATGACAAAAATTTACAGAAGAAAGGGTCAGTACCTCAGAATACGAAGAAAAACAGTGTTAATAAGGAAGATACAAATGTGAAAAACGGCGCCAATAAGGAGGATACAAATGTAGGAAATGACGCCAATAAGGAAGATACAGATGCAGAAGACGGCGCCGATAAGGAAGAGGCAGATGTGAAAGGAGCCATCGATAACATAAAAGATAAAAAAACTTCACAGCCTCAACCGGAAAGTCCTTCGCAGCCTCAGGCGGAACCTTCACTGCAAGAGTATATCGGTTCAGAACAGGGAGTAGTAACGAAGGATAAGGAAGACGAGAAAGAAAACAAAAATAAAGGCAATAAAGACAAGGACAAAAACAACAAAGATAAGAGCAATAAGAATAAGGACAAAAACAACAAAGACAAAACAAATAACAAAGATAACGACAACAAAGCTAGTAACAGCAGTGAAAATGGCAGCAAAGCCAATATTGGTAATTGAAAAAAGAGAGAAAAAAGAACTTCCGCTTTACATAAAAGATTGTAAAGCGGAAATTTTTTTATCTTTAAAGTTTTTATATCATACTATTTCAAAGGTCTTGCAACCATTACTATATGGCTCTCCGGATAATACTCGCGCAGAGGTTTCTCCAGGCGGAAACCATTGCCATAATACATGGATACATGGTAGATATTCTTAAAGCGTCCGTTGTTATAAGGGGCTTTATAGAAAATTAAGTCTCCGGGAAGCAGCTTTGAAACATCTACACCGCGGTAGGAAATGACTTTGCCGGTGCTCTGCATGTAGGAAGCCATGGAGGCGGCAGTTGGCGCCCAGGAAGAAATGCCTCCTAACAGTCTGGTATCGCAGCCGTAGGAACGAAATACCAGAGAGCTGCAGTCATAATAACCAGCGCTCATGCGCCTTGCCTGGCTGTAGGAAGAACTGTACATGATACTATAGCCAGTGTTGCATGCATCTATGGCGCGCTGGGGAGATACTTCCACCTGGAAGTTAAAAGTGTTGCCGTCTGCCGTGATGACAATGCTGGCTTTTCCGCATTTGCGCGCAGTGATAACGCCGGATTTACTTACCGTAGCCACTGATTTTTTCATGGAGCGATAGGAGATTTTACTTTCTGCAGCTACGCCGGACAGTTTAATTTTCGCCGTCTTCTTGGGAGCAATCAGAGCGTAGTTCGTCTTAAGTTTGGGATTAGTGACAACAATAGTGTGCTTTATGCTCTTGCCATCGACCTTGATAGTCAAATCGGTTTTTCCGGTTTTCTTGCCAGCGGTTACCGTACCATCCGGATTGATGGAAACAAGTGATTTTCTTTTCAGTTTCCAGGTGATTTCACTGAACGAAGTAAGTCCGTTCAAGGCAATTTTCTGAGAACGGCCAAGAGATACAACGGTGCGCTTATTTACAACTTTAGGTTTGGAAACCTTTATATTGGTCACATATTCCTCATCAGTGCCATCGGAATAGCTGACAACTGCGGTAATTTTGGCAGAACCAAACTTGAGGGCTTTCACTTTACCGCTTTGAAGGTCAATGTTTGCAACACTGGGATTTGAGGAAGTCCAAGTAGTTTCGGTAATGATAGCATCGGGCTTGTCCACATGTTTCAGTGTCAGTGTTTTGCTTGTTCCGACCGCTAAGGCTTCTTGCTGCTCGACGATACCAGAGTTTATGACATTGACGGTACAGGAACGTTTGCAGGTAACTGTCTGACCGTCAATATATGTGGTATAAAATGCATTTAATGAGGTCTTACCTGCGTGACGTGCCGTAACTTTGCACGAGTTTCCGGAAGAATTAACTTTTGCAACAGAAGGGTCTGACACCTCGAAAGTGACATTGTCGAAAGCGGATGCATTAGACATATATATGGTTGAACTGCTTCCCTCCATTAAAGTCTCAGAAGTGTGGCTTAGTTTGTGGTCATTTTTTAATACAGTCAGTTCAAAAGACTTCTTGACTCCTGGCACAGAAGCCGTAATTGTAGCGGTGCCGGAGCGTACGCCTGTGATTTTGCCGCTTTTGGATACTTTTGCAACCTTCGGATTGGAAGAGCGGTATGTAAGTTCGGAAGATGGTTGTGCCGAAACGTCTATGGTGAAGCTGCTCTCCGCAAAAATGACTGTATCCTGTGTCCTTAACTTTAAGGATGGTTTTTTGACTGTGATTTTACATGTCTGTTTCAGTCCATGGCAGGAGGCGGTAATTTTTACCGTACCAATTTTTAGGGGGGTTATTGTTCCTTTTGAATTAACCCTGGCAATTTTTTTATCTGAAGATTTCCAGGTCACCTTGCCTTTAGGGGCAACATTAGCCTTTAAGGTAACTGGATTTTTCAGATAGACAGTCTTGCTGGCTGCCAGCTTCATAGAGGGCGCCTTTACCGTTACTTCACAGGAGGCAGAAACTTTATTTGCCGTGGCAGTGATGGTTGCAGTTCCAGTCTTCTTTGGTGAGAGTTTACCCTTGGAATCCACATGTACTACAGATTCATTGGAAGAATGCCAGGTAGCGGCGCTGCCAGAAGCAACAGTGGCGTTCAGCTCACCGGTTTGGTTGGTGTATAGAGTGAGTTTCTTCCTATTTAAAGTAATTGTATCTGTTACGGTCACCGTACAGGAGGAAGAGGCAGTGTAGGCGCTGCCATCAGCAGTTAACGTTGCTGCAGCAGTTACCGTGGCATTGCCTGCCTTGATGGCTGTTACCAGACCCTGGTCAGATACAGAGATGATGTCCGTGCGGTCAACGCTCCATGCAATCTGCGGTTTGTTGGCAGCATTTGCGTTATAACCGGAATAAAAAGGTGTTAACTGTAAAGTGTCTCCGACATTAAGGCTGGCAGTGTTCTGATTTAAAGTGATTTGAAAATTCGTTTGAGAATTGTCTGGAACTTCTTCCTGAACGGAGATGCCTGCCGCTGGATTAGGTGCAGTCGAAGGTTCAGCTGCCTGGGAAACAAAGGGTGTTTCCATTATCAGCAGACAGCTGAGGATGAATGGAATTAATCTTTTGGATTTCATGGTATGCCTCCTATGTAAAAATAAAAAACGCAATATACCTATATGATAATATTTTTGGTGATTAGATTCAAGAGGAGATTATGCAATTGGATAGAATTGGAGATAATTTAACCGATAAATAGATTTTTGAACTTGCATTTTGCAGATGATAATGATATATTGGATAGGCATATATAGTGCCTGGGAAAAATGATCACACTATATTTAGTTATTTTGGAGGAGAACCGAATGAAAATTATCAAGAGAAGCGGTAAAGAGACAGGGTTTGACAAAAGCAAAATTGTAGACGCAGTCGCTAAGGCAAACAGAGAAGTAGCTGAGAGCGACCGGCTGTCGGGGGAACAGATAGACAAAATCGCACAGCATATCACAGAGGTCTGCGCAACCATGGACCGTATTTACAATGTTGAAGAAATTCAGGACATGGTGGAGAATCAGATAATGGCCTGTCAGGCATATGAAGTGGCGAGAAAATACATTACCTATCGTTATAAACGCGCACTGGTGCGCAAATCTAACTCTACGGACCAACAGATTTTGAGCTTGATTGAATGCGATAATGAAGAAATTAAGCAGGAAAATTCTAATAAAAATCCGGTTGTGAACAGTGTGCAGAGAGATTACATGGCAGGGGAAGTCAGCAAGGACATTACCAGAAGATTCCTGCTGCCGGAGCATATTGTGCGTGCACATGAAGAAGGACAGATACATTTCCATGATTCAGATTATTTTGCCCAGCACATGCATAATTGCTGCCTGGTTAATCTGGAAGACATGCTGCAGAATGGGACGGTTATCAGCGAGACAATGATTGAACGCCCTAAGAGTTTTTCCACAGCATGTAATGTGGCAACCCAGGCGATTGCACAGATTGCCAGTTCCCAATATGGCGGACAGAGCATCACGCTTTCTCATTTGGCGCCGTTTGTTGAGGTGAGCCGGCAGAAATTGAGAAGGATAGTACGCCGCGAATATATGGCAGCAGGTCTGCCCCTGATTGAGGAAAAAGTCAACGAGGTGGCAGAGATGCGTGTCAAAGAGGAAATTCGCCGCGGTGTACAGATGATTCAATATCAGGTGATTACTCTGATGACGACCAATGGGCAAGCGCCTTTTGTTACGGTGTTCATGTATTTGAATGAGGTGGAGGAAGGAAGGCTCAGGGATGATTTAGCCTTAGTCATCAAAGAGATGCTCCTGCAGCGTATGCAAGGCGTGAAAAATGAAAAAGGTGTTTATATCACACCGGCATTTCCTAAATTGATTTATGTGTTAGAGGAAAATAATATTCGAGAGGGAAGCCGTTACTGGAATCTGACCCGGCTGGCAGCAAAATGTACGGCAAAGCGCATGGTGCCTGATTATATTTCCGAGAAGGTCATGAAGGAAAATAAGCAGGGGTACTGTTATCCGTGTATGGGCTGCCGCTCTTTCCTCACTGTGTATCACGACAAAGATAACCAGCCTAAATTCTATGGCAGGTTTAATCAGGGGGTTGTTACGCTCAACCTGGTGGATATTGCCTGCGCCTCCAAAGGAGACAGGGATAAATTTTGGCGGATATTTGATGAACGGCTGGAGTTATGTCGGGAAGCGTTGATGCTCCGGCATCAGCGACTGAAAGGGACTCCCTCGGACGTTGCACCAATATTGTGGCAGTATGGCGCGCTCGCGCGTCTCAAAAAGGGACAGGTAATTGATGAACTTCTCTATCATGGGTACTCAACGATTTCTCTGGGCTATGCGGGACTTTGTGAATGTACCAGATATATGACCGGCAAATCACATACCGACCCGACAGCAACTCCGTTTGCCATTAAGGTGATGGAACACATGAATGCAGCGTGTAAGCGCTGGAAGGAAGAGACAGATATAGATTTCAGCCTCTATGGAACACCGTTGGAATCCACTACGTACAAGTTTGCCAAATGCCTGCAGAATCAGTTTGGGGTGATTGAGGGTGTGACAGATAAAAATTATATTACCAATAGTTATCATATCCATGTGACGGAAGAGATTGATGCTTTCAGCAAGCTTACGTTTGAATCACAGTTCCAGAAGCTTTCTCCTGGCGGTGCGGTAAGCTATGTGGAAGTGCCCAATATGCAGGGCAATATAGACGCGGTGCTGAGCGTGATGCAGCATATTTATGATAATATCATGTATGGAGAGCTGAATGTTAAGAGCGATTACTGTCAGGTATGTGGCTATGAAGGTGAAATCAGGATTGTTTCTGATAAGGACGGAAAACTGGTGTGGGAATGCCCCAATTGCCAGAATCAGGATGAGGACAAGATGAATGTAGCGCGCAGGACCTGCGGTTATATCGGCACCCAGTTCTGGAATCAGGGCAGAACCCAGGAAATTCAGGAGAGGGTGATGCATCTATAATGTATTATGGGGAAATCAAGAAGACAGACATTGCCAATGGACCGGGTGTGCGGGTTTCCCTGTTTGTGTCAGGCTGTACACATCACTGTAAAGGTTGTTTTAATGCGGAAACATGGGATTTTCATTATGGACAGCAATTCACGCAAGAAGTGGAAGAAAAACTGTTTGCACTGTTAGAACCTGAGTTTATTGCAGGTCTGACAGTGCTTGGAGGAGAACCATTTGAACCGGAAAATCAGCGTGTATTGCTGCCGTTTCTCAAAAAAGTAAAGCAGGAGTATCCGCACAAGACGATATGGTGTTATACTGGGTATCTGCTGGACGAGCAGTTATGGAAAAACAGCCCGGCAAGATGTGAGGTTACAGATGAAATGCTGTTGTTTTTGGATATACTGGTGGATGGCGAATTTGTGCAGGAAGAGAAAGATCTCTCCCTGCGGTTTTGTGGTTCAAGAAATCAGCGTCTTATTGATGTAAAGGAGAGCCTGAGACAGGGAAGGGTCTGTATAGCTAAAGTATAATCTGTTATCAAACTAGGAGGAAGGCCAATGCGAAGCATTATTGAAATGCTTTCCGACGACATGGCAGGTATCGCGCAGCGCTGCGTGCCGCTACCTTAATATCAGGCAAAACTGTTATTTTAAGAAAAGAATAAGAAATTATTTGCAAAAGATACACTATTTTGCAGACAGCAAGTGTTAATATAGGAAGAGGGAAGTATAGAAGTATGGAATATCAGAAAAAACAAGGGATGCCGGAATGTTTTAAGATTATGCTGGTATCCCTAAAACCAGACGGCTGCAAAGTACTTAAGGGACCCAAAGAAGAGATACGTCTGGCGGAAATTCTCAGAGATGATTATCATACCAGCAGGTATGAGAAGATGGTTCAGCTGGTAGTGAGGGAAATGGTGGAGGAAAGCGAACAGGAAAGTGTTTCCCAGCTGCTTTCTCTGGAACATCTGCAGAAGATATTGGGCAGTGGAAAAGAGAAGATGGTATGTTCTTACCGGCGTAAAGTTGAGGGGGTCATGCAGCCGGTATCTGCAGAAATATTTCCAAGGAGGTTTGGCAAGCGGGGTGAATTGGAAGAATTTATGGTATATGTGTATCAACGTAATGAAGATTAAGAATTGAGGGATGCGTATGGCAAAACGGAGGCGCAGGAGGAAACAGAAAGCCGTAATAATCGGCGTGTTGTTATCGTTCACAGTTTTGGTGGGATTGTATGTTGTGAGTTCCTTTTACTTTGATGAACATTTTTTCTTTCGCACCAAAATCAATGGCTGGCGGGTCGGCGGAATGAATCTTACAGAGGCGGAAGCAAAAGTGGGCGACGGCGTGGAGGACTACCTTCTGACGGTATTTGACAGAGACGGTGGGAAACATCATGTCTATGGCAAAGATATTGAATGTTCTTATGTGCCGGATGGGTCTGTCAAAAGACTATTGGACAAACAGAATCCAATTCAGTGGGTTAGCGCAGTTTTCAATCCTCAGGGCGGGGATGTTCCTATTACTATGGATTACAAGGAAGAATTGATATCCCAGGCTGTGAAGGATATGGATTGCTTTCAGGAAGAGAATATCACAGAGCCGGAGAGTGCAAGGATTGAACTTGGAGAGGACGGATATTACATAGAGCCTGAAGCACCGGGCAACCGCATGGATTTTGAGAGTGTGCTGGCTAAGGTGAAACAGGCAGTTTCCGAAGGGGCTTCTTCTGTCCAGCTTACGGATGAGGATTATGTCAGCCCGGAATATACCAGTGAGAGCGATGAGATTGTGGCAACGATTGAACGGATTAACAACTATGAAAATGCAGTCATAACTTATCAGATTAAAGATTATGAGGAATCGCTTGGAAAAGAGCAGATTCGGGATTTCCTGGTCGTTGATGGATTTGAAGTATCTTTACAGGAAGATAAGATTACCGATTATGTACAGATGCTTGCCAGTAAATATAACACTTATGCAGATGTGCGCACGTTTCGGACATCTTCCAATGATACGGTGGAGATTGGCGGCGGCGATTATGGCTGGATTGTGGACAAGCCCGGGGAAGCAGAGCAGATTAAAGCAGATTTAGAGGCTGGCAGGCCGGTCAGCCGGGAGCCTGTCTATTCCCAACGCGCTTTTGTCGAGGGCAAGGATGACATTGGCAATACTTATGTGGAGATTGATTACACCAAACAGCACATGTGGTATTATGAAAATGGCGAATTAGTTGTAGAAAGTGATGTCGTCACCGGAAATATCAACAGGGATAATGGTTCTCCTGACGGAGTGTTTAAGATTGTATATAAGGACAGCCCGGCAGTGCTGAAAGGCGAGGACTATGAGTCGGATGTCACGTATTTTATGCCTTTTGCCTACAATGTGGGGATTCACGATGCTTCCTGGAGAGACGGTAAATTTGGCGGGGAAATTTATAAATCCAGCGGTTCCCATGGCTGTATCAATGCGCCGCTTGAGGTAGCGGATACAATTTATAAGAAAATTAAAGTAGGAACGCCAGTGATTGCCTATTACCGGGAACCGGTAGAACTGACAGCGGAAAATGCCAAGATTTCCAATGCATATTCCTATAAGGACCCGGAGAAAAAGCAAGAGGATAACTAGCAGGAAAATTAAGATGGGAAGCCATTATCTGGCTTCCCATCTGCCGCTTGCGCCGCAGGGCAGGATTAACCCATTGCAAGACACCGGAAGTCCAATTTCCTGCGCATCTATAGTACCGTCAAATCTGCGCATTTCCATGCCGAGCATATAGGCAAGCACTGCCGGCTGCAGTCCGGTGGTATAGGAGTTAATCAGGAAAAACAAAGGCTTTTCGGACAATAGCTGTACGCAGAGTTTTACCAGAGGATAGATGGCATCTTCGATTTTCCAGATTTCTCCTTTGGGTCCCCGGCCGTAAGAGGGTGGGTCCATGATGATGGCATCGTAATGATTGCCCCTGCGAATCTCACGTTCTGTAAATTTTACGCAGTCATCTACAATCCAGCGGATTGGGGCGTTGGCAAGTCCTGAGGAGACGGCGTTTTCTTTTGCCCAGGTTACCATTCCCTTGGCTGCATCCACATGCGTAACGCTTGCACCGGCTGCTGCAGCGGCAACTGTGGCTCCGCCCGTGTAGGCGAAGAGATTGAGAACTTTGATGGGGCGTTTACTCTGGCGGATTTTTTCACTGAACCAGTCCCAGTTTACGGCCTGTTCAGGGAACAGCCCGGTATGCTTAAAACTAAAAGGCTTTAAGTGAAACGTAAGACGGTTGTAATGGATATCCCATTGCTGAGGCAAATCAAAGAATTCCCATTCGCCGCCGCCCTTTTTGCTGCGGTGGTAATGCCCGTTCTTTTGTTTCCAGCGAGGCTGTGTTCTGGGGGTGTCCCAGATGACTTGAGGGTCTGGCCTTACCAGGATATAATTTCCCCAACGTTCTAATTTTTCTCCTTTGGAGCAGTCGATGACTTCATAATCTTTCCATTTATCTGCAATCCACATAGATAAGTCCTTTCTTCAATGTATTAGCAATACCCATTCTAACATAAAATTTTCCTGTCATCTATATGTATCTTGCAATTGAAATAAAAATTCCGTATAATCGTAAACAAAAACAAAAGCGAGGAAATTTATATGATTAATACAATACAGCTTGGACCGCTGACACTGCATATCTATGGTATTATGACGGCACTTGGTTATCTGAGTGCATTTATAATCAGTGAACTGCGGGCCAGAAAAAAAGGCATGGACACCGATATCCTCTATGGAATTTTCTGGTGCGCAGTCCTTGGCGGCTCGCTTGGCAGCAAGCTTCTCTACTATATTGTAAGCATACCGGATATCTTGAAAAATCCCTCTATTTTATGGGATTTCCAGAATGGCTGGGTAGTCTATGGGGGGATTATCGGGGGTGTGCTGACAAGTTTGATATATTGCAGATATAAGAAAGCAGATTTTATCAAATATCTGGATTTGGTGCTCCCGGCGGTGGCGTTTGCACAAGGCTGCGGGCGGATTGGCTGTTTCTTTGCCGGCTGCTGTTATGGGCGCGAAACCGATTTCGCCTTGCATATCCAATACTGGAAGTCCGAGTATGCGCCCAATGGCGTGAAGCTGATACCAACGCAGATTTATTCCAGCATCGGGGATTTTGCCCTTGCGTTTCTGCTGATGGCTTATGCGAAACGTGAGCCTAAAAGGGGCAAGGTGGCTGCTGGTTACTGTATTCTCTATAGTATCGGGCGTTTTGTGATTGAAATGTTCCGCAACGATTACCGGGGAGCGGTGGGATTTTTGTCAACCTCACAGCTGATTTCGGTGTTTATCCTGATATTGGGAATTGTAATGTTTGTTTGGGCCGGGAAAGCCAGTAATAAATACGTCCGATAAGCCGATATAAAAAATAGCTTTACAATGTTATCCTAAGAGAGTGGATTTTTTATATCAGGAGGAAAAATGAATTCAGGAGTAGATGCAAAAGTTACAATCGGAAAAGTTACAGTAGATTTGGGGCAGGTTATTCGTAATGTGACAGGCGTAGAGACGGATGAGGAGAAGAAATCGTTTCTGCAGAAGATATTAGAGCCGGAAGCTGTGGACGACAGTGAAAAAGATGCCAGGAAAGCGCAGAAGATTGCCAGAAAAATAGCCAGAGGAGAGAATGTTACGCCTCAGGAGAAGGCATTTTTAATGAAATTTGACCCTAAGCTGGCACAGATGGCGGAACTTGCCCATCAGCAGGGGGAGCGGGTCAGACATGCGCTGCAGAATGCTTCCAACAAGGAGGAACAGCAGAATATTATTCAGCAGGCGTACCAGATGGTTGCCCAGGTGAGCAAGAAAAATCCGCAGTTTGGAGAATTGCTGGGAGAGGCTGTCAAAGCGGCAGTGCAGGACAGCAGGAAAAAAGGCTTGCTCCAGGAAGAGGATACGGACTTGCTTTCCACAGATAATCCCACGGAAAAGGCACAGGATGGGCAGCAGGAACTGTTAGAACAGTTTTTCCCGGAAGAAGACGCTTCCCTCATGGATTGCAGAGGATAGTGTTATATGGGGCTGTCGCAGCAAGACCTTTTGATATAGCCAGTAAAAGGAAACTATACTGACAAAGAAATAATTGTATTGGATGTCGAATTGTGCTATACTAGTAACGGAAAACACATTATATAGGTGTTAATTTTAGGAAATATATGTTAAGCTATAAATTTTCGAGGGCAAAATGCCGAGAAAATATTAATAATATAAAAAGCTTACAGGATGAAAGAGAAGAGCAGGAGGGAAAAACTATGTACAGGGATCTGACCAAAAGAATATTGGCTTTGGCACTGAGTGTCTGTATGATAGCCGGGATGGTGGACCTGTCCGGGCTTACTGTGCGTGCAGCGGTTCAGGATCTATGGAATGGAACTATGGAATTCACTGATTCCACGTCTATAGTATATGATGGAAGTGAACATAAGCCAGGTGTTACAGTTAAGGATTTTAGTGGAAATCTATTGACGGAAGGAACAGATTATAAACTGGAGTATAGCAATAATGTCAATGCCGGAAGCGCGACGGTAACAGCTGTTAATTTGGCTGATGAAACTGATACTTTAAGCCAGCGCTTTAGTATTGGCAAGAGGGACATCAATTCCTGCGACGGATTTCCAACAATTCCCAATCAGGAAATTGCCAGCAGCAGTGCGACGGTGACGCCTCAGGTATTGGTGACGGACAGCGGCAATAAGGACCATACGAATCTGGTAGGCAGAATGTCAGACAGTGCAGTTCCTGATGTGGATTACACATACTCTTTTAGGAATAACAAGGGTCCGGGGACTGCAACCGTGATAATTACCGGAAGGAACAATTATGAGGGAAGCAAAGAACTTACATTTACGATTTCCTTGTTGGAAGGTTCTAAGATTACTTTCGATTTTCTGCAAGATGTACAGACAAGCGGAGCAGCGTATAATGGACGGGAGATTAAGCCGGAAATAGCAGATACGGTTGCTTATGATGGAGATAAAATAAATCAAAGTGATTATCAGGTGCGTTACCGCAATAATGTATACGCAGGTACAGCGGAAGCGTGGATAGAGGTAACGAGCGGCAGATACAGCGGATTGCAAAGTGAGCCGAAGACGTTTAACATCCGTAAGAATATCGGCATTAATGTAAAGTTTGAGCAGAAGATAAAACTGGGCAAGCCAATTCCTGAAAAATCATATAAAGGAGGGGCGCAGGTTACACTGGAGGAAGAAGATCTTGTGTTGGTAGACCCGGATTATGAGAATACGCCGCTGAAGCTGGGCGTTGATTATGAGGTTTCTTACAACGCTAATGATAATAAATCAGAGGGACCGGGATATGTTCAGATTAAAGGTATAGGAAAATATACAGGCAGCAGGACGGAAGAGTTTCAGATTGTTTCTGCGCGCCTTAATGACCCGGAGATGGTCAATCCCTATGGTGCAGACGGTAAGGCAACATATACATATGATATTAATCCAGATGGCAGCGATAAGGATCAATTTGAGGAAGTAAAGAAAAATGTTGTGGTCAGCAATGGCGAGGTGGTATATCAGGAAGGGATAGACTATACGATATCTCGTGCGCCGGGCGATGCAGGCACCTCTGCGGGGACGCATTACATTGTAGTGACATCAACCGGAACCGGTCAATTGCGGCCAGGTGATTCCGTGAAAAGGGAATATAAAGTACAACCAAGAAGCCTTACAGATCCGGCAATGCACTTTTCGATTACGAATTATCCTAATCCGGTATATGACGGAAGACCGAAGACGCCGGGATTATTGATTAAATATGAACCTATTACCGGTGGGAGTAAGACGTTAGTGGCGGGTGTGGATTATGCAACGCCTTTAAGTTATACAAACAATACCAATGCGAGCGCCCCTGGAAGTCAGGCGGGTGTAAAGGCAACCGGGAAAGGGAACTTTGGCGGTGAGACGGATTGGTATCCATTTGATATTGAAGCAATAGAATTGATAGATACGCAGCTTAATCCTGCAACAGGCAATGCCACCGTTAGCGGTCTTGCCAATCCAGCGGAATATGTCTATACAGGCAGCGCGATTGAGCCTAATGTGAGCGTCACGTGTACGGGCAGGGGAACCCTTCAAAAAGGCAGGGATTTCACCGTAAGCTGTGAAAACAATATTGATGTAGGAATGGCTACAATTAAGATTAGCGGTACAGGGAACTATAAAGGGGAACTGGAGAGGAACTTTACCATTACCCAGCGGGACGTGAACGATGCCGCGGTAAATATTCAGGTTCCGGCTTCCGTGCAGTATACAGGAGCGCAGCTCATGCCTTCTGTTACTATCAGGCATGGCGGGAAAACTTTGCTAGAGGATACGGATTATACGTTGAACTATGGCGATAACATTGATAAAGGTTCCGGAAGCGTTACCGTTACAGGAATGGGTAATTACAAGGGAACTGTAACCAAAACGTTTGTAATTACGGCGCGTAATATTGCCGTTGGGACGCTTAATGTTCGGGATACCATGGCAGGATATGATTTTGCTGTTGGTTCGGCAGATGACCGCAAGTATGCATATACCGGACAGGAAGTAAGACCTAATCTGGATGATGTGAGTTATACCAATGCAGAAGCTGGCATGGATAATGTAGCCTTGATTGAGGGGAAGGATTATGAACTCGAATTCAGCCGGAACAAGGAGATTGGTCAGGCGACTGTGACCATCAAAGCGCTGGCGAGCGGAAATTATACCGGAAGTAAGCAAGTGACGTTCACTATTAAGGGGGATTTGTCAAGCGCTGAGTTTACAAAGGTAGAGATTCCTGAGCAGGTTTATAGCAGCAAGCCGATTATCCCTGAGAATGCCAAGGTAACTTTTGCCGACAAAGAATTAGTCTATGGCAAGGATTATGATGTCTTATGTGAGAATAATGATAACGTCGATGCGGGAACAGCAACGGCGACGATTGTAGGAAAAGGCGATTATTACAGCAGGGCAGAGAATGTACAATTCACTATTCGCATGTTTGATTTGAGTATAGATGATTTGGAGGAAAAAGAATATATTATCGGCAACATTGCTGAAAACTATCCTTTCATTGAGGTAGGGCATCAGCTTCAGCCTTTGCCGGAGATTGTTCATAATGGCAATACTCTTGAAAAAGATGTACACTACTATGTGAGCTATGGTGACAATAACAAGGTTGGCAAAGGAACATTGACCATACAAGGAACGGATACTAATTATACGGGAAGCCGTCAGAAAGAATTTCAGATTGTGCCATATGATTTGGGAGCAGATTATGCAGAAACTCATGTAGAACTGCAGGGAATCACAGATGTTATTCTGGATGCCGTGATTGCGGGTGATGATGTAAATGCACAGATGACGCAGGACGGACAGGTGGTTATGTCAGATTTAAAAGTGATGTATACGCCGGTTGATTTAGATGGAACTCCCTTATCAAGCCGAGAACTTGTTTTGGGTGATGAATATGAAGTTTTCTATAGAGATAACAAGAAGATTGGCACGGCAACAATTACGATTAATGGAAAAGGCAACTTTGGTGGAACGATAACAGAGACTTTCCGGATTCGGGGAGACCTTTCTTCTGACAGGACGGAAGTTGTGGTGGCCGACTGTGAATATACACCAGCTGGAAATACACCGGAGCCGACTGTGACCTACACTTACGATGGGGGGGCTACAGAAACCCTTGTAGCGGGTGTGGACTATAATGTAAGGTATGAAAATAATACCGATTCTACTGTCAAGAGCGGTGCGAAAGCGAAAGCGGTTATCTCTCCGGTGATGGCGGAGGATGGCATTACAGTAGAAGGAAATTTTGCACAAAGCGGTACGGAACCGAGAGCGGCAGAGTTTGAGATTCTGCAAAGAGACCTTACGAAAACAATTGGGACAGAAGAAAACCCCAAAGATCCCTCGCTGGATGTCACTGGTTTGGTGGAGGATGGATACGAGTACAATGGTCTTGATATCGTCCCGGAACTTCAGGTTACCTGTGATGAGATAGCTTTGTCTGTTGGTGATGACGGTGACTATACGATTGCCGCAAAGAATAACAGGAATGTATATACATTTGCCGAGACGGAAACGGGCGAGCGCGGCGAGCGTCTTTTGCCAACGGTAATGGTCAGCGCTGTTAAAGATAGCGATGGCAATTATACTGGAAATTATAAGGGTGAGTTCCAGATAGAATTCAAGATTAATCCCAGACAGATTTCAGAGGAGACGATAAAAACTTTGCTGCGTGTGAATGGGCAGGATAAGGATGACTCCCAGATTCCGGAAGTAGATTACACCGGAGAAGAGATCCGATTCCCATTAGACACGTCTGACCCTGTGAACGGCGGCAACGATATGACCGTGACCTGGAGTAAGGAGGGGCAGAATACTTCTCTCGTAGAAAATCAAGACTACAAAGTGGCTTATGCAGACAACACCAAAATTGGTGAAGCGAAGATTATTGTTTCGCACGTAGAATTCAGCAATTACGAAGGCACCTATGAGAGAATTTTCAAGATAATGGCCACCATAGAGGTTGTAGACCAGGAGAATCCTCCTCTTAAATATATGACCTTGGGTTATGACCATAATGTTCCATTTGGTATCGTCGATGTGTATCCGGATATGATATTTGAAGATTATTCCGGTGTCCTCTGTGGAGATACGAATAAACCGAAGATATTAGTGGAAGGCGAAGATTTCGAGATTGTTACGACGGAGAATCAGGGAGATGCGCCGGAGTGCAGCAGGAACAATAAGAATGTGGCCAGGGAAGACGCAGAGAATGAAGCGGAGAGACCGCTGGTAGTTGTCCGCGGAATAGGATGTTACCGCGGTGTGATTAAAAGATATTACAATATTGTTCCCAAAAATCTGACCACAGACCAGGGAGATATTACAGCGGATTTTGCAGATACTGTTGCTTCCGAAGAGTTTGAGAATGCCTATATTTATACTGGCGAACCTATTACGCCGACAATTCAGGTGCGTAATCATGGGCAGCTGATGGTGCCCAATGTGGATTACACGATTGTTGGTTATGAGAATAATACAGCAATTTCTACAGAGAGCAAAAAAGCGAGTGTTACTATTCAGGCAGTAGATGGCAGCAATTACGAGGGACGTAAGACATTTTACTTTAATATTATTCCTCGCCAGATTAGCGGTATGCGGGTAGACTTCATTGGCGACAACCCGGTATACAACCGTAAAGCAAAGACTCCTGATGTGGAAGTATACTATATGGAGGGCATAGAAAAAGTAGTTCTCACTAAGAACGATTATGATGTTACCTACGAGAACAACATTAATGCAGCTTCACAGTATGCGGGAGATAACGCGCCGGTTGCTATTATCACCGGTAAAGGTTCTTACGGCGGAACATTGAGAAAGAACTTTACGATTGAACCTGAACCGCTTACGCCGGCGGAGGGTGAAGCAGATGATTTTGACGTTACAGCAGGCAGTGTGCCATATACCGGTCAGGAAGTTACTACTACGATTACGGTGAAAGCAAAAGACGGTACGCTTCTACTGCAGAAAGATGCACAGAATACACCGGATGTTCCAGGTGTAAGAGAAACACCGGAAACGCCAGACAATCCAGATGACCCGAATGTTCCAGGCAATCCAGACGATTCAGAGAACCCGGATGTTCCAGGCAATCCAGACGATTCAGAGAACCCGGATGTTCCAGACAATCCAGACGACCCGGACGTTCCGGACAATCCAGTTCAACCAGATTATGAAATTGTCGGTTACCGTGATAATGTCAACGCAGGAATCGGAACAGTAATCATTCAGGGATTGGGCAATTATACCGGAACGCGTGAGGTGCCGTTTAATATTATTGCACCGGACGTATCGGAGGATTTCCGAGTTGCGGATATTCCAGAGCAGACGTTTATCAATGGTCCGATTGAGCCGAAGGTCAGTGTTTCCCTGTCGATAGGCGAGGGTGAGGAAGAAACTCAGATTCCGCTGACTGAGGATGATTATGAAGTAGAATATGAGAACAATGTAAATGTTGGAACGGCAACAGCCATTATTAAGGGAACCGGCAACTTTGGCGGCGAAAAGAGAGTTAACTTTACGATTGTACCTAAGGTTATCGGTACAGAAGAGGGCATGGACCCGGAGATGACACTTGCTGCAATTGAAGACCAGCTCTATACTGGCAAGGGCGTTACGCCGGATGTCGATTTGAGATATCACAGTCAGGCCGTTGCGCAGGCAGATGAGCCAGAGGGAGATAACAACGACGGTAATGACGGAGACACAGATGTCGATGGACGTCTGGTGCTGGGCAGGGATTATACGCTTTCCTACCTTACCAATATACCGGTGGGAACGGCAAGCGTAACCATCGTTGGTATTGGCAATTATAGCGGCAACATTCAAACACAGTTCAGGATTCTTGGGACAATGGAATTGGCAGAGGTGTCGAGTATTCCGGCACAGCCTTATACAGGAAGTCCTGTAACGCCCAAACCTGAGGTTACTCTTGCAGGAAAGAAACTGACTGAGGGAGAGGAATACACGTTGTCATATGAGGACAATATTGCTCAGGGTACAGCGAAGATTATTATAACCGGTATGGGTGAATGGTACACCGGAGAGAAGACAGTTACGTTTGAAATTGCCAGAGATTTCTCCAATGAAACGATTATTAAGGGTCTGGCGTCAGCGTATACTTATACTGGCAAAGCGATTACACCAGTCGTTGTTGTGGAAGATCACGGAAGAATCCTTTCTAAGGGAGTGGATTACAATGTAAGCTACAGCAGCAACATCAACGCAGGAACAGCAACCGTTACTATTACGGGAACCGGCAGATACAGCGGAACGGCAGCCGCACAGTTTAAGATTATGCCGCAGAATATCGGCAGGGCAGTGGTCTCCAAGATTGCCGACCAGTCCTACGATGGCAAAGATAAGAAACCGTCAGTCTCTGTTGTCAGTGATGGAATCACGCTCAAGAATGGCGTTGATTATGCGGTATCCCATGTAGACAATAAGAATCCGGGTAAGGCAAGCGTAATTATCAAGGGTACCGGCAATTACACGGGAACCAAGACCATGAGTTATAACATTGTGGTGCCTAAAGTGACAGGTGTGAAGATTTCAGGATATTCCGCTTCCGGCATCACGTTCTCCTGGAACCGCAATAAATTAGTCAGCGGCTATGAGATATATGATGCCAATAATAAGCGCGTAGCATGGGTGAAAAAGAACAGTACCGTTAAAGCAACTGTTTCCAAACTCAAAGCAGGAACTACCGGCACATTCCGGGTAAGGACATATGTAATTCAGGGCAAGTATTTTTACAGTGATTTTGTTACCATTACAGCGAGCACTGCTCCGAAAGCGCCAGCGATTAAGAGCCTGACTTCCAGCAAAGCAAAACAGGTAGCCATTAAGTGGAAGAAAGTTTCCAAGGCGACGAAATACCAGGTATACCGAAGTACCAGCAAGAAAGGCAAGTACAAGAAAATTGCCACGACCAACAAGACCTCCTATACTGATAAGAAGGCAACGAATGGCAAGACATATTATTATAAAGTCCGCGCATTGAAGAAGGTTGGTAAGAAGACGTACTACAGTAAATATTCATCAGTAAAATCCGTTGCTGCCAAAAGGTAGCAGCGGATAGAAAGGAAATTGATATCAATATGGATAAAATATATTGTATTGGAAAATTCCAGTTTGAGTCCAAAGAGAAGTATCAGGAAGCATTGGATGATATTGAAAAAATCAAATACATTTCCAGAAAAATGGATATCAATGAACCGGGTGTAGCGCAGAGGCTTTACACCTTAGTCCGGGAGGGAAAGATTGTCTTTCACAGTGCAATCGGTGAAGATTATCTTCTCTATCTCTCAGACATGGTGGTTGAAGACTACCGTGCGCTATCCCGGGATTCTTTCACAGGCAGGATAGTAAAAAGGCTGCGGCAGGTATCGCCCCGACAGGTAGTAGGGGTAATATGTATGGCTGGCGCCGTAATTTGCTTTCTGGTATTTTTGGGCAGCGAGTACCGTGACCAGAAAAAGACCAGAGAGTTGGAGAAAATGAAAAATGAGCAGGAAATTTCAGCAGCTTCCGACTGGTTGTCAACAAAGTTTATTGATACTTTGGAAACCGGTGAGACAGATGGGGAAGTTGTGGTGGCACAGACTGAAACAGTAGACAATGAGGTATATGCGGCTGAACCTATACAGGAAATCGGACCGCAGATTTTGCCGGAGTATCAGGCATTATATGAGAAGAATTCAGATCTCGCCGGCTGGCTTACCGTAGAGGGTACAGACATTGATTATCCGGTGATGCAGGCCGTGGCACAGAGCAGCGACTTTTATTTGAACCATGATTTTAATGGCAAAGAAGATATCAACGGTTCCCTTTTTCTGGATTTCAGAAATAATTTGCAGAAACCCAACGACAATATGATTATCTATGGACATAATATGAAGTCGGGTATGATGTTTGGAGGATTGAAACAATACCTTGAGCCATCATTTTGGAGGGAACATAAGAAAGTAACGTTTAACACGATTTATGAGAAAGCGGAATATGAGATTGTAGCGGTCTGTTTGTCCAAAGTAGCAGAGGACGGCGCAGGCAAATTTAAATATTATGATTTCATTGAGGCAGGAAGCAAGAAAGCATTCAGGCAGTTCGTGGAGAATATTAAGGAATTGAATATTATGGACGAGAAGCTGAAGCTCTCGTATGGAGATAAATTATTGACACTATCTACGTGTAATAGTTATACCGAAGATGGAAGGTTGTTTTTAGTAGCAAAAAAGTGTGAAAAGTAAAAGGGAAGGTAATGCAAGGAGGACAAGAAGATGAAAAAATTATTTAGCAAGTGTTTCAATGCAGTACTGATTGTAGCGCTCAGCCTAACCTTATGCCCGGCATTAAGCACGATGGCGGAAGAGGAAGTAAGTGAGTTCGTTATGGACGGTACAACGATTACAGGTTATAATGGGCCGGGCGGTGATGTCACGCTTCCTGCAACGGCAACGGCGGTTGCCGATTATGCGTTTGCTGGTAATGGCAATATTTCAAGTGTGGTAATTCCGGCGAATGTTACCAGTGTAGGTTCTTACAGTTTTTCTGGCTGCGGCGGTTTGAGCAGCGTTGTGTTTGGCGGAAGCGTCAGCCTTGGAAGCGGCGTGTTTTATGGCTGCAGCGCACTGGGTTATGCGGAACTTCCAGGCGGTTTATCCTCTATTCCTGAAGGGACATTTGAAGGCTGCGGAAGCCTCGGTTCTGTGTCAATTCCGGATGGCGTTGGCTCCATTGGGGCAAGGGCGTTTGCCGGCTGCGGAAGCCTTGGCTCGGTGACGATTCCTTCCAGCGTTTCGGAAATCGGCAGCAGCGCTTTTAACAATTGTGTAGGACTTTCGTCAATTGTTATTCCTGACTCTGTATCTTCTATGGGAAGCGGCGTATTGTCAGGCTGCAGCGGTCTTGGTTCTGTAAGCCTTTCCGGCGGAATGGGCAGTATACCGGAACTTACTCTTTATGGCTGCAGCGGTTTAGGAGAGATTAATATCCCAGGTTCTGTGGGCAGCATTGGTTCTCAGGCATTTGGAAATTGTTCTGGAATTTCCAGCATTTCCATTCCAGCGGCAACCTCCTCCATAGATTTCAGTGCTTTTGATGGCTGCAGCAATTTGACAGCAGTTAACGTAGAAAGCGGAAATGGAAGTTACAGTACATATGACGGCGCAGTCTATAACAGCAGTCTGTCACAGCTTTTGTACTGTCCGGTGGGCAAATCCAGTTTAAAACTTCCTGACGGAATGACGACGATTAGCTCTTCTGCCTTTGCAAACTGTCCATATGTATATAGTCTGGAGATTCCAAGTTCAGTAACCACGATTGAAGCGGATGCATTTTCAGGAAGCGGTATCGGAACGGTGAAAATTCCCAAGACTGTTACCTCCATTGGCACACAGTCTTCCTGGACGCCAGACGTCATCTATGGCTCCAGCGGCTCTGCAGCAGAGCAGTTTGCCAATGAGAATGGGTACATCTTTGAAGCTACTGACGGCAAAAAATCAGATCCGGGAAACGATCCGGAGCCACCCCAAAAAAACCCGCCAAAGAAGAACGACCCTACCAAACCAACTGATACAAACCCCACGGATACAAAGCCGACGAATACCAAACCGGGAACTACCGGTGGCGGGACGACAACTACGAAGGGAAGCACTACCACAGTTGCCAGGGCAACTGGAAGTTCTGCTTCCAAGAACATGGGAACCGCACAGGTACAGAGCGGTACACCAAAGACAGGAATTGCTTTTGATGCAAGGTATGCATTATGTGCAGGATTTTTCCTTGCAGGAGCCTGCCTGATAATTACCAGAAAGAAAAAAGGTATGAAAGCATAAGATTATAAAAATAGAGGGCTGTGCATAGGCACAGCTCTTTGCTTTATCCAAAACCGTCATTTGGCATTTCATCTGTTAGAAAGGTTTGTCTGTCAAATGTCTTTAAATGTGAACTTTTCCCAAACTTCTAAAGTTTCCTTTGAAATAACCGATAAATAAATTAGATAAAGCACACAATATAGCAATAAGACAGATTGCTTTATAGAAAGGAGAGATCCGAATGCGTATAGAGGCATATAATCAGGTTACTCAGATTTATAACACCAGCAGAGCAGCCATGTCCAAGAATGCAGACAGTGTGAAGAAGCGCGATGAGGTGCAGATTTCCCGGACTGGACACGACTATCAGGTGGCGAAGCAGGCAGTATCAGAAGCTCCCGACATCAGGGAAGACAGAGTAATACAGGTAAGGAAACGTATGGCATCCGGTAATTATAAGGTGGATAACGGAGACTTTGCAGCAAAATTACTTGAAAAATACCAAGCGTACTGCTAGAAATGAGGTTGTTGCGTGGCAAGCTTAATGGAAGATTTTATGAGCGTATTGGAAGAAGAGAATGAGGGATATCAACGTCTGACTGAACTGTCACAGAAGAAGAGGCAGATAATTATAGACGGTGATATTCCTGCTCTTGAGGCGATTACCGACCAGGAGCAGGAAATTGCCAGTCGGCTTAAGAATTTGGAAAATAAAAGAAATGAAGTTGTAGGAGACATGTCTATCGTACTTAGTAAGGATCCGGAAGAGCTGACCGTTACTAATATGATAGCATTTTTAAATAAACAGCCGCAGGAGCAGAATAAGCTGATTGAGCTTCGGGATAAGCTCAGGGATACATTGAAGAAGATGGCGGATATAAATGAACAAAATGAAACGCTCCTGCATCAGGCAATGGAACTGACGGAATTTGATTTGACGCTGTTTCGCAGTATGCGGCAGGCGCCAACGACTGCCAATTATGACAATCGGGCGAACAATACCGGGGATTTATTAGCAAACAGCGGTTTTGATGCTAAGCAGTAGGAAATATTTTAGAAAATGCCAGCGGACGTCCGGCATAGATGATGCAAGGGCTCCAGCGGCGGCTCGCAGTAAAGGAGAACAGTAAAATGGCGAATGGAATGGGAAGTTTGTATATTGGCGCCTCCGGCTTACAGAACAGCCAGAATGCATTAAATACAACAGCGAATAATCTTGCCAATGTGGAGACAAAGGGTTATGTCAGACAGCAGGTATTGTTTGCAGACAGGCAATACGTGACATTTGATAAGAAAGCAGCTATCAGTTACCAGCAAGCAGGGCTTGGCGTAAATATCGCTGACGTGGTACATACCAGAAATGCCTTTCTGGATCAGTATTACCGTACAGAAAATGGAAGGCAGTGTTTTTATGAGGCATGTGCGGAATCTGCAAGGGAAGTGCAGACGCAGTTTCAGGAATTAGAGGGTGAACAATTTCAGACGGCGCTGCAGGAATTTTGGGAATCGTTTGCAGAGTTTAGCAAAGGACCTGAGTTAGGTATTTACCAGACTTTGGTTGTTGAGAAAGCAACGCTGTTTCTGGACCGTGCACAGAAGATAGAGGAAAATCTTTATGATTATCAGAAAAACCTCAATTACAAGATTAATAAGAATATAGACAGGATTAATGAAATAGGAACGAAAATCCGTGATTTGAATTTAGAGATTCTAAGAATTGAATCCGGCGGTGTGGAGACAGCAATGACGTTGCGTGATGAACGTGATAATTTGTTGGACGAATTATCCGGTCTTGCGAAGGTAGATTTTAAAGAGCGGGCAGACGGCACCGTGAGGGTGAAGCTTGAGAATGTCGAGTTCGTGGATGAGATTCATGTGTATGAAATAAAAGGATACACGGATCCCGTAACTGGTTTCGTAACTCCATACTGGCCGCAGCTTTCGGACGTCGGCAGAGGGCGTTATACTTATATGTTTGATTATAAGAGCGGAGATATTGCCGCAGAGCTGAATACAGACATTGGAGAACTCAAAGGCTTAATCCTTTCAAGAGGTGATAAGCCGGCGGATTACCGTGACATCACAGGTATGGATCAGCAGAAATATAACGATACCACCGGAATGTCTGTCGTGATGACTGCACAGGCAGAACTGGACCAGCTTATCCATGAGATTGTAACATCCATCAACGACCTTTTCAGTCCGCTGACCACGGCAAGTTTTACGGCAATGGACGGAACCAGATACAACAATGTCAAGGTTTGGGATGAGGAGAACGGCTGTGTAGGCACAGATGGGCAGAAGCCAGGGCGCGAACTCTTCACCAGACGCGGCTGTGACCGTTATACTAAGGTAACAGCCAATGACGGCAAAGTATATTATGTATATAATGAGGAAGACCTCACGGATACCTCGAAGATGTATACTGCCAAAGGTATTGAGATTAATGAAGATTTGCTGCAATTAGAGGGCGGCCTGCCTCACCTGAAGAAGGATGGGGAGCCGGCACAGGCTTTGGCACAGGCTCTGGTGGATATGTGGGATCAGAAGAGGCAGACCATCAACCCCAACAATACGGACCCCTGTACATTTAAAGTATACTACCAGAGAATGATACAGGATATCGGGACAACCGGCAATGTCTATGAGGGACTGTCAGCTGGTCTTTCCGCGGAGGTAGAGAGTCTTGACAACAGTCGTCAGCAGGTAATTGGCGTTTCCTCAGACGAGGAACTGCAGAATATGATTAAATATCAGAATGCTTACAATGCAGCCAGCAGGTTTGTCAATGTGATTTCTGAGATGCTGGAGCATATCGTAACCCGGTTGTAGGATACCGGTAATATATTAGGAGGTAGAATATGGCGTCTACATTTTTTGGATTGACCATTGCAGGTTCCGCGCTCAATTCTTTTCAGGCGGCGGTAAACACAACGGCAAATAATATATCAAACGTAAATACGGCGGGCTACACCAGACAGCAGGCAGTCCGTCTTGCAGCTGAGGCGCTGCGGGTGAATGACCGTTATGGTATGGCAGGAAGCGGCGTTACCACAACGGAGATTATACAGACAAGGGATTTCTATTATGATGTGAAATACTGGAACAACAGTGCAAAGCTGGGGCTGTTTGAAGCAAAGCTCTATTATGCGCAGCAGGTTGAGAATTCCATCCTCAATGATGATAATGTCAAAGGATTTACAGATATTTTTGATGAGATGTTCGATGCTTTGAGTGAGGTTCAGAAATCACCTGAGGACAGGGACGCCAGACAGTCCTTTATCAGTAAGTCTCAGAGCCTTGCTGATTTCTTCCAAAGTCTGAATGTAGGGTTTAAGCAGATTCAGGAAGACTGCAATCAGGAGATTTCCACCCAGGTGGATCAGATTAATGGTATTGCGGAGAAGATTGCACTCCTCAATAAGCAGATTAATGTGATTGAACTTCAGGGAGTTAATGCCAATGAACTGCGTGACCAGCGGGCATTGCTTGTCGATGAATTATCCGACCTGGTTCAGGTAGATGTAAAAGAGACTCCGGTAGTAGACCCACAGCATCCAGACGTATATACTGGGGCAACAAATTATGTGCTGAAAATCAATGGGCAGACATTGGTTGACACTTTTGATTATAAAACTTTGAAGTGTGTAGCACGTGAGAAGAAGGTTAACCAAACCGATGCAGACGGACTGTACGATATCTCCTGGCAAGGCGACAATATCCCATTTAACGTAACCGGTAAAGGCTGTACGGGCAGGCTGAAAGGTTTATTTGATACGCGTGACGGCAATAATGACGAAGGTTTCAGCGGTGTTGTAGAATCTGTAAGAGCAGGAGAAAAGGGTGATATTGTAAGAATTAAAAATCCCAGTATCACAGATATCAACATCATGAATATGGCAGATGACGGAATTATTACCCTTAATAACAAAGATTACCGCTATTCCGGATTTACCTATGATGCTGAGACACAGACGTATGAGTTCCATTTAAAGCTGGCGTTATCTGTGGAAGAGCGGGAGGCATTGACGAACCGTACGGCCAACATCGGAGAAAGTATCGATGCCATGGGTATCCCATATTATCAGGCGCAGTGCAATAGTTTTGTGCGCGAATTTGCTAAACAGCTGAACAATATCCAGCGTTCCGGCGTAGATATGGAGGGCATTGCGGTAGGTTCCTTCTTTGTGGCAGGCAATGCGTCAGACGGAAGCGAATATGACTTCTCAGATTATGACGACAGCGGCAGTATGAGCACATTTAAGAATGATTATTATAAACTTACAGCAGGTAATATCAAAGTGGCAACTTCCATTTTGAAGGATCCAGGCAAGATGGCGACCATTTCTGCTGACGATTATGCAAACGGCGTAGCAAATCAGAAGCTGACGGACGAAATGATGAAGCTTAAGTCCGATGTGAAGATGTTCCGCGGAGGTGCGGCAACTGAGTTTTTGAAATGCCTGTACACTGACAATTCTGTCGATACGCAGAAATCAGAGACTTTTTATAAAAATTACAGCAATATCTCAGAGACAATCATACAGAAACGAATGTCAATTTCAGCTGTAGACGAGGATGAAGAAGGACTTGATATGTTAAGATTCCAAAATGCTTACAATCTTGCTTCTAAGATGGTGCAGACGTTGACAGAGATGTATGACAGGTTAATTCTGGAGACAGGCGTATAAGGAGGTTCGTAAATGAGAGTTACCAACAGTATGATAAGTAGAAACAGCATGACAAATATGAACGGCAATAAGGTGAGTGTTGATAAGCTGAACAATCAGATGACATCGCAGAAGAAGATTTCCAGGCCCTCTGAGGACCCGGTAATTGCCATCCGGGCGCTGCGTCTGCGCAGCAACCTCAACGAGCTCAATCAGTATTATGAGCGCAACATCCCGGATGCCAGGTCCTGGTTTGAAGTGACACATGGCGCTTTGAGCAATATGGAGACCATTTTAGATAATATTTATAAGGAATGCAACCAGGGTTCAACGGATACCCTGACACAGGAAGACCGTAATGATATCCTCAAAAATCTGCAGTCGTTGCGCGAACAGGTGTACCATGAAGGAAACACAGACTGTGCCGGAAGATATGTGTTTACCGGTTATAAGACCAACAAGCAGCTGACATTTGCAGAGAACGAGAATGACACAACTTACGAGATTAAAGAAAATCTTTCTTTCAGTGATGTAGAGGAGAAGCATTTCTATAGTAATGAGGTCACTGTGCCGAATACCCTTGATGATGTGCAGGCCGGCGTAGATTTGTCAGATATGCCTGAAGAATATATTCACAAGCGTATCCGTCTGTCTTACGAGGGGACGGAGACGCTGGACCCTGCCAACCTGACATATTATGATAAAGATTTAGGAGAGTGGCTGTCGGTGGCAGATATGGAGATTGGCGGTCTTTTCCCGGCGGTTATTACGGATATGTCATATGATGACTGGGCAGAGTCTGACTTTGCTGTCCGCGATAACCAGATTCTTTATTTTAAAGAGACTGGTGAACTGATTTTGGGAAAGAGTGTTGCCAACCATATTGCAAGTGAGAGAATAGACCTCAGTATGACTTATACGAAAAAGGGATTTAAGGAGGGTGAACTGCGTCCGGAGCATTATTTTGACTGCAAGGATATCACAGACGAAAATCCTGATAACCATATTGAATATACCAAAGAGAATCAGGAGATTAAATTTACAGTAGCTTTTAACCAGACCCTTACCATCAATACCCAGGCAAGCGATGTCTTGGATTCTTCTATCGGCAGGGACATCGATGAGTTGACGAATGCCGTACAGGCAGCAATTGCAGCTCATGACAAGATTGATAAGTTAAAAGCGATGAGTAAAGAAGAACAGTACTCAGACCCGCTGGCTCAGGCAGGAATTGCAGAATGGATTGAGGCAGCTGAGAAAGAGGCGGCCTATGCGGACGATTATATGCAGAAGCTCTATTCCAGAGGCGTCGGTAAATTCCAGGACTACAAAAAGACTGTGACCCTCGCCAAGACGGACCTTGGAAGCCGTGAAGACAGGCTGAATTTGACAGAGAACAGGATGTCTGACCAGCAGACAACTTTTGAGACATTGAAGTCAAGAAATGAGGACATGGAATTGTCAGATATTATTATTGAATATACAGCGGCATATAATGCTTATCAGGCATCCCTGCAGGCGTCTGCCAAGGCAAATGGGCAGACATTGCTTAATTACCTGTAACAGTAAGAGTGGATATCCCCATACAGTGAGGAGCGAGAATATGCAATTAAACACGAGATTATTTGGAGAAATAGAAATAGAAGATGAGAAGATTATCTTCTTTGAAAAGGGAATCATCGGATTTCCGCACTGCCAGAGATTTACTTTGATTTACGATGAGACAGATGATGGGAAACGCAAGAATATTTCCTGGCTGCAGTCTATTGAAGAGCCAGGGTTCGCTCTTCCGGTCATGGATCCATTGATTGTCAAAGAGGACTATGACCCTCAGGTGGAACATGACCTGTTAAAGAGCCTTGGTAATCTGAATGAGGAGAATCTATATGTGTTGGTCACAGTGACAGTTCCGGCAGACATTAAGAAACTCAGTGTGAATCTGAAAGCGCCTGTTATCATCAATGTGGAGGAGCGCAAGGCAGAGCAGCTTATTGTGGAAGATAACTTCCCGGTGAAGTATCCAATCTATGATATTCTGCAGGATAAAAAAGAAAAGGCAGGTGAATAGGATGCTGGCGTTGACCAGGAAAAAAGGAGAATCCATTGTTGTAAATAATGATATAGAAATCAGTATCCTGGATATTCGTGGAGAACAGGTCAAAGTTGGAATCCGTGCCCCCAAGGAGGTACCGGTGTACCGGAAAGAGGTTTATCTCCAGATACAGAAGGAAAATGAGGCAGCCGTCAGCGTAGAGGACGTGAGCGTACTGAAAAATATTCTGTAGGGCGTAAATTTTTGTAAAAAAATACCGATAATCATTATAAGATAAAGGATTTTAGAGAATTGGGACAGTTGGAAACTGCCAGTCTGACCGTCTTGAAATCACACGGAGGTGATCGTAATGGCAATGGAGGCATTAAAATCTGCTGGGATTAAGGCATATCAGGGAAGTAGCCCGAAACCTGCAGTACAGACAGTCGATACAGCGGTGACGCCGCAAGCGTCTGTAATGGTGAAAAGCGCCAAGACAGCGGGTAAGGCCATTGCTGCAGCGGAAGCAAAGCCGTCGAAGAAACCCGCCAGAGCAATGGCGAGTAGGGATGACAGCGGTAAAGTGCAGGAGATACCTTTGGCAAAGGAATCTGCGAAAGTAACGGAATCAGTACTCCCTGAGGGTATGGAGACAGCGGAAGGAGCGGCTTCCAATGACAAGCTGAAACGTGCAGTGGAGGAGATTAATAAGAAAGCTGCCGATTCAGAAGCAGTGTTTGGGGTACATGATTCTACAAACCGGGTAACCATTAAGATTGTCGATAAGAAGACGAAGGAAGTATTAAAGGAGTATCCGCCGGAGAAGACCCTTGACATGATTGCCAAGGTTTGGGAACTGGCCGGATTGTTGGTGGATGAGAAGCGATAGGAGGAATTATTATGGCTATTAGAGTATCAGGTCTTGCGTCAGGGTTGGACACTGATTCCATTGTTCAGGAATTAGTTGCAGCATATAGCAAGAAGAAAGATAAGCATGTAAAAGCTCAGACGAAACTGGAATGGCAGATGGATGCCTGGAAAGATTTGAATAAAAAGGTTAACAGCCTTTATAAGAGACTGGGCAATATGAAGTTGAGCAATTACTATAATAAAAAGACGACGTCTATTTCTGACAGCACCAAGGCAACTGTCACAGCCGGCAGCAATGCCATCAACGGCACACAGAAATTGAAAGTTAACTATGTGGCAGCTACCGGATATCTTACAGGCGCAAGTCTTGCAAAAGGAACTACGGGCAATACAACATTGGGTGAGTTAGGGCTTGCCGAAGGCGATAAGGGAACGATTGCGGTTACTACCAAGAAAGGTTCTAAGAATATTGAAATTAGTTCTGACATGAAGATTTCAGAATTTGTCAATAAGCTGAAAGATGCCGGTGTTTCTGCAAGCTTCGATTCCACATACAACCGTCTTTACATTACTGCTAAGGATAGCGGCGTGGAGAATGATTTTGCGCTGACAGCAACAGACGCCAATGGACTGACTGCTTTAAAAAGTCTTGGCATTTATGTGGATTCTGCTGCCAATCAGGAGGCATATAAGAAGTGGGATAAATATGGCGTTGATATTGACGGCAACCCGACTTCAGACCCGGTCAAACTGAAAGAGAATTTTGAGAATATTTTAAATACCATAGATAAATATCAGGGTGAAGGTCCTGGCAGTATCAAAGAACTGCAGGAGGCTAATGCCGATTTGAAGTCGGATTTGACCAGCCTTCAGGCAGACCGCAACTACGCAGTGGCATTTATGTCCCTCAAGGGGGCGCTTGCTGTTAAAGATGACAGCGGTGCAAACAAACTTACAGCTTCAGAGCAAACCGAGATGGAAGAACTGCTTAAGAAGACAGATGCAGAATTCACAGATGACGAAAAGGAACGTTTTGAGGAACTGAAAGAGAAGCTGGGTTACAGCGATAAGGACTTTGCACAGATGAGAAATAATGCCAAGGCAGTCGCTAAATTTGAAGCGGATACGGAGAATGCCGCGGTTGTAGGCGAGATTCATACGGCATACAACGATCCTGACAGTACAGCAAAGCTGCAGAAATGGGTAGATGATAATTCAGCTGCAATTCAGAAAGTTTCTGACGATATGAAAGCCAATAATGACCTGATTGCCGAGAAGAAAGCTTATATCAATGATAATGCGATGCTTACTTCACTGGCTCCCGCAGCAACTCTTACAAAAGAGCAGTTGGAGACTATGACAGAGGCAGAGATTGCAGCGTTTAAGGCACAGGATAATGCAAATCGTGCAGATATTTTGACTGCTAAGTATCAGTACGTGCAGAGCATCAAGAATGATACCGGCAGTTTTAGTGATGACCCAAGCGTAGCCGGGCACGCAGTCAGGGTGAATGGTTCCGATGCGCAGATTGAATTAAATGGAGTAACATATGATTCTGCGAGCAATAATATTACGGTAAATGGAATTACCATTACCGCATTGCAGACAACTGCTCCTGGTGAGGAACTGACGATTACTACTCAGGCAGACGTTCAGGGCATCTATGACAGCATTAAGGATTTCCTGAAAGAGTACAATGCATTGATGAAAGAGATGGATGAACTCTTCAATGCGGATTCTGCCAGAGGTTACGAGCCCTTGACAGACGAAGAGAAAGAGGCCATGGGTGACAAGGAGATTGAGAAGTGGGAAGAGAAGATTAAGAAATCCCTGCTTCGCAGAGATGATAACCTTTCCTATGTCATGAATTTAATGACAAACTCAATGGCCAAGAGCTTTACTTTAAGTGATGGCAAGAAGTACAGCCTGGCAAGTTTCGGAATCAAGACGCAGGGCTATCTGTCTGCGGCAGAAAATGAGGGTAACCTTTACCATATAGATGGAGATGCGGAAGATGAAGTTTCCGCTGGTAAGTCTGACAGATTGCTTGCGGCCATCCAGCAAGACCCGGAGATGGTGCAGGAGTTCTTCCAGAAATTGTCCGATGATCTTTACACTAGGCTGGACAAAAAGATGAAGAGCACTAACATGAACAGCAAGTACAGCATCTACAATGACAAGAAGATGCAGAGAGATTACGATGATTATACGAAGACCATTAAGAAATGGGAAGAGAAAGTCACTGCTATGGAGGACTATTATTATAAGAAGTTTACTGCAATGGAGAAAGCGCTTGCCACCTTGCAGAACAGTACCAGCGCATTAAGCGGCTTATTAGGTTCCTGATAAGCATGAACAGCAGATGCCCGGGGCTTCCCGGGCATCTGTAGAATTTATTTCAAGGAGGAAATAAAAATGAATGCAAACCAGGGTTACGCAGCTTATAACAAGAATAAGATAATGACAGCAACTCCCGGAGAACTCACGTTGATGTTATACGAAGGGGCGATTAAATTCTGCAATATTGCCATTGTTGCTATTGAGCAGGGGAATGTTCAGAAAGCGCATGAGAATATTGTCAAAGTAGAGAATATCATAGAGGAATTTCGGGCGACCCTGAATCACAAATATCCGGTGGCGGAAGATTTTGAGAATGTCTATGTTTATATTTATGACAGGCTGGTGGAAGCTAATGTTAAAAAAGACAAAGAAATACTGGAGGAAGTATTAAAACACCTCCGTACTATGCGTGACACTTGGAAAGAGGTTATGCAGAAAGCCAAATAACAAACGGATGACATTATGAGGACTATTGCAATACTGCATTGCAGTAGTCCTTTTATGCGCTAAGCTGTACTGTTGTCCAATTTTAAGGAGGAAAGTATGCCAGATAAAGAATATATTGCCGTATTGATTCAAAGCCTTGAGAAAAAGAATGTGATATTAGACAAGATTATTGCACGGAATAAAGAGCAGAAAATCTTATTTACAGATGAGGCTTCCGATCCCGACAGGTTAGAAGAGAACATGCAGGAAAAAAGCGAGTTTGTGGACCAGCTAAATGAACTTGATGAAGGTTTCCAGCAGATTTATGACAGGGTGAAATCTCTCCTGCAGACAGATAAAGAATCTTACAAGGAAGAAATTCGCACAATGCAGAAGCTGATAACTGAAATTACGGAGAAAAGCGCTACTATCCAGGCGCAGGAGCAGAGGAACAGGGACCTTGCGGTAAAGAAGTTTTCTTCGGTCAAGAAAGGTATCCGCAAGGCCCGTGCCAGCAATATGGCGGCAAGCCAGTACTACAAGAGCATGGCGAACCTCAATGTGGTTGATTCACAGTTTTTGGACCAGAAAAATTAACAGCAGGAACTATTGCTGGAAAATAAGACGCGCACTCGTGCAAAGTTCGGCCACTTTGTTTTTCAGCGCCTGAAAGTTTTCCCCGGAAAAAGAATCGTCCAGAGTAGAAAGCAGCAACTTTTCCAGGTCTGTCTGCTGATGTGCAAGAAAAGGATTTCTGCGCCAGGAGGGGAAGCAGGTTTGCACAGTGCGCTGCATTTCCTGCAGTTGCTCTAAAGGGGCCTCTGTAAAGCGTTCGCAGATAAACAGCAGTGTATCCATGTAATAAGTGCGTAGGAACATTGTTTCGACGGCAAGGTAACAGTCGTGCAGAAGTCCCCGGCGTTCACATTCTTCGAGAAATTGCAGTTGAACTTTCAGACGGTCAAACTGATGCAGGTCATTGTTCTGAGCTTTCAGCATAGTGCTGTTCGGGTTGGGGCGGTAAAAATACAATGGGACCGGAAGATACGCATAATTTGTAACATAAAGAGAGACCAGTTGAGAAAAGAGCGTGTCTTCATGCGCCAGATGTTCCGCATTACAGATACCGTGTTCCACAAGTAACTGACGGCGGTAAAGTTTATTGCAGATTGTTCCATATCTGGGGACGGAAGTGCAGAAAACCTGCCGGCTGACAATATCGGTTACCTGGTAGGTTGAGGGAGCGGTCTCAAAGGCAGCGGCTGTACTGAGCCAGGGCTGCTGCTGCCGGAAAAAATCGAATTCCAGAACATCGCATTGCAGGGCCTGTGCCTGCTGAAAGAGCAGTTCTGCCGCATAATCAGCAATCGTATCATCCGCATCTACATATAACACATAAGCGCCGACAGCGTAGGAAAGGGCAAGATTCCTGGCATAGCCCTGTCCCTGGTTTTCCGGCAGGGCGAGCAGCAGTACCTGTTCTGGCAGAGCCGATTCCAGGCATTTGAGGATATCCAATGTGGAATCGGTGGAAGCATCATCAACAAAGATGAACTGCAGACGTTCCATGCCGATGGTCTGGGATTTCAGGCTGTCAATGCATTCAGCGAGGTATGGGGCTGCATTATAGCAGGGTACGATAATGGTAATATCTGGGTGGTTATTCATGGCATTCTCCTTTTCAGAAAAAATCTGCAGATTATTTATAACCTGCGTATATGGAGGTGTATATCGTGTTTGGCAATATTATACTATATATTGATATACAAGCAAAGCTTTAATAGCAATATATAGTATAGGGCTAAAACATTGAATTTTCAACATTAACCCCCTGCAAAAATATAATAGAAAAATTTAAAAAAAATAAAAAAAGGTGTAAAGTATCGAAGAAAGTCTCCGATATATGTATCAAGTAAAGAAAATAAATTACTTAAAACTTCAGTGATTGACTCGGATGGAGCGTACGGCCGGAAGAGGAGATCACAACCCCAAAAACAAATGCAGCATGGAAGCTGCAGTACATTCAAGGAGGAATATATTATGGTAGTACAACACAATCTTACAGCGATGAACGCAAACAGACAGTTAGGTATCACAACAAGCGCACAGGCAAAGTCAACTGAGAAATTATCTTCTGGTTACAGAATCAACCGTGCAGGCGATGACGCTGCTGGATTATCTATTTCCGAGAAGATGAGAAGCCAGATTAGAGGTCTGAACAAAGCTTCTTCTAACGCTCAGGACGGCGTTTCCTTAATCCAGGTTGCTGAAGGTGCTTTGAATGAAGCTCATTCTATCTTACAGAGAATGAACGAGTTGGCTACACAGGCAGCTAACGATACCAATACTTCTCTTGACAGAACTGCTATCCAGAACGAGATTGATCAGTTACAGTCTGAGATTACAAGAATTCAGTCTACTACACAGTTCAACTCCATGAACCTGTTAGATGGTACCTTCACAGGCAAGAACCTTCAGGTTGGTTCTTTATCTGGACAGAAGATTGGCATCGACATCAGCAACATGGACGCTGGTTCCTTAGGTGTAACAGGATTGAGCGTAAGCTCTTATGATAGTGCTGGTTCCGCTATGGATGCTATCCAGAGCGCTATCAACAAAGTATCTGATCAGAGATCCTTACTTGGTGCTCTGCAGAACAGATTAGAGCATACAATCTCTAACTTGGATAACATCTCTGAGAATACTTCATCTGCTGAGTCCCGTATCCGTGACGTTGATATGGCAGAAGAGATGGTTGAGTACAGCAAGAACAACATTCTTGCACAGGCTGGACAGTCTATGCTTGCACAGGCTAATCAGTCTAACCAGGGCGTATTGTCCTTACTTGGCTAATCTAATTAGTGACTATCATGAAATGAGACCGGAATTTCCGGTCTCATTTTTTATTTTATAGGAAAGACCTTGTCGCATTAACGTGTGAAAGTGCAGACTTTCCTATAAGATAAAAAATTATGCGCCCAGGCTGGGCGCAATCTAATCAGTTAAATGACATTGTGATTGTCAAGTATTGGAATTATATAAATTTCAGCATCTGTAACAGTTCAGCCTTAAATTTCATGAAGACAGTTTCCGCAGCGGCTAACTACGCTCACATGTAAAAATATTTAGTAGGAAGCTTTCAATATTCTGCAGATTTCCCCTCCCATGCCAACGGCAGACCAAACCGGAATTTCTAGTATCCCTAGTTCCGGGGAGGGGCTGATGATATTAATTTCCCCAATTCAAAACTCGCGTTTTCCCACTGCTTTGTTAAATATCGACAACGGATATGATTTTTCCGGGGTAGGAAGTCCTTCGCCAGTTTTCCTTGCCAGCGGCGTTGCAGGCACCAATGGGTATGCCGGGTGAGTTGTTTGAGGGACTGCCGCAACATTTTACTTGACATGAGACATACCATATGGCAGTCCCGAGTTTCAGAGGCATACCCTAATCGAAGGTGTCTGCTGCCGCTGTTAGGAAAACCAGAAGGGCTGTCCGTGAGGAAAAAACATATCCGTTATGGCGATATAATATAAGCAGCAGGGAAAACGCTCAGACAGTTGACATTGGGGAAATACATGAAGCCCCTCTCCCGGACGCAAGGGATACACGAAATCCCTCAGATGTCTGCCTTTTGGCATGGGAGGGGAAATCCATTGAATTTATGAAGCTTCCAATAAATATTTTTTTACTATTTGTGCAGTTAGCCGCTGTGGAAACTGTAGTTGAAAATTTCAAGGCTGAACTGTAACCAGCATCTCCTGAAAGCATTTTTCAAAACTATGGTTCTCCTTTACCTTCTGATGCCCATTGGCAGCTATTTCTTTGCGCTCCTTATCATGGGATAGATAATATTCAATCTTGTCAAGCAGGTCCTTAGTATCATTGTAATAGACAAAATCTTCATCGGGAACAAAGTAGTCCAGGAAGTCTGCCTGATAATTTGTTAAGAGAAATCCGCCAGCGCCCATGATATCCATTGCGCGCAGGGGAATGCCGGATTGGATGCTCTTTAAGGTGATGTTCAGATTAATCTTGCTGTTGGCAAAGACGTAAGGCATTTCCTGATAGTAATCTGTTGCACCCATATTGCGGACATGGGGGATGTCAACTTCTTTATTGAGTGTAAAGAACTTAAGCTGATTGGGAAAGCGTTCCCCGATGGCGGTCAGGAGCCGAATCCGTTCCAGGGAAGTTACCTTCCGTCCAAGATAATAGTTGGCATAGATATATTCCGGGGTCTCTATACCATATTTGTCGTTGGCATAAGGCGACACGCGCAGCAATTCTTTCAAGACATTCCCGGTAAGCACTTCCTCCAGAAAGTTATAGCCATAGATTTTCAGCTGTGCCTCGATGATGGCGTCAAGATATCCCCGGGTGTAATCGTTAACATTGGCAAGCCGTTCATAGAAATTGTGCTGCTCATTGTAGAGGGCGCCAACAAAGGATATATCGCAGGTGCATTTGCTGGCATCAAAGTCTTTTTTAGCCAGAAAGTCAATGATTGTGGCATTGACCGGAAGGGGAGTATAATGCACAGTATGGATTCCCATATTGTAAAGCTTTGTGTATTCCTGTTTGTCAAAGAGGAATACATGGTTGGTGGGATAAATAATGGTGTAGGAATACAGGGGTACATAAGGGCTGTCATACACCAGGGAAAGATAAGGGATATCATTCCTTTTGCATCCTTCTGCCACTACAGGGTAGAAATTAAAGGAGAAACAGAATTTAAATTTCTTACGCTTTACAGCCTCATCAAATGCCCTGTCAAATTCAGCGCTGATACGTTCCTGATAGGCTTTATGAGAAAACATCGTTAGCTTGTATCCCATCTGTTCTAAGGTAAAAATGGCATCCACTTTGCCGAAACATGCCCAGTCTATAAATAAAACATTCATCGAAGGACCTCCTGATAATTATTTTGAAAAGCCATCTCCAGCATCTGCGATAAGCGGATGGGGTAAGTATGGTATTTCTGTAGGGTTTCCAAGCCATTCGCTGCAATTTCCCGGCGTTGCGTGTCGTGGTGAAGGAAATAATCTGCCTTGCTGGCAAGGTCCTCCAAATTCTCATAATATACAAGGTCTTCCTGCGGACGGAAAAATTCTGGAAGTTCTGGCTGGAAGTTCGTAAGTACAAAGCCGCCGCATGCCAAGATATCAAAGATGCGAAGGGGAAGCCCGCTGCGAATGGACTTGGATGTCATGTTCAGGTTAATTTTGCTGTTGTTAAAAATAATAGGCATTTCTTCCAAAGTCTTTGCCAGCCCCCGGTTATGGACATGGGGAAGAGCAGAGGTATCGCTTGCCGTATAGAGGTCAAGCGAAAACCGTTTGGAAAGCAGTTCCATGACAGATAGCCGCTCCATAGCAGAAATTTTATTGCCGATATAGAGCTGTGCCATAGTCTTTTTATCAGTCAGGTAAGAATCAAAGGGATAGGTGAAAAATCCTGGAAGATGAGCCTTAAATTCCTCTACAATTTCATTCGTCAGCAAATCTTCAATGATAAAACCGCCATAAATCCGCAGCTGTGCTTCCATCAGCCCATTTAAGTAGCCCAGGAGATAAGCGGGAGGGTCCGTCAGCTTATCGTAAGGACATTTCTCTGTGTAGAGAGAGCCGACAAAAGAGATATCAGAGGTAAACTTCTTCCGTGTGGCAGCAGAAGCAGAATGGATTTGCTTCTGTTTTTGTTTGACGTTGGCAGCAAGAGGAAGGTGGAATACATGTCCAGGGTTGAGCGGGGCTATCTCTTCATATTGCGCCAGGTCAAAGAGAAAAATCCGGTTGCAGGGATGTGCAATGGAGGTTGCAAAAAGCTCCATCACCGGAGAATCCACGCTCCAGCAAAGGTAAGGCAATTTGAAGATATGGCATACCTCGCTCAAAAACGGAAAGAAATTGATACTGAATACAAAGTCTGCCGGATGTTCTAACAACGTGTTGCTGACAATCTGAATAGACTCCTGGGGCGTTAAGGATTTGTTGGTGATTTCAGCAGTGATTTCCTGCACCGTATGCCCCAATTCCTGAAAACCGTCAATGATATCCGGCTCACAAATGCTGCCATAACGGTAAAATAATAGCTTCATATACTGTCCTCCTCTGCAGAATAGTAAGGTCGAATCAAAATTTATTTTCCTCCACAGTCTGTATCATATATTTGAGCTGATGTATGTAGGAAAAATTATCGCGGACTTTGATATATCCATTCATGGCAATCCGCAGCCGTTCCTCTTCGTGGGAAAGGTAGTAGGCAGTCTTTTCCATCAATTCGTCTAAGTCGCGAAAGACTTCAATATCCTTGCCGATTACAAAATAATCCTCAATTTCCTGTTGGTAGTTGGTCAGCACAAAGCCGCCGGAACCCATAATGTCTAAGATGCGCTGGGGCATTCCGGTCTCAATAGATGGCAGCGTGATATTGAGGTTAATCTTGCTCAGGTAAAAAATTTTATTCATGGCAGTGTAGTAATTCACACCTTGGTGTACCTGGACATTCCGCAGATAGGAACAGTCGCTTCGCGTATACAGGTCTATGGTATAACGTTCCGCCAGGGCATTCAGTACGGTAATCCTGTCCATCTCTGCAAGCTTCCTGGATAACAGCAGAAGCCCCAGGTACAAATCCAAATCCATCTGCTGGCGGTTCCAGACAGAAGCCTGAAATTTTTGCGACATAAAATCAACTGTTTTCTGGGAGACCCGCGGCCATGGTTTTACCGTGTGCCAATTGCAGAGATTTTTCAGCAGATATACTTTCAGCTCGGCGGCAATGTCTTCCGGCAGCTGTGAGACAAAACTGTTGTAAGAATTGTTCTCATAGAGATTTCCAATAAAAGAAATATCACAGGAAAAAGCCGCTTCATCTTCCGGTGTGATGTCCAGTGCGCCGGTGCGGGAGAGGTTGACCCCCATAGGCAGATAATATAAATGAGGAATATCATAAGATTTCATATGTTCATATTCCGCACGGTCAAAGAGAAAAAGATAATTGCAGGGATTTTTCACAGCTGGATGGAACAGAGAAATCAAAGGGGAATCATACACCCAGCCGATATATGGAAAATGGTATTTTTGACACAAGTCTGAGACTTCCGGCACGAAAAGATAGGAAATCAGACAGTCAAAATCATGTTCAGAGAGAAATTTATCCAGTTTCTCAAATTCTTCCGGTACAGGCGCCAGGGGGTCGAACTCGGCGACCCCATAGATGTCGGCATGGTAGCCCATTTCCAATAATGCCCAGGGGAGATCGAAACTGGAGTTTTTTACGCGGATAAATAAAAAATTCATAGCGTACCTCCAATAAATAGTGTATAATATCTATTAACATTATACCATGAGCATGTATTGCTTCGCAATCACATAAAATATCGGTTAATATACGAAAGTGGGAAACTTAAACATAAAAAATACAGGAAAAGAGAAAAAATGTTTCGTGTTGATAAGGTAAATTATTTTGAAAAATTTCACTGCATTATGGGTGAATGTCCGGATAACTGCTGCGAGATGGCTTGGAATGTATTGGTGGATGATGTATCGTATGCAAAATACCAGGCATGCAAGGAAGAAAGCGTTCGGAATTTTATATCCCGGGAGGAACCGCATAAGATATTAAAGGAGAACCACAAATGCCCATTTTTTCAGGCGGACGGTCTATGTATGCTGCATAAGGAATATGGAGAAGGTTTTTTGTGCGAGACATGCAGGAATTATCCGAGGATGACATCATGTTATGAAGATTTGTATATTGTCTCGTTGGCGTTATCCTGTCCGGCAGTGCTGGAACTTTTGTGGATTCAGGAGAAGACAGAGATAAAGACAGAAATTTTTTATGAATCTCAGGAGGATTTGAGGAAAGGACAGTTTGAGATATCAGAAAGCATGGCTGGAAAGCTTCAGCTAAGAGAAGGGTTGTTAGAAATTGTCAGGGACAGGCGTTTTAGTTTGGCAGAACGCGTGAGGAAGATGGCGGAAGTTTTAGGCATTGCAGATTTTTCGGAGGATTTGCCCAAAGCTGTGGAATGGACAAGGAATTATGTAATGAAGAATTGCCTGATTAATAATGGAATAAGGCGGCAGTCAGAACTGATTGCCGAGGCGGTATTTGATGAAGAATCGGCATTACAATTTGTCAGCGACAATTCGAGATTTCTTAGGCTTTTTGAGCATATTCTGGTTTACAGCATCTTTGAGCAGATATTGCGTATGGAGAAGATGGGAGACAGGACTGCGCATAGGTGGTTGGAAAAAATTGTCCTGCGCCTTGCAGTTATACAATATTGGTTAGCGCTTTTGTATGGCGTACAGGGAAAGGTTTCGCGCAATGATTGCAATATAGCTGTTTACAGCCTAATGCGGATATTAGACCATAATGAAGAAGAATGGGAGAAATGTTACGGAAGATGGGAACAGGAAATTGGTGGGATGCCGTTGGTCTTGTGGTAGGGAGTTGGGAGGAGCGGTATGAAAAAAATATCTGTTATTGTACCCTGCTATAATTCAGAAAAATATATCGAGAAGTGCTTTGATTCACTGAGGAAGCAGACTTTAGGGCTGGAAGAACTGCAGGTAATATTTGTAGATGATGCCTCTACAGACAATACGCTGGAATATTTGCAGAGATATGCGGCTATCTATCCGCAATCTGTGGAGGTGATTAACTTAGAAAAGAATCACCGGCAGGGAGGGGCGAGGAACCGGGGACTTGCCCGCGCGGCAGGCGAGTATGTCCTGTTTCTGGACTCCGATGACTGGCTGGATGTTACCATGTGTGAAAAGGTCTACGCGAAAGCGGTTGAAGAGGATGTGGATATTCTGCAGTTTCCATTTGTCCATGTGTATGGGGAAGGTAATGTCCGCAAAGAAGGATGCAGCCGTTATGGGTTTCTTGACGCAGATTCTGCAGAGATAAGGAAGGGGATGCTGCTGGGTACGCTGTTTACGTTTGGCAGCCAGAACAAGCTGTACCGCAGGACGCTGCTGGAACAATGGGAGGCAGCTTTTCCGGAGGGCGTGGTGTACGAGGAACCTTACTTTGTATATCCGTTATTGTTTGAAGCCAGGCGTTTCTATAGTATGGAAGAAGGGCTGTATTTTTACCGGCGGACAGGGCAGAGTGTGACTGCGCAGCATATGAATGAGAAAAATACCCTTTGCGACCATCCTTTTGTACAGCTGGAACTGCTGAAGAAACTTATCTCCCATAAGAACTATATACAGGAATATTACAGCGAGATTGAATTTCATTTTCTGCACAGTTATTATATGGAGACTTTGTATTTTGCCGGGGTAGACAGTAAATTCCTGGGAATAGATTATTTTCGCAATATGCAGAAGATGGTGCTAGATCTATTTCCGGAATACGAAGAGAATCCATATCTAAAGCTGGAGGGATTTGCGAAACTTCGGACGGTAATGCTGTCGGTGAAAGAAGACTTTACCCAGGAACAGCTGGAGAGGTACTGCAGGCAGGTAGTTGAGATTATGGAAGAGAAAAAACGGCAGCCAGAAAACTTTATGGAAGAAAAGAAGCGTGAGTCGGAAGAAAAAAAGAGACTGAAAGAGGAATTTGCCGGGTATCAGCAGGAGATAGATACTTTCCTTGAACGGGAAGGCTATGGGGAATTGCTGGAATATTTTCAGTCGGAGAAAATGCAGCTGCTTTCTAAAATAGATAATGATGTAGCAGTGCTGAGCATTATATTGGATATTTATAAAGAAGAGTTACAAGAACATGTCCCAAGCGGAATTTTGAGCAACATCCACAGCATGGAAGAAGCAAGGGAACGTTACCTGCAAGTGAAGTTCCTCATGTGGAGGCTGGAATTTCTGGGTGAAGACACACAGCTGTCAGAGTGGATGGATAAGGACATGATTTCTGTTCCTTTTTTCCGGTGTCTGATAGACGCTTCGTCATTTGAAAAGGCGAATACTGCCTTTAAACTGGCAATGCTGCTGAAGAAAAAAGGAAAAAGCAATTGGGCATTATCCATGTTGGAATTTGTGGAGCAGCTAAGCCCGGGCGAGGAAATCGTATTCTGTGAGATGGCTGATATCTGTATTCAGGCTGGGCGGATGAAAGAAGCGGCAAGCTTCCTGAAAAAGATAATGTGCCCTACCGGTATTTTTGCGCAATATCAGGAAAAATGGGGGATATGAGATGGGTAACAGATTAGATACAAATAAGATAGCGTTCATTATGTGCACCAACGATGAATTGTATAAACAAGAGTGTATCTCCTATATAGAACGGTTGGAGCTGCCGCCAGGATTTACGCGGGAAATCCTGACTATCAAGGGCGCAGTTTCCATGGCGGCTGGTTACAACCAGGCGATGAAAGAATCACAGGCAAAATATAAAGTATATCTGCACCAGGACGTGTTTATCATCTGTCAGGACTTTATAAAGAAGATTTTAGAACTGTTTCGGGAACCGGAGATTGGCATGGTCGGTATGGTAGGCAACCTGAAGGTGGACAAGGAGGCTGCCCTGTGGTATGGGAACCGCGTGGGAATGCTGCATTCTAACAGCCTCTATTTTGCTCGCACTTACCTGTTTGGCGAGGTTGGGGGCAGATACCAGGAGGTTCAGGCAGTGGATGGGCTTCTGATGGCAACGCAGTACGATGTCCCATGGAGGGAAGATATATTTAAAATGTGGGATTTCTATGATGTTTCCCAGTGTATGGAATTTCGTAGGCGGGGCTACCGCATTGTGGTTCCACATATGGAACAACCCTGGTGCATCCATGATGATGGAATTCTCAATCTGGACAATTACTTCGGCGAGAGGGAAATATTTATAAATGAATATTTTACCGGACAATGAATGGCAGGATATTATGACAGCATGGTCTGTTAAGATAATATACAAGAAAAGAGGGATGGCAGAATGGATGAGAATATAACAGAGCTGCAGCAGCGGGTGTCAGGTTTGGAGAAGCAGCTTGCAGAGCTGCAGAGACAGAATCAGGAGTATAAAAAAGACAATGACACAATGCTGCAGGCAATACGCAACCTGTATGGGATTAATAGTGAGACGATGAATCAGATATCGGAGATTCTTACGAATCAGGCTACACTTGACATGAATCAGACTACGCTTGACATTACCCAGGGAGTAATCCGGGTAAGGTGTGCCAACCTCAGGTATGAGCTTTTTGACCCTAAGGTGAAAAGGGAAGGGTATCATTTCCCTGTAATTATTAACACACAGGAGACTATTGATGAGATTATTAAGAACCGTAAATCAATGGCGCGGTTTGGCGATGGCGAGTTTGCACAGATTATTAAAGTGAACCGCCATAAGTTCCAGAAGCTGGATGACAGGCTGGGACGGAGGCTTGAGGAAGTACTGCACAGCCATGATCCCGATGTGCTGATTGCGATTGCCAACAATTATGGTTCCCTGCAGGATTATACGGAAGCAGCGGCAGACGCTATCCGCATCTATATGTCAACAGATGATACCAGAGAACAACATATGAAACTGCTTGAGCATGACAGGGTTTATTATGATGCCTATATGTCGCGTCCCTATGTGATGTATCGGGATTGGATGACAGAGATGCCCGGTAAGCGTTTTGCCCATCTCAAAGAAATCTGGAAAGACCGTGAGCTTATCATTGTAGAAGGCGCACAGACCAGGATGGGAGTGGGCAATAACCTCTTGGAGGGGGCAAAGGACATCAAACGTATCTTAGCCCCGGCAACCAGTTCCTTTGACAGGTATGATGATGTCTTGAAGGCATCACTGCAATATGCGAAGAAAGATACGCTCTTTCTTGTTGCCATGGGGCCTGCTGCAGGCGTGCTTGCCTATGATTTGGCTTTGGAGGGCTATCAGGCAATTGATATTGGTCATATTGACCTGGAATATGAGTGGTTTCTTGCCGGGGAAGGAAAGCGGGTTGCTGTTCCTTACAAATATAACAATGAACTGGAAGGCGATGACGATGCAATGGAACTGCATGACCCGGTGTATGAGGGCCAGATTCTCGCCAGCTTCCAGTGATTGATGGAAGATGCATGCGGGTGAATGTTTCCTACTGGTAACGGAATGAACAGGTCATTATGGGCAAAAGCGTATAACAGCTTTCCCATGATGGCTTTTTGGAATAGAGGATTTTGTAAAGGCGCAGGCAGGTCAGTAGGGTTACCTGTGAGTAGTCCTGCAGCACGTGCATTGGCACGAATCTATATGGCACATAGAATGTCGTTGAATTTACGAAACGCTGCCTTGCCAAATTGATCAATTTCTCAACCTCGGAGGCGGTAACCAGGGTGGATTATGGGATGATACAGAAAAGCACCGCAAGGATATTTGACGTCAGAAACGCTATGAAGAATGTGACGTCAAGGGATAAAAAAGGGAGAATCGCTATGGGATATTTTGTGCATAAAAGCAGCTATATAGAGGAAGACGTCCATATTGGAGAGGGTACGAAAATCTGGCATTTTTGCCACATACAGTCAGGAGCCCATATTGGGAACGATTGTTCCTTTGGACAGAATGTAAATGTGGCGAATCATGTGACCGTGGGCAGCGATGTCAAAATCCAAAACAACGTATCTCTCTATGAGGGCGTTGTCCTTGAGGACGGCGTATTTTGCGGACCGTCCTGTGTATTCACCAATGATTTGACGCCGCGGGCAAGATACCCGAAGGGCAGGGCAAATTATAAAAAAACGTTGGTCAAAGAGGGGGCAACGATAGGCGCGAACGCAACCATCGTCTGCGGCACTACGATAGGCAGGAACGCCATGGTCGGGGCGGGGGCGGTTGTCACCAGAGATGTCCCCGACAATGCGTTGGTCATGGGTGTGCCGGCGGAAATCGTCGGCTGGGTATGTGCGTGTGGAAATCGGCTGGATGAAGATGGTGCCTGTGCTAAATGTAAGAACAAATATGAGATTACCAAGGTGGGGGAATGAGATATTTTACAGGAAAAAGTCCGGTATAGGAGGGATGTAAGGTGGAATTTCGGGATTTGCAGAGGCAGTATCAATATTTAAAAGAGGAGATAGACGGAGCCATTTTCCAGGTGCTGCAATCGGGTAGATTTATTTCCGGCAGCGTTGTCAGGGAATTGGAAGAAGCGTTGGCGCAGTATGTGGGTTGCAGACATTGTATTACCTGCGGGAATGGGACAGATGCGCTGGAACTGGCATTGCGGGCAATGGATATAGGTCCGGGTGACGCCGTGTTTGTGCCTGATTTCACATTTTTCGCGTCCGGGGAGGTTGTCTCCACAGTGGGGGCGATGCCGATTTTTGTAGATGTGGAAGCGGACACTTATAATATATCTGCGCAAGCGCTTAAGGAGGCTGTTTCAGAGGTGGCTGCGCAAGGGAAGTACAGACTGGGGGCAGTCATTGCCGTGGACTTGTTTGGGCAGCCGGCGGAATATGACAAGATATCACAGATTACCAGGGAGTACGGAATGTACCTGATTGAAGATGGCGCGCAAGGGTTTGGTGGACGTATTGGAGATAAGTCTGCCTGCAGCTTCGGGGATATCTCGACCACATCGTTTTTCCCGGCAAAGCCGTTGGGCTGTTATGGTGATGGGGGAGCGATATTTACCGATAACGATGGCTGGAACCAGAAAATCCGCTCGCTCTGTGTCCATGGAAAATCGTCCCAAGGCAAATATGATAATATCCAGATAGGCATGAATTCCAGGCTGGACAGTATACAGGCAGCAATCCTTAAGGTTAAGCTGGCAGCATTTCGGGATAAGGAGATAGAGCAGGCAAATAAATTTGCCGGAATATATACGCAGGGTCTGAAGGAGTTGGTGGGAGTTCCCCATATGCTGCCCGGTTATAAATCAAGCTGGGCGCAGTATACAATCCGCTTGGACTGCCGGCAGGAAAGGGCAAAGCTGCAGGAGGAACTTGGCAAGCGGAGGATTCCCACGATGATTTATTACTGGAAGCCGATGCATGAACAGCAGGCGTTTGCTGGCGGTAACTGCCAGAGCGGCAAAAATCAAAATACCGTCAAATTATGTGAGACAGTCCTCTCGTTGCCGCTGTCACCGTATATGCTGCAGGAGGAATGCGATAAGGTGATAGAGAACATTCGTGAGATATTAATGGTATTGCGCAGGAAGTAGGTGAGAAGAAGTTTGATAGGGAGATGAAAGCGAGGACAGAATATGATGAAAAAAGTAACGGTAATCATTCCCTGCCATAACGCAGAGGAATACTTGTCACAGTGCCTGGAATCACTGATTCGCCAGAGCATTGGATTTGAAAACCTGGACGTTATCTGTATCGATGATGCCTCCACAGACGGTACCGGCAGTCTCTTAGATGCCATGGCAGAACAATACCCGGACAGCGTAAGGGTATTTCATCTGTCCAAGAACCGCAAACAGGGCGGTGCAAGGAACGTGGGGCTTGCACAGGCTCAGGGAGAATATGTGGCGTTTCTGGATGCGGATGACTGGGTGGATGTGAGTATTTATGAGAAGTTGTATGGCATTGCCAAACAGTATGACACAGAGATTATCCAGTATCCCATGACAAAATATTACGAGGGCGTCATGCAGGTGGAGGATCCGGCGCAGATTAAGGGGCTGATTGTGTTGGAAGACCAAGAGATGCGCAAGCTGTTTCTTGCCGGGCAGGCATTGACCTGCGGCAGCCAGACGAAGTTTTATAAGAGGGAATTTCTAGAGCAGGTTCAGGTGCGGTTTATCGAGGGACTTGCCTATGAAGAGCCCTCTTTTGTCTATCCGCTGCTGTTTTATGCCAGACGTGTGTATTGTACAGAGGAGCCTTTGTATTATTACCGGATGCATGAAGCCTCCACGATGCATCAGTATGTGCGCCAGCCGGGTAAGCTCTATGACCATGCCCTGGTGCAGTTATCCGTGTTTCAGGATATCAAAAGCCGTGATGGGCTGTGGGACAGTTACCGGGAAGAAATTGAATATTATTTTGTTTTCACTTATTTTATTGAGACTCTGTATTTCGCCGAAAGCTGTGAATTGAAGCTGGAAGAGGAGCATTTTCAGGAAATGCAGAGGACGGTAAGGGAAAAAGCGCCGGAATACAGAAGCAATAAGTATCTGGGAAGCCCAACATTTGAGTATCGGAAATATCTGGAGCTTCTTGTTGGGGCGGAAGGATAAATATCGAAAAAAACAGGGCTGCCGTTCCTCTTGCAGACTTCCGCTACCATAGGGTAAAAATTATATTTCCAAACCGAGGTTCAAAGTCATTTCAAAAGAGGGTTAATCTTTCGGGAAAACCTGTCGATAGATTAAACGAAATAGGGGATAGGATGCTTGGCGTTCGATTCTCTATGTTAGTCTGACATTATTTAAAAAGAAACGAGGATATAGATATGGAAGCGATTCAAACCTTAGAAGATTTGATTTCAGCGGGTAAATTGTCCGAAGCGCTGGATTTCGTTGAAACTTTGCCCAAGGAGGAGCGCCAGCGGTGGCAGATCCAAAACCTGCTGGGCATCATGTGCGCCCACTGCGGTCAATCCGCGCAGGCGCGTACCTTTTTCGAGGCTGCAATGGCGCAGCAGCCGGACGACCCGGAAGTCCTCTATAATCTGGCCGATACCTATGCCGTCCTTGGCATGAACCGCCGGGCGTTGGCAATGCTGGAACGCTGCCAGCAAAATTCGGACAATGGGGAATTAAACAGCTATGTTGCTAGTCTGCGCCAGCAGTTAAGGGCGCAGAAGGGTGGGCGGGTACTGATGGCTGCTTACTACTTCCCTCCTCTGTCCGGCTCTGGAGTGTTCCGCTCCATCAAGTTCGCCAAATACCTGCCACAATTTGGCTGGGAGCCCACGGTAATTTCCACCGATCAGCCGCCTAACGGATGGAATTTTGCCGATGCCAGCCAGCTGAAAGAAATCCCCATGGGGATGCAGGTGGTACGCATTCCTGACGGAATCAGTACCGGACGGGAGACCTCGATGAACGGAGAACGAATGCAGGGAATTCTTAATCTCCTGTACGGCGTTCTGGGGTTCAGCCCGGAGGCGGACCGGATTTACTCCCAAGCGGTTCAGAGCAAGGATGGGATTATGCGACTGCTTACCTTCCCCTGTTCGGCGCTGTCCTGGGCCTATGATGTAATCCAATATATCGAGAAAAACATGGACCCGGATGAATTTCAGGTGGTCTATACCACCTCCGGACCCTACAGTGCCCATCTGATTGGTTTCTATTTAAAGCAAAAATATGGAATCCCATGGGTGGCGGATTACCGCGATCCATGGACGTTTAATGCCTATACGGAAGACTATGACCCATCTAATGCGAAAGATAGGCTGCTGTATGAGCTGGAGAAGGTCTTGCTGCACCAGGCGGATTGTAATTTGACTATTGAAAATAGTTTCATTCAATCTTATGTAGAGCAGTTCCATCTTCCGCAGGAAAAGATAGTCAGCATTACAAACGGATATGACGAAGATGATTTTGCCACTCTGCAAGTCCCTCAAACTCGGACGGACAAGTTTACCATTAACTACAGTGGGCTTCTTTACACCCAACAGAGAAACATTACTCCGGTGCTGAAGGCGATTCAGCAGCTGCGAGATGAAAAAAAGCTTGATTTATCCAAGATTCGGTTCCGGATCATCGGGGGTTCTGAGACAGGGAAGATTGAGATAGCAGGACAATATGGATTGGAGTCAATTATCGACTATAAGGGTTACTTATCCCATCAGGAAACGCTCCAAGCCAATCTGGACGCCAATCTGCTTTTGCTGCTGGTGGGTGACGAGCCAAAATTCAAATCCGTTTATACCGGGAAGTTTTTTGAATATCTGCGTAGCGGTCGGCCCATCCTGGCTTTGGCCCCTGGAGGCGGCGTAGTGGAAAAGACACTCCGGGAGAGCAGCCATGGGGAAGCATATCTCAGCACGCAGTTATCCGAAATCAAAGCGATGATTCTGCGGGAGTATCAGAGATGGGAGCAGGGCGAGGTTCCTGAACTGCTCCATTCCCCGGCAATCGAGCGGTTTGAGCGGAGGGTGCTGACAGAGCAGTTGGCAGGGGTGTTGTCAGCGGTTGTCAGCAGTTGCGGTGGCAGGCAGGGAGACTTAGCAAGCAAAAATCTCACAAACTTTATGACCGGGAATGCCAGACAGACCGACTTAAATCAAGTTTCTGAACTGTTTTTGCAAAAAAACTATTATTATGTATGGCTGAAAGCAATGCTTGGCAAAGCTGCGGAGGTGGAAGGTCCAAATGCCACGCTCATTACCGGGTCGTCTTATGGATTAAATGGAATTATTGAATCGTACTGGGAGCAGGCTGTTAATTGTTCTTCATCATCTCAGGATTTGTACTACGACTTTAAATGTGCCCACAGGGCAATATCAAGTGGCGGACCCAATCGTTTTTCCAAATGTTTTATCATTGGTGGTTATTACCTTGCGGGTCATGACATCTCTCGTGGACAGAAGGAGCGTGAAATGATGATTTCCAATGTTCATTATCCTATTTTTGCAGATGGACATAATTGGGTTGAAGCGAAGCAGAACGATTTATGGGCAGGATTGGATATCTTTTCAGACGAGGACAAGCGTCAATGTGAACAGCTTGCAATACAAAAAATGCTTAAACGCGGTACATTCTTTTCAGAGGGGAAGAAGCGCGGAGGGACGATTTTTAGATTAAAGCGTGATTGGTGGGATTTATCAGCAGAAGAACGTCAGATGCTTGGAAAAATCCGCGGGGAGAGCCACAACAAAATGTTTCACAAACACCAGGCAATAACGGAGAACAAAAAAATTTTAAATGAGTATGTCCATTTTCTTCACCTCAATGGGATTATGCCTATCGTTATAATTGCACCAGTTACTCCCGAATATAGGCAATATATTTCGAAAGAGATGAAAGATAGTATCAACGAATTGATTGCGGCAGTATCTGAGGAATTTAGTTTTGTAGACTTTAACCAGTTTACCTGTTTTGAGCCTTATGACTTTGTAGATACGGATCATTTGTCCCAAAATGGTGCGGAAAAGTTCAGTAACCTGTTAGTTAGTTTATTTAATAAGTAACATTTACTATAATAATATTGAGGAAACGATTTAATTATGAAGATTAAGGAAACTTTACTTGAAAAAATCAGGAATAAAACCCTTTCTATGGGCGTCTGCGGTCTGGGTTATGTCGGTCTGCCCCTGGCGGTGGACAAGGCCAGGCATGGGTTCCGGACCATTGGCTTCGATGTCCAGCAGAAAAAGGTAGATATGGTCAATGCCGGAGAGAATTACATTGGCGATGTGGTGGACGCGGATTTGCGAGAGTTGGTGTCCTCCGGGATGCTCCGGGCTACTTCGGACTTTTCCTTCGTGAAAGATGTGGATTTCATCGCAATCTGCGTTCCCACACCGTTGGACGCACACCAGCAGCCGGACATCAGCTATGTTATGGATTCGGCAAAGTCCATTGCGGGGTATTTGACATGGGGAAGCGTGGTGGTACTGGAGTCCACCACTTATCCCGGCACCACAGAGGAACTACTCAAACCCATTTTGGAGGAAGGCTCCGGTCTGAAATGCGGAACGGATTTTTATCTGGGTTTTTCCCCGGAACGCGTGGATCCGGGTAACTTGATTTACAAGACCAGCAACACCCCTAAAGTCGTGGGGGCTGTGGGCGCCGATGCAGCCCAGGTGATTGCTATGGTGTACTCCGCCATTTTGGACGGAGAGGTTCATACGGTGTCCTCTCCCGCTGTGGCGGAGATGGAAAAAATCCTGGAAAATACATACCGCAACGTGAATATTGGCCTGATGAATGAACTGGCCATGCTGTGCCACAAGATGGGAATCGATATTTGGGAGGTCATTGATGCGGCCAAAACTAAGCCCTATGGCTTCCAGCCTTTCTATCCAGGTCCCGGTCTGGGCGGGCACTGCATCCCGCTGGATCCCTACTATCTGAGCTGGAAAGCCCGGGAGTACGGTTTCCACACCTCTATGATTGAAAGTTCCATGATGATTAATGACCGTATGCCGGAGTACACCGTAGAGCGGGCGGGGAAGATTTTGAATCGAGAGAAAAAGGCGCTGAACGGTTCCAAGGTGTTGCTGTTGGGGGTGGCTTACAAGCAGGACATTAACGACTACCGGGAGAGCCCTGCCCTGCGGGTGATGGAGGAGTTTCAGCACAACGGATCGCTGGTGGACTACCATGATCCCTTTGTCTCCACCTGTCGGTATAAGGGACGGCAGTACCAGGGAGTGGAGAAGCTCGATGAAGAGACGCTCCGGGGATATGACCTGGTGGTCGTCACCACTGCCCACAGCAAGGTAGACTATGAACTGGTAGCCGGCGTGGGAGTGCCAGTGTTTGACTGCAAAAACGTAATGAAAGCGGTTCAAAACCGGGAATATATTGAGGTGTTGTAAATGAAAAAAATTTGTACGGTGGTGGGTGCGCGGCCTCAGTTCATTAAGCTTGCGATGGTGTCCCGGGTGCTGCGCCGAGAGTTCCGGGAGGTGCTGATACATACCGGACAGCATTATGACCACAATATGTCTGGCATTTTTTTTGAAGAAATGGATATCCCCAAGCCGGATTATAACCTGGGCATCTCCGGCGGCACTCACGGTCAGATGACCGGTCAGATGCTGATAGAGATTGAGAAAGTTCTGCTTAAGGAGCGTCCGGATATGTTGTTGCTATTCGGCGATACCAATTCTACCCTGGCGGGCGCGCTGGCGGCGGTGAAGCTGCATATTCCGGTCTGCCATGTAGAGGCCGGAAACCGGGGAGGAGGTATCCTGGAAAACCCGGAAGAGATTAACCGTATCCTCACGGATCATGTATCTTCCCTCCACTTGGCGTGCACGGTCTCCGGTGTGGATTTTTTGAAGCGGGAAGGCTTTTCATCCAGCATCCATTTGGTGGGCGACCCCATGTATGACGCGTTCTGCTATTGCAGTGCACGGCTGGATGGGAGCGAACTGGCGGAATTAAAGGGATTTGACGGCAGCCCTATTTCTCTGCCGGAGGATTTTTACTATATGACCTGCCATCGGCAGGAAAACACAGACACCGATGAGAAGCTGGATCAGATTTTCCAGGCGATGAACAGTCTGGATGCCCAGGTGATTTATCCCGTCCATCCCCGCAATCATGAACGGGCGGTTCGTCTGCGTGAGGCCGGTGGATATGAAAATATTATCCTGGTCTTGCCTGTGGGCTATAAAACATCCATTTCGCTGGTAAACCGTGCGAAAAAAATTATAACTGACTCCGGCGGACTGCAGCGTGAGGCATTTTTTGCCCAGAAGCCTTGTGTCACTGTATTTGATTGGGCAGTATGGCCGGAAACGATGGTAAATGGCTGTAACCAGCTGGCAAAGCCGCAAAAAGAGGATATCCTTGCCAAACTGGATGCACCGGTTCAATTTAACCTGTCTTATCAGCCTTTCGGAGATGGACATTCCGCGGAAAAAATTGTGGAGCAGATTCGAACTTATTGGAATCGGAGGTAAACATTATGAATTATGCTTTAATCGGCTGTGGCCGTATTGCAACAAACCACATTAAGGCTGCGGTGAGCAATGGTCTGCATATCTCTGCAGTGTGCGATGTGAAGCCGGAGACCATGGAAAACCTGCTTGCCAGGCACAGAATGGAGCAGGACGACTCTATTAAGCGTTATACCGACTACCGGCGGATGTTAGAGGAGAACGATATTCAGCTGGTTGCCATCGCCACTGAGAGCGGTCTCCACGCTCCAATCGCTTTGGAATGTATTGATGCTGGTGTGCATGTAATTATTGAAAAACCAATGGCTATGTCCATGGAGGATGCGGAGGAAATCATCCGCCGCAGCAATGCCAAGGGCGTCAAAGTATGTGTCAGCCACCAAAATCGATTCAACGCAGCGGTTCAGGAGGCCCGAAAGGCGTTGGAGCAGGGGCGGTTCGGGAAGCTGTCCCATGGTTCTGTTCATGTCCGCTGGAACCGAAATCGGGATTATTATACCCAGGCTCCCTGGCGGGGAACCTGGCTCCAAGACGGCGGCTGCCTGATGAACCAATGTATTCATGGCATTGATTTGCTGCGGTGGATGATGGGGGACGAGGTGAAGGAGGTCTACGGCGTCACCCGACGGCAGTTCCATGACTATCTGGAATGTGAGGATGTGGGAATGGCAGTGGTGAAGTTCAAAAATGGTGCCATCGGAACCATTGAGGGTACCACCAATGTCTACCCGCAAAATTTGGAAGAGACGCTGTATTTGTTTGGGGAGAACGGAACCGTGAAGCTGGGGGGGAAGTCCACCAACCACATCGATGTGTGGGATTTTGCGGACCAGCGCGAGAATGACAAAATAAACAAAGGGCTGCAGGAGGCCGCCAGTAATGTCTATGGCAATGGGCACACGGCACTCTATGCGGATATGATTGACGCAATCCGGCAGGACCGTGCTCCATATGTGGACGCCATAGCGGGTCGAAACGCGCTGGAGATGGTGCTTGCAGTTTACCAGTCTGCAAGCATTGGCGCTCCGGTGGAGCTGCCGCTGGAAAATGTGGCCAGTACAGATTTTTTAAGGCTTGATTGAATTCTATTAAGAAATTGATAGGAATACAGCCATAAGCGGGCGGTAAACCTGCCGAGAGGACAAAGGTATGGAGAAGATTATTATTTTTGAATCGGCAACGGATTCCCTGCGGGCGTTTGCCCGTCTGATGGCAGAGGGATTCCGTGAAATAGGATGTCAGGTCTTATTGGCAGACATGGCAGATGAAGCAAAGACAAGAGCGGCAGTGTATGGTTTTGCCGGGCGTGGGGATACTGCCGCCTTGTTTTTTAACCATGCAGGGCTTAATCTGCTGACCGAGGAGCGGGATTCTGTCTGGAATGAACTGGACGTGGACTGCTATGATTATATCGTAGACCATCCCATGTATTATCATGCGGCGATTATTTTTCCCATCCGCAGGCTGACCTTTTTGTGTGTGGACGATTACCACAGGCAATTTATTGAGCGTTTTTATCCGGGAAGGGTGCGCAGCTTTTTCCTGCCTTTGGCAGGAATTGGCTATAAAGAACCTGCAGTGCCTTTTGAGGAACGCTCCATGGACATTTTGTTTACCGGTGCATATCTGATAGATGACAGCATAGAATACCATATTCAGGGATTAGGAGAAGGGTTAAAGCAGGTTTGGCTGGAATGTTATGAACTGCTGTGCAGCCAGACACATCTGACTTTGGAGCATGGAGTAGAACGCTGTCTCGTAAACAGAGGACTTGTGCTGCCCCAAGAGGATTTGCGGGATACCATACGTTTGTTTCAGGACATGGACGGCATGTTGAGGAGCCGTGCCCGCGCAGAGGTAGTACGTACGCTTGCAAATGCGGGCGTCAGAGTACATATCTATGGGGAGGGCTGGCAGTTTTTGGACTGTAAGCAGGAAAACTTAATTCTGCATGAGAGAATTCCTTTTGAGGAGACGATTCCGCTGATTGCAGACGCCAGGATTGTGCTTAACGTGATGCCCTGGTTTAAGTGCGGCGTTCATGACCGGGTATATTCCGCTATGCTTAATGAATGCGTGGCGTTGACAGACAGCAGCGAATATCTGCAAGGAGTACTTGCGGACGGCAGGGAGGCGCTGCTTTACTCGTTGGAATCCCTGGAAGAATTGCCAGATAAGGTGAAGCATTATCTGCAGAAGCCGAAGGAGTTGAAAGCGATTGCCCGCAGAGGTAATGTTTATGCCAGAGAGACGCAGACCTGGCAGCATCGGGCAGCGCAGCTTATGGAAATAATAAAGGGGCAGTGAGGACAGGAGAGAATTGGAAGAGAAAATCAGTATTATTATTCCGTGTTATAATGTGCAGCAGTATATTGACCGCTGCCTTACCTCGTTGGTAAATCAGACAATCGGTCTGGAAAAACTGGAAATCATCTGTGTCAATGATGCGTCCACTGACGGCACGTGGGAGAAATTATTATCATGGGAGAAGAGGTATCCTGAGAATATCCTCTTAGTCAACTGTGAGCAGAACGGCAAATTGGGACGTACGCGCAACATCGGTCTGGAACATGCTGCCGGGAGCTATATTGCATTTCTGGATGCAGATGATTGGATGGAGCCGGATTCCTATGAGAGACTGTATCAGCTTATCCGCAAGTATCAATGTGAGGTGGTGGCTTTTCAGTTTGTCCGTGACAATGGAAAAGGGGATGTATGGAAACAGCAGAAACGCCGGGACAGGAAAGATTTTTATCTGGATTTATCAGAGGATGAGGAGCGAAGGAAAGTACTTGTGACGGCAATTTTAGATAATGGCTGTACAGACAAAATGTATACCAGAGAGTTTATCGTCAGGAACCAGCTTCGTTTTCCGGAAGGGTGCGCTTATGAAGATATCTATTGGGGCGTGTTGGTGCAGCTTTGTGTGAAAAATGTTTATTTTTTCAACGAAAAGCTGTATCATTATTATATCAATCCTGATTCAATTGTGCTGAAAAAGGACCAGGCATATCATATGGATATTTTTTACACAACCATGTTGATGTGGGAGGAATGCAAGTGCAGAGGCGCGTTGGAGCGTTTTGCAAAGGAGATGGAGTTAAATTTTTTAATTTATTATTATCTGGGAGGCATGAAAGTACTGGCATTGCGTTATACTGATTTACGATATCAGGAATACCGGCAAATGTGTGAAACTGTCAGGCAGACGGTACCAGAGTATAAGACCAACCCATATCTTTCGCAAGTGTTGGATGATATGCGGCAGCTTCAGGTTGCCCTGATTGACCAGGAAATTTCCCGGGAACAATTTGCACAGGCAGTAAAACTGCTGAGAGGACAAACAGGAGAAAAAACCTGTTGAAGAAAAGAGTGAGAATACGACATGGAAGAGGAGACAGAACAACAGGAGACAGAACAACAAGAGACACGGCCGCAGGAATTGGCGCTGCAGTATCTGTGGAATAATTATGACTATTGTTATTTAAAGGCTATGCATGAGAAGAACCGGCAGAAAGGCGCAAGTATTATTATTGCCGGCGCTTCTCATGCCATGAACGGCGTGGTGGAAAAAGAGATGTCTGCGGAGACAATCAATTTTTCGATTTCCTCCCAGGATTTGTATTATGATTTTTTGCATATCAAAAAGGCGATAGAAGAGGGCAGACAGCAAATTAAGTATTGCGTGATAAATATTGGGTATTACATGCTGTATCAGGATGTGTCGCTGAGCAAGACGCTGGATTATATGATACCGGCTATCTATAGTCCGCTGTTTGGCACTGTCCACCATTATAAAGGTAATTTAACGTATGATATGTGGGCAGACTGCAGGAAATCTGCACACGCATATCCCACAGAGCAGCTGCAGAGATTTTGTATGGACTTTGCCAGTGCATATTTTATTAAAGAGGGCTCTTATTATGGGACGGTTAAGACAAGAGAGCAGAACAGCCTGCTGCCTATCAACGGCATTATTTGGCAGGATCTGCAGGAACTTAAGAAAGAAGTCTATGCACAGAAGCGGGCAATGGACCACAACCGCCTGAGGAAATATACGCAATCCCATAAAGAAAACGCACAAATCGTCGAACAGATAGTACGTTACCTGCACGGAAAAGGAATCATGCCTATATTTACTATTTTTCCTTTTACCAGGTATTATGACCGTTATATCGACAGGAGATATAAAAAGGATATTTATAATTTATTGGACAATTTGCCGTTGCAGGTGGAATTTCTGGATATGAATGATTATCTGTCTCTGTTTGAGGATGAGGATTATCTGGATACGGATCATCTCAATCTGGCAGGAGCCAGCAAAGCAACGAAATTATTGAATGAGTTTATCATTACGGTAGGATAGAGAAGATAAATACAGGGGGCAAAATATGCAGATAAAAATTTTTACAATGACCCACAAGAAATTCGCACAGCCTGAGGACAGCATCTATGTGCCCCTTCATGTAGGCAGAGCTTTGGCGGGAGACCTTGGTTACCAGGGAGATGATACCGGTGATTCCATTTCCCGATGGAATAATTATTATGGAGAGCTTACCGGAGTCTATTGGGTCTGGAAAAATGAAATGCAGGCGGATGTGATAGGAATCTGCCATTACCGCCGTTTTTTTCTCAATGAACAGCGTCAGCTGCTGAATCAGCAGGAATATGAGAACATTTTAAAAGACTACGATATCATTGTCTCCAATGAGGTGCAGGCGGATACTAATTACCTGGATTATTTTGGCGAGGCGCACAATGCTGAGGATTTGCTGACGGTAGGCGAAGTCATTAAGGAGAAGTATCCGGAATATGCTCCTTATTTTCAGTCGGCAATGAAAGGCAATACCTATTATTATGGTAATCTGATGGTGACTTCCCGCAAATTGTTTAACGATTATGCCGAGTGGCTGTTTGACATTCTTTTTGAGGTAGAACAGCGGATAAATGTGGAGTCCTATGATTTATATAATCAGCGCGTATTTGGTTTCCTCTCGGAGCAGATGGTGAAAATCTGGGCGGAGAAAAACCACCTGAAAATATACGAGGGCACTGTGGGGATTACCGCAGAGAAAGCGGAGACGGTGGAGCTGAAGCTGGCGATAACACAGCTTGTGAAGATGAAGCAGACTGAACAGGCGAGACAGATGTTTTATGAATATTTAAAGCTGCGCCCGGATGTGCGTCTGGAATTGTCGGATATCCGGGGGGAGATTCCCATTATTGAACAGCTGCTTTATATTGCACAGGAAGAGCAGCAGCGTAGTTTGCCTGGGCTTCTGCAGATGTCCAATGACTTGAATGAATGGATTGCCCACTACCGCAAAGTTTTGGACTGTCTGTCCCGCTTTTCACAAGGAAAGAAAACGCCGGAAGATATCGATTACATCCTGCAAAAGCAAGTATCCTGGGTGATGGGTAAGGTCATGCTTCTGAATGCGGCGCAAGGGACGATATCCGATCCCTCACAGGCTCTGCAGGTATTGGAGGAGATATATCAGTCTGCTGAGACGAAAGCCACTGTAGTTATTGTAACTTATAATCAGAAAGAAAGCCTTATACGTTGTCTGGAGTGGCTGGGGCAAGTCTCAGGGATTGCCAATATTATTATTGTGGATAATGGCTCCACGGATGGGACCTCCGAATTGCTGGCAGAGCTGGGGTACGATTATATATATTTTGATGAGGGGATACAGGGATATGGCAAAGCGTGGAATGCTGCCCTTGCAAACTTTGAGGTGCAAGAGGAAATTGTATTTATGGAACCTCAGTATCTGCCGGGGAAAGAATGCATTTTAAGTCTGTCTGCATCATTGCAGGGGGAGAAATGCGGTATTGCCGCTCCTATGAGCAATGGCTGTAAATTTTATCAGAATATCAGGATTGACAGTATTGATCATCTGGAACGCCTGGAGCATACGGAGGCTGCGGAAACGGCTTTTCAGAATTTAGGCATCGAGCATGGAATCTGGGCGCTTTCCAAAGAAGCATGGACTGAGAATGGCGGTTTTGAGGAAAATTTGCTGGAACCGCGCAATGTGTTGACGGACTATAAACTGCGGTTGGTGCAAAAGGGCTTTCAGCTTCTTATATGCCGTCAGGCATTCGCTTATAATACGTCTTGCGGGAGCCTTGAACCATATTTTAAGGTATTTATTGGAAAAGGGGACAAAGAAGCGCTCAGAGGAAAATGGGGTATGAATTATCTGAACTTACTGCCGAACAGTAATCTTGCAGATATGATAACGGAGGAACAAAAAACCCCTGTTCGCGTACTGGAAATAGGCTGTGATTTGGGAGTGACTTTGTTGGAGATTAGAAACAGGTATCCGAACAGCGAGCTGTATGGTCTTGAAATCAACGAGCCGGCAGCGGCAATTGCAAGTCATCTTGCAGAGGTAGAAGTCGGGAACATTGAAGAGATGGAACTGCCCTTTTCGGGAACGTTTGATTATATATTATTCGGCGATGTGCTGGAGCATCTGCACAATCCTCAGGAAGTAATCAGATTTTGCAGGGAAAAGCTGAGTGAAGCTGGTTGCATCTTGGCGAGTGTGCCTAATCTGATGAACATTTCTGTGATGAAACAGCTCTTAAACGGCAGGTTTCAATATGAAGATACAGGTTTGCTTGACCGGAGCCATATACATTTTTTCACGTATTATCAGATTCTGCAGATGTTTCAGGAAGAAGGTTATACGGTGGAAGATATAAGGACGATAGAGCCGCCTTTGACGCAAGAGGATGAGCAGCTGGTGCAGAAATTACTGGAAATTTCGACAAATGTGAACAGCCATATGTATCAGGCGGTCCAGTATTTAGTGAAAGCAAGAACTTGACATATCCTTAAGGAATATTTGAAAAAGCCTTGGGGAATTTATAAAATAACCTAAGGAAAAACAGGTTGTTTAACGATATATATAACAGAGTGTTTTTATTATACAAGAAAGGACGAAGAGATCATGGAAGATAATCGTAAAGAGCAAGTGGAGGCTTTGGAGGCGTTAAAGGATTATAATCCCAAAGTTTTGAAAGCATTGAAGGAAGTTATCCCGGAGATAACAGGGGAGAGGAAAGAGGATACGCAGGAGTATCTCGATTACATTTTTAAGGGCATTAACTGGGAGCTTCAGGTTATAAACGGTACAATGGAACTTCTGAATGAGAAAGAAGAGCAGGTATCGAAAGATTCCTTGAATGAAATTGTTGTGCAGATTAATGATGCATACACATCGAAAGATGACAGCAAACTGTCAAAGCTTCTGGAAGAACAGCTGCTGCCGTTTGTTGAGAAATTAGATGGATATATCGAGAAAGCTCTGGCATAAGGACTAGCGGCAGAATGAAATGTTTCAGGATTGCTTTTCCAGAAAGGAAAGCAGTTCTGGAACATTTTTAATATTCTTAGGAGAGGTTTCATGAATGAAATATATGAAAATTACGAGTTATCCAAAGATGAATTGAGACGTGTGCAGATGATACAGCTGGAACTGCTGCAGGAAGTGGACAGAATCTGCAAAAAGTGTGGGATTTGCTATAATATTATTGCGGGGACGCTCTTAGGCGCTGTGCGCCATGGCGGATATATCCCCTGGGACGATGATGCGGATGTGGCTCTGCTGCGTTCAGAGTATGAGCGATTCCGCAAGGCGTGCAAGACAGAGCTCAACCATGAGAAATATTATTTTCAGGACCACCGTGCCACCAAAGGCTACCGTTGGGGGTATGGGAAACTGCGCCGGAAAGGTACGGTTTTCCTGCGCAGAAATCAGGAGCATATGCCTTATGAGCAGGGTGTGTTTATTGATATTTTCCCTTTAGATGGAGTTCCTGATAATTACCTCCTGAGAAGTATGCATAATTTTGAATGCTTCTGTCTGCGGAAAATCTTGTGGGCGCGGGTTGGAAAAGTTGCGGACAGGAATCCGCTGATGCGCGGTTGGTACATGCTGTTGGATAAGATACCGGAAAAAAAAGTCTTTTCTTATTACCATAAGCTGATACGCAGGAGCAACCATGCAGGGGGAAGGATGGTCAGGATACTGATGTTTCCCACGCCAAACAGTGAATACGGCTATTACCGCTGCTGGTATGAGACCAGCAGCCCTGTGGAATTTGAGGGTGTTATATTTGAGGGAATCCGGGACTACGATTCGTACCTCAGTTTTAAATTTGGAAATTATATGGAGCTGCCTCCGGAGAGCCAGCGCAAGGTCCATCCGGTATCGCAGCTGAAGCTGGTAAAACACTGATTTAATCAGTATTTCCCCAGATACAGAATATTAGTGTGCAGAGGATAATAATATGAGAAAAGTGATAACGTATGGTTCCTTTGACTTGTTCCATGATGGTCATTATCAGCTCCTTAAGCGGGCGCGGGAACTTGGTGACTATCTGATTGTGGGGGTTACCACGGAGCAATATGATGAGTACCGGGGTAAGCTGAATGTCATGGACTCCCTGATGGAGCGTATAAGGAACGTCAAAGAGACTGGGTTTGCAGATGAAATTGTAATCGAGGACCATATTGGGCAGAAGCTGGAGGATATTCAGAAATACCAGGTAGATGTATTTACCGTTGGTTCTGACTGGGTAGGTGCGTTTGACTGGCTGAAAGATTACTGTGAGGTTGTTTATTTGGAGCGTACGAAAAATGTGTCCAGTACCATGCTGCGTGCCAGGAAATTTAATATCCTCCGCCTTGGCGTGATTGGCACCGGACGCATAGCATGGAGGTTTTATCCCGAGGCGAAATATGTCAGCGGCGTCAATGTGGAGGGCGTCTATAACCCTCATCTGGACAGTGCTTTGGAATATAAGGAACAGTTTGGGCTGAAGTTTGGCACGGACCAGATAGATGAGTTCTTAGGGCAGGTTGACGCTGTCTATATTGCATCGCCGCATGAGACGCACGTTTCGTATATCCGACGGGCGTTAGAATGCGGGAGACATGTGCTTTGTGAGAAGCCTATGGCATTAACAGAACAGGAAGCGGAGGAACTGCATACAATGGCAGCGGCGAAAGGGCTTGTTCTGATGGAAGCGATTAAGACAGCGTACTGCCCGGGATTTTACCAGCTTCTGGGAATCGCCAGAAGCGGCGTGATTGGCGCAATTCGTGATGTGGAGGCAGCGTTTACGAAGCTTGAATCACCGGATAGCCGGGAATTGACGGACCGGGAATTTGGCGGCAGTTTCCTGGAACTGGCGAGTTATCCCTTGCTGGCGATTGTGAAACTGCTGGGGGCGGATTACACGGATTTGCGGTTTGAAACTATCCGGGACGAGAATGGGATTGATTTATATACCAAGGCATATTTCCGGTATAAGAACTGTCTGGCGACAGCCAAGGTGGGGCTTGGCGTGAAGTCAGAGGGGGAGCTCATAATTTCAGGGACTAAAGGCTATATCTTTGTGCCGGCTCCCTGGTGGAAGACCCGGGAAATTGAAGTCCGCTTTGAGAATCAAGAGCAGAATGAGAAATTTTTCTATAAGTTTCTTGGGGATGGACTGCGGTATGAAATCAGTGATTTTGTGGCTGCCATCAATGGCAATGACAAAAAGGAACATAAGCTGCGCGCGGATGAATCGGTGGCATTGGCTGGGATAATGGAGGCGTGGCGGATTTGTCAGGGATAAAGGCAAAGTTTTTGGGCTAAGGTACTTGACGGCGCCAGGTATCCTGGTATACATTACAGGCAGGAGGTGTTGCGGATGGCAAGGACAGTGGCAATTGGTGTGCAGGATTTTGAGACGATTATAGCAAATGACTATTTTTATACAGACAAAACAAAATTCATCAAGGAATGGTGGGGGAATGGCGACAGCGTGACATTAATTACCCGCCCGCGGCGGTTTGGCAAGACACTTACCATGAACATGCTGGAGCGTTTTTTTTCTATCAAGTATGCTGGCCAGGGAGAGCTGTTTGAGAATCTGGCAATCTGGAAAGAGCCGGAATACCGCGAGATTCAGGGTACTTACCCGGTCATCAGCCTGACGTTTGCGACTGTGAAACAGAACAGCTATGAAGATGTGAAACAGATGATTTGGCAGATTATCGTAGATGTGTACCAGAGCCATTATTATGTCAGAGACAGCGAAGCGCTTACAGAGACAGACCGGGAATATTTCGACAGGGTATCCTGGGATATGTCAGAGGGCGATGCCGCTTATGCCCTGCACAAGTTGTCCCAGTTTTTGTATCAATATTATGGGAAGAAAGTTATTATCCTGCTTGACGAATACGATACGCCCATGCAGGAAGCTTATGTAAATGGTTTCTGGAATCAAATGGCAGGGTTTATCAGGAATCTTTTTAATGCAACGTTTAAGACAAATCCTTATCTGGAACGGAGTATTATGACGGGGATAACCAGAATAAGTAAGGAGAGTATTTTTTCTGATCTGAATAATCTGGAAGTTATTACCGGAACATCAAATAAGTATGCAGATATATTCGGGTTTACAGAAGAAGAAGTATTTGCGGCGATGGATGAGCAAGGGCTGACTGAGAAAGAGAAAGTGAAGCAGTGGTATGATGGATTCATTTTTGGCAAGGTAACGGATATCTATAATCCGTGGTCAATTATAAATTATCTGGATAAGGGACATGTTGGAACTTACTGGGCAAATACCAGTTCTAACGGTCTGGTATCGCTGCTGCTGCAGCGGGCAGATGCAAATACGAAGAAGCAGTTTGAACGGCTCCTGCAAGGGGAAGCTTTGGAAGTGGAGATTGATGAGGAAATTGTGTTCGGCCGCTTGGAACGGGAGCCGGGAGCCGTCTGGAGCCTGCTTTTGGCGAGCGGCTACTTAAAAATCCTGGGTGTCGAAAGGTCGGAGACATTGCCGGAGCAGACTCGTTATTCCCTAGGGCTTACAAACATGGAAGTCGTGATAATGTTTGGAAAGCTGGTTCGGGGATGGTTTGCCGAAGTCCAATATGATTATAACTCATTTGTCCAAGCTTTACTGACAGGTGATATAGATGCCATGAACGATTACATGAATGAAGTGGCAATGGAAATTTTCAGTAGTTTTGATGTGGGGAAAAGAGCATCCGGAAAATCGCAGCCGGAGCGCTTCTACCATGGGTTTGTGCTGGGGCTGATGGTGGAACTGCAAGGGGAATATAGGCTCAAATCCAACCGGGAGAGTGGCCTGGGCAGGTACGATGTAGTGTTAGAGCCAATAGATGCAGCGAAAGACGGTATTATCATGGAATTTAAAGTGAGGAGACCGAGGACCGAGGAAAGCCTGGAGCATACAGTGGCAGCAGCCTTACAGCAGATTGAAGAAAAACATTATGACAAGGAATTGCTATCTGGGGGTATTCCTGCCGAGCGGATTCGTAAGTATGGATTTGCTTTTGAGGGGAAAACGGTTCTGATTGGCGAAGCGTAGGGCAGAACAGATATTGCTGTTGACAGATTACTGGAAGGGCAATCGATCCTGACGAAGTTATTTATGTGATAGTTTCGAGAAAGGAGGCTGCTTATGGGAGTAGCGCAGCAAATATTTTATACGGAAGATGATTATTACAATCTTCCGGAGAACGTTCGTGCAGAACTGATTGATGGGCAGATTTATTACCAGGCGGCGCCAGGCCGTATACATCAGGAAATGCTCTCGTTTTTATTTAAGAAGATTGCATTTTATATTGATGACAAAAATGGTTTTTGCAAAATATATCCTGCTCCATTTGCCGTAAAACTCTCTGCGGACAGAGAGAACATTGTGGAGCCGGACATCAGCGTTATCTGTGACCGCAGGAAACTTACAGACCGGGGATGTACCGGTGCACCGGACTGGATTGTGGAGATTATATCTCCTGACAATCCTGAACATGATTATATCCGTAAACTTAACCTTTATAAAGATGCGGGCGTTCGGAAGTACTAGATTGATTTCAGAGGGTTTGAAGAGTAATGACCGAACGAAATAAGGTAAGGAATCTGAAAAAAATACCGATATAATAAAAGAAAATAATATCATGGATGATAAATGAAGTACAAGGATGTAGGATAATGTGTATTAACGAATAGTTTTTGGGAATTGTTCATGGTAGGGAAAGTATATTTCTGCCATGAACTATTTTTATTTTATGTTAGGAAAGACTGTGCTGCATTAATGTGTGAAAGTGTTTTCTGATAGTGATATAAAGAACGGAGCAGATAGATGAAGTGGACGAAAAAGGGGCATGAATTGGACTATGCCTACCGTAAAATGCAGGAGAAAGAATTGTTTTATATTTTCGGTGCAGGGGACTATGGAAGACATCTGTATCAGATAATGAAAGAGGAAATTGCGGTAGCCGGATTTATTGACAACAACCCTGATAAACAGGGGCAGGAACTCTACGGCCATATGATTTATAAGCTGGCAGACATAAAGCGAGGCAGGAATATCGGCATTATCGTGGCAGTTTCCCAGTTTTCCAGGAGCGCAGTGGTTGAACAGCTTAAGGATGCAGGCTATGTGGAGGAAGAGGATTACTTTAAGATTGAGCCGTTTCTGTCCGCATGGTATGTCTATAAGTATGATAAAGTATATTTTACCAATATTTCCATGCTGCCAAGCACAGCCTGCAACCTCAATTGTGAACTGTGCCTGAACTTTAATCCTTATGCTGCCAAGCCGGATGTCAGAAGTGTAGGGCAGGTCAAAGAAGATATAGATTTATTTTTCGGATGCGTGGATTACGTGATGCTCTTCCACGTCAGCGGGGGAGAGCCGTTTTTGTATCCGCATTTTGCAGAGGTGATAGAGTATCTCGGTACAAAATACCGCAGTCAGATATTGACTTTGCGAACCGTGACAAACGGCACGATTGTACCCAGGGATGAACTATTGCAGCGCCTGTCTGGAATTGATTTTGAGATAACGGTGGATGATTACCGTGAGGCGGTGCCAGAATCTAAAGAGGATTTTGCGCTGCTGATTGAGAAGTTGGAAAAGTATCACATAAAATATGAGATAAATAAAGCGGAGGCGTGGATAGACCTGGCACCCACAGTGACGGACCACAGCATGTGGACAGAGAAGCAGCTGACTGAACATTTTGATAATTGTGCCCAGACCTGGCAGGAACTGCGAGACGGCAAGCTGTACAGCTGCAATTATGACGGTTATGCGACGGTGGCAGGAATCAATGAACAGCAGAAAGAGGAAGTGTTCGACTTGAGGACATTTACGTCAGGGAGGAAGAAAGAACTGGTGGAGTTCCGTCTGGGATATAATGACAAAGGTTATACCAATCTGTGTAAGCATTGCCGAGGGTTTTATATGGATAATCCGGTAACAGGTCAGCCTGCCGCGCAGGGAAAGCGCTGATAGGTACAGGAATTTATTTTAGGGTAAGAGGAGTTTGGCAATGGCAAAGAAGTTAGCAATATATGGGGCGGGGAAAGCCGGAGAATGGCTGCTAGATGAACTGTTGCAGAAGAAGCCAGATGTAATTGTACAGGGTTTTTTAGATGCACATGCGCAGCAAAAGCAGATTAGAAATGTTCCGGTTTATCGTCCTGAGGAATATATGAAAAAATATAAAGATCAGACTGATATGGTCGTGATTGCAGCGGGAAGGCAGAAAGCTGTCTGTGAGATGGTGAAATTTTTGCAAAGACATCAGATTTCCAATATTTATATGCTCCATGATGTTCCAGGTAAGAAACATATGCCATTGTTGGATAAAGGTGAATTTTTGCCGCAGCGGATTCGCAAAATCCGGTTTTCAGACAGCAAACCTACGTTACCTTATGTGGAATTGCCCATCACCAATGAATGCAACCTCAACTGTAAGGGCTGTCTGTTTTTGTGCAATCCTGCCGGTGACCGTACAGAGGTCCCGGTTAAAACGGTGATTAAGGATTTGGCGCGTATGAGAGAATTGTTTGAGGATATTCCCTGGATTCGGATTTTGGGTGGGGAACCGCTGCTGCATAAGGAACTGACGGAGATATTAAGAGCGGCAAGGGAGCTGTTTGAGGATTCCGAGATTGATGTGTGCACGAACGGTTTGCTGCTGCCCAGATTAGCACAGGATATGTATCAGATGTTTCGGGAATTGCGGATTGTCATCCATATTTCGGGTTATGAGCCGGTGTATCGTATGCAGGAGGAGATAGAATCTGTCCTGAACCAGGAAGAGATTCCCTATTGTTTTTTGGAACGCAGCGACTTTTCTAAATTTTATTCTCTCTCAGATAGTAATGATGGGGCATATAATTTTCAGAATTGTTTCACGTCCTCCTGTCATGAATTATATCAGGGGAAGCTGGCGATGTGTTCTGGAGTGATTGCCTTTGATAAAATGAATCATCAGTTCCGTACAGAGTATCAGCTGCAGGAAGGAAAAGATTACTTCGATATCCATAAAGCTGATTTAGACGTATGGAATGTTATGGAACTGCTGGCAAAGCCAATACCGGCATGTCGGTATTGCAATATGGCGCAAATGGAAGAATTTGCCTGGGCGGCAGCCGGGAACCATGCGGTGCTGGAGGACTATATTGTGAGATAGAAAGGCTGTGAAATGACAAAAACAGATATCAGCGTTATCTGTCCACTCTACCGCGGGCAGGAATATATAGATGCCATTCTGGAAATGCTGTACAGAAATCAGCATAAACTGACAGAGGCAGGAGCGGCAAAAGTAACAGAAGTTATTTTTGTCAACGACTACCCGCAGGAAAAGATTTCTCTGCCGCAAAGCCAGCGGGAAGATGTAAGATTGAAACTGTTGGAGCCAGGAAGAAATCAGGGAATTCACAGAAGCCGTGTGCTTGGCGTGGAGCAGGCGGAGGGTGAATATATATTATTTCTTGACCAGGATGACAGGATTCATGAAGATTACTTTAAGAGCCAGCTATTCTATATAGATGGCAAAGCTGCAGCGCTTTGCAACGGATATTACCAGAACAGCCGTATTATTTATTCTTCCAGGGCGGAACAAGAGAATGCGGCGTGTCTTTCGGAATACCTGAAACAGAAAGATGTTATTATTTCTCCGGGACAGGTTCTATTGAGAGCAGATAGCATTCCCCAGGAATGGCGGCATAACTGCTTTAGTCAAAATGGCAGTGACGACGTATTGTTATGGATTTTGATGTTGTGCAGCAATCATGGGTTTGCCATCAATGAGGAGAAACTTTTTTGGCATTTGGAAAGCGATGCCAATGCTTCTTATCAATTTGAGAAGATGAAGCAATCTATCCAAGAGTTGTTGACGCGTGTGCTGGGGTTGGACTGTCTGTCGTCAGAACAGAAAGAAGTATTCCGAGGGGCGACCGAGCGTAGGCTGGCGAGGTATGACCAGTATGCCAGTCTGCAAAAGACATTAGACAATTTGGCCAAAGAGAGCAATCTTAGCAGTCTGCGCAAGTATATCGGCAGCAGGCATACAGCAGTCTATGGCTGGGGTATTCTGGGGCGTGAGTTTTGGAAGATGGCGCAGAGGGCAGGAATTGATATCAGTTTCGCCATAGATGCCGGCAAAGCTGCTTTTATGGAGCCGGAAATACCGCTGTACAAACCGCAGGAGGATTTGCCTCAGGCGGACATTATCATTGTAACGCCGGTAACCGGGTTTCAGGAGATTAAGGCGTTTTTGCAAAAGAAATGTCAGGCTGAAATATTGTCGCTAAGCGCATTTTTGGAGAGGATTGGCACGTAACATGGAAAAAATTATTTTGTATGGAACAGGAAAAAAGGCGGAACATCTTCTGGAACTGCTGGATAAATTGAAACAGTTTGAAATTATCGAGGTGTGGGATAATGATGAGCGAAAGTGCAAAGAGCAGTTTTCGTCTTTTACTATCACCAAACCACAAAAGCAGGATGAGTTTGCTGTTCTTGTTGCCAGCACGTATTATTCACAGATTAAAGAAAATCTTGAAAAGGAATATCAAATAGATGAGAAAATAATAAAACCATGGAATTACTGTTTTCACTATATCAAAGAACAGATTATAGGTAGATACCAGGAGTCTGAGGATGTGGAAATTCAATCAGTGATAAGATTCTTAGAGACAGAAGAATTGGATGTAATGAACGGAGCATTCCGGAAAAAGTATGAAACGATTTCCGTGCCGATAGAACGTGATGAGGAAAAAGGGCTTTTTTATACGTACTGGCATGGGAAAAAGATGTACCTTGCCGCTAAATTTTCCACAAAAAGGGCTGCGGAAAATTATGTCAGAGGGTTGATGGAGGAACAGGATAAAGATTCACCTCATTTTTATGGAAATTCTTTTTATGGCAATTGCCAAAAGGGCGTGGTAGTGGATGCGGGCGCGGCAGAGGGTTTTTGGGCGTTGGATGCATTGGAATATGCCAGTCAGGCAGTGCTTTTAGAGGGGGAGCCGGAATGGCTGGAAGCCTTGCGTTATACGTTTGAACCCTATCAGGATAAAGTTAAGATTATCCCTCAGTTTCTGGTGAAGAGCGGAGAGAAAGAGGGAATTACCTTGTCGCAGCTGTGCAGGGAAACCGGCAAAATTGCATGTATGAAGATGGATATTGAGGGAGCTGAATCTGGGATACTGCAAAGCGAGAGTGAACTTCTTGAAACAAATGTGATTGAAAGGATTCTTGTATGTACGTATCATCAATCGAGTGATGCCAGGGATATCAAAGGGACGCTTGAAAATGCTGGCTATCAAACAGAGTTCAGTCAGGGATATATGTTTTTCCCTTATGGCAGAGAAATAGAGGCGGAGTTGAGAAAAGGGTTGATTAGGGCAGAGAAATAAAAACCATTAAGCTGATGGTTTTGTGACACAAAAGATTTCCGCCCCCATGTCCGGCAGATATTTTGTCATGTTATCTAAGCCATCGAGGACTTTTGGCGATATGATGCCGTTATCAAGAAGGGCTTTCATTTGGCTATGTGCAAAAGGCTTTATGAAAAAAGAGCCTTCTTCTATGATATCCAGATTATAACATTTTAAAAGCTTTTTCATATGTTCCATATCAAGTGGCTGTTGCTGCTGGAGAGACTTTGCCCTTTCAGAAAGCACATCGAGTTGTGGGATTATGCCAGCTTCATATGCCAGTAGTAAATGCATGGATTTTGGATTACGGGTGGAAACTAATAGTTTTGTATCCTTATGGCATAGTTTTCTTACACATTCAAGCAATTTCTTAGGGTCTGCAACTTCATGGAGCAGACCAAGGCAAAGTATAAAGTCAAATTCCGCATTAAGAAGTTCGCCGACTCCATTTTCAATGCTGTTTTCAACAAAGTCATGAATGAGCGTGATATTTTTTTTGTCTTTTGCGTGTGTGACAGCGCTTTCATACATGATAGTTGCCGGTTCAACAATTGTCATTTGCTCATACTGTGGGTAAGCGAGGAAAATGGGATCCATACCGCAGCCAATCTCCAGAATTTTCCTGGCATGATATTTTGTCATCAATTCTATTACATGTTTTTTCCGGTAGTAAACCATTTTAAATTCAAAATCTTCATTCAGATAGTCTTTATAATATTGTTCTCCATACTTTTCGATATCAACTGACATATTAATTACCTTCTTTTCTGGTACCTGAATTAATCTGGTATACTTCATGAAATACAGCATTATAAAAAATGTAATATAATATTATCATAAAATTGCTTGTATTTGCAAGAAGAATCGATTTTGAGTTTGTTGTTCTATTTTTTCAGCTCAATTTTAAATCTGTGTTTGCTTGTAACCTCACACCCAATGCTTTCCTTGAAGCCGCACAATCCCATGTTGGGTTCACCCTTTAGGCTGGAAGGACCAATATCAATATGTGAGATGCCTTTGGCTTTATAATATTTTATCAATTCAAATGCCAGAAAATTAATAGGTTTAAATTCACCTACACTGGGTAAATCTCCCCAATAAATTACCTGTACAATGTTGTTGGCAGCATGGAAGACAACTGCGGAGGCTATTGCATTTCCGTTTAGTTCGACTAGGAAAAAATCGTTTTTGACAATATGAGAGGTAGAAAGTACCTCTTCTTCGCTCATTGCCAGATAGTACCCTTTGTTTGAACGGTTAGCTTTGATGACTTGATAAGCAAGCCTTTTATCATCTTCAGATGTACATTTTTTTAGGGACAATCCTTTCTTTATTGCGATGTTCAAATTCTTTCGTGCATTGCGATGAATCATTTTTTCATAATTGTTTGGCTCAACTTCATGTAGGTTGAAAGAGTAGTTTAATTCCTGATATTCTAGTTGGTAACCGTTGCCTAATAAAGCATTTTCTGTCTTTGCATTTTGAGCCATTCCATAAATATCTGGCGGCAGCATGACAGAGATGCGCTGAATAGCGTTTGCCTTGGCAATTTCGTTAATTTTTTTAATGAACTCATAATAATAATCTATTTTAATATAAGTCTGTAGTTCTGCTATTGTTGAAAAGGGGGCGGAAAAAGGGGCGTTCCATTCCCATTCAGATTCTCCAACTGCCAATGCCAGACGGTTCTTTTTATCATGACCCAGAAAACACCTGACGGTATCTGCCTTATACAGGTTATGCCTTAAGAAATTGCTTTGACAAAACACATTTGTCCTGTTGTCTGTTATATTACCATATTCTTCAAGTGTAATTTCCAATACTTCCAATTTCTGCCTCTCCTTTAATCAGAATTATTGCTAATACCAATTTTAGAATAGTTTATAGATAAAATCAATGCTTCTTTTCCAAAATGAGGATTGTTGATAAAGTTAGTAGGGTGTGTTAAAATAAATTGTGCATAAGCCGATATATTTTATATGCATAAGATTGTCATGGAAGATATCTTAAATTACATGGAAGTAAGCAAACATGAGCGATTCAGAATCCGTGGTTATCTTTGTGTAACTATGGATTTTTTAGTTTATGCTATTAGTAGCGGCAAGAGAAGGAACTGCGATGATTGAATATGAGGAAAGTAATACCTGTGGGATACCGGAAGACTGGAAAGAAAAGATTTACCGTGATGGGTGCAGGAAGAAAGTTATCGTATATGATACAAATATGGTTTCGCCCTCTGAACTACGGAGTTTGATAACAAAAATAAAGAGTGTCATTGAATATTTTGAGGGATTGAATGATGCACTGCTGCTTTGGCGGCCGAATCCTCTGCTTCATACTGTGTTGGCGATAGAAGATAAGCAGTTGTTAAAAGAGTATGAGGACATGGTAGAGCAGTTCAGGAAGAACAGGAATGGAATCTTTGATGATACAACCGATTTCCGTAGGGCTATTGATATATCGGATGCGTATTTTGGCGATAAGACGTTCCTGCTTTCATTATATAGACAGACCGGGAAGCCAATCATGCTGCAGAATATTTTAAATTACAGGAATACGAGGAACGTCGGGAATCTATATACGGAAGCGATTGTCTGGGAGGGAAATACAGGATGGTTTTTCCAAGGGGATTACAACGCTCTGTTTGAAGTTGAGTGGAAGAGTGGAAAGTGTAGGTTTTTGGCAAGTGTTCCGGGAGAAAGAATGTGTAAGCGTTACTTATACGCTGCCATTGCGAAATACAAAGATTGTTTGGTATTAGTACCGTATATGGCAGATGAAATTGCAATTTATGATATTGGACTGGGCACATTTCTAAAGTTACCTTTGAAACAGTATGGCAATGAGAATTTAGGAGAAAAGTTTGCAGATTTTGTAGTTTATGGCAAACATATATTCTTGATTCCTACATATTACCCTGCTATTGTTCGGCTTGATACGGAGACACTGGAGCTGACATATTTGGAAGCCTGTATAGAGCTGCTGGAAGGCTGCCGTGTTAATCCCAGCTATCTGCTGAATATCAGACCAGTGGTTCGAGAGGATACATTTTGGGTTGGGTGCTATGCAGCCAATTACTTATTGGAATTCAACATGAAGACGCTGCAATATACGTTGCATAAGATAGAGAATTGCCAGGGCGGTATTGCAGCTAGCTGTTATGACGGAACGTTTTTTTGGATAGTGCAATTTCCGCAGTTGAAAATTATCTCTTGGAATCCGGTTTCTGGGGAAGAGAGGGTATTTGACAGTTATCCAGAGGGATTTCAAGGGGAGACCGGTTCCTTTCTGTTTGTTTTATATGATAACGATAGGGTATTGTTCCTGCCAGAACATGCTAATATGATATTAGAAATAGATCCGAAGAGCGGTTGTATCCACGGAAAGAAGAAGAGCAACTGTTGTTCAAATGAAAGAGATATCCTGTATTGGACTTGTTTTCAACTCCATGGCGATAACTATTATGTAACAGGTGATGGAAGGATTGTAAAGCTTGATGTTTATCTGCAGGAGGAAGAGGTTCTGCATCTGCACATAAGCCAGGAAGAGATTGAGAAGATAGGTCAGATGATAAGCCGGAAAATAAGCGAAGCGATACTTGCAGGCGAGAGTTTAATGGAGTATTCAGAGACTGACGATGAAAATAGTGTATTAGAAAGCTATATCAAAAGTGTAGTACCATTTTCGGTAAATAAAACAGTGAAAGAAGAAAACATGACAAATGGCAGGAAGTTATACGAATACATCAAGGAGCATTCAGAGATGGAGGTTTTGCAATGAAGCTGGTGATTATTATAATTCTGATGGTATTGCTGATCGTCACAAATGCCTTTTTAATTTATTTATTAAATTATAATTCTAAATTTTTGGAAGCAGAGAAAGGAAAATCTGAAAAACAAACGATTTATTATAATCTTACGCTTTGCTGGCTCCGAAAGCGGGCACAGGGAAAAAGAATCAGTGATTATCTCGAAAGGAATCATTTGCAGAAAGTGGCAATATATGGAATTAATGATGTGGGCAGATGTCTGTATGAGGAACTAAGAAAATCCCCTGTGCAGGTAATGTATTTGATTGACCGGAATGGAGCGGATATACCGTTTGAAGTTTCGGTAGAGGTCCATAAGCCGGAAGACGAACTCAATGGGATAGATTGCGTGATTGTTGCGGCTTTGTTATCATACCGTAATATTGAGAGACAGTTAAAAGACAGGGGGGTTGGCGTAATACTTCCTCTGGATGAAATCATATATCAACTCTGACAGGGAGGGAATGGATGAAGATATTATTTGTTGGAGATTATAGCGGCGCCCATGCGAACCTGAGAGATGAACTTATTAGGAAGGGGCATGAGGTTACACTGGCGGGCGGCGGCGATGGATTTAAAGGTTTTTCATCAGATATATGTCTGTCTTATCAATCGGGTATCAAATTGGGAAAAAAAGTGGAGTCGGCATGGAAGGCTTACCAACTCAGGAAAATGAAAAGATATGATATTGTACAATTTATTAATCCCAATCCCATATCTATTTATTATACTCCGGCAGAGATTAGAGATTTAGTTGTCAGCGCCAGGCTTTCAGTTGTTTTGTTATGTGGGTGCGACGGTTCGTTTCACCAAAATTATGGGAAAATCAGTCCCTGGCTGTGCAGACAGTGTGAGGAAATTGACAATAATGGGCGAATATGCTACTTGAAAAGTAATCGTGCATATTTGGAATATGAAAAAGAATTTTATAGAAATATCAATTTGATGATTCCGATGGACTGGTGTTATTATGAAATGCATAATACGGACTGGGAAAGAGAAAAGTCTACAGATCTTCTGCCGATGCCCATAGTGATTGGGGAGGAACCCTGCATGGAGATTCCTGATAAGCTGCGGATACTGCATCCTCTTAACAGAAAAGGATTTAAAGGAACCCCTGTTATAAGGGAGGCCTTTATAGAACTTCAACGAAGATATGGGGACAGGGCAGAGTTCGTTATTGATGGCAGGATGCCGTATAAAGAATATGTTGAGTTGTCAAAGTCCGCAGATATTATTTTAGATCAGACTTATTCAACTTCGGCAGGAATGTCGGTATTGTTAGGAATGGAGCAGGGGAAAATCACAATGGGCGGGGTTAAGGAACATGCGATTGTAAATGCTCAGATACAGAGGCATAAGGAACTGCCGCTGCTTAGTCTGGGAGATAATGTGGCAGATATTGTCAGCAATATCAGCAGGGTGTTGGAGATGGAGAAAAAGGAATTGCTGGCGGTTAAGAGGAATAGCCGTAATTATGTAAAGAAGTACCATGACGTCCGAAAGGTAGTGGATACATTGCTTGCCTATTATGCAAAAGGTCTTGCAGATAAAGGGGAAGCAATAATGTAGACTAAGGGTTGAAGACAGCGTGAAGGAAAGGAAATTTGTATTATGCAGATTGTGAAATATGTATTTCAGCAGCATGGAGATGAAAGGGGACGTTTGGTTGCCCTGGAGGAAATGAAAGATATCCCTTTTGAGATAAAACGCGTGTATTATCTGTATGAGACAAAGGAGAGGGTACATAGAGGATTCCATGCACATAGGAATTTGGAACAGATTCTGATATGTATCCATGGTTCGTGTGACGTGCTTTTGGATAATGGTACGGAAAAGAAAGTGATTTCGCTGGAGAAGCCTTACGAGGGACTGTTTGTGCCGAATTATATGTGGCATGAAATGTATAATTTTTCATCAGATGCAGTGTTGATGGTCCTGGCTTCTGAGTATTACAAAGAGGAAGATTATATCAGGGATTACGAGGTCTTTCTGAAAATGTGCAAAAAGGATGAAGATGATGATACAGTGTAACCGTTTGGACAGGGGATTTGAATTATATCAGAATGAATATGAAGAGAAAGCGCTGGAGGTCTTGCGGCGCGGATGGTATGTGTTAGGGCAGGAAGTGGAAAGCTTTGAGAAGGAATTTGCCGCGTATCTGGGTGTTGGAGACTGTATAGGCGTAGGCAATGGATTGGAGGCATTGCAGATTGCCTTTCATTTATTGGGTATAGGGGAAGGGCACGAAGTGATTATGCAGGGCAATACATATATTGCCAGTGCGTTGGGGGTTGCGCTCAATGGAGCAGTTCCTGTGTTTGTAGAACCGGATGATTACCATAACATAGATACGGGGAAAATTGAAGAAAAGATAACTGACAAAACGAGGGCGATATTGGCAGTTCATTTATATGGACAGCCAGCAGCCATGGATGAGATAATGCAGGTTGCTCAGAAGTATCGTCTGAAGGTAGTTGAAGATTGTGCACAGGCGCATGGGGCAGAATATAGAGGCAGAAAAGTCGGTACGTTCGGCGATATCAGCTGTTTTTCTTTTTATCCAACCAAGAATCTGGGAGCATTTGGAGATGGGGGGGCGTTGGTAACAGATGATGCTGAATTGGCAGAACTGGCAAGAACTTACCGAAATTATGGAAGCAGGGAGAAATATCACCATAGCATGGTGGGGATGAATTCCAGGCTGGATGAGATTCAGGCAGGGATGCTGCGGGTGAAATTAACACATATAGACGGGCTTAATGAAGAAAGGATACAGCTTGCTAATCGGTATAATAAGGGAATCCATAATAAAAAGATAATTTTGCCGGCAGTTCTGCCAGAGGTCAAGAGCGTATGGCATCAGTATGTAGTGCGGGTCGCGAACCGGGCAGAGGTGCAACAGAAATTGATGGACAAAGGGATTCGTACCATGGTTCATTATCCCATACCGCCACATTTGTCAGATGCGTTTCAGTATCTGGGTTATCAGAAGGGAGATTTGCCAAAGACAGAGCAATTTGCCGGAGAAGTCCTGTCTCTGCCGTTTTATAATGGATTAACAGAGGAGGAACAGAATTATGTGATTGAGGCGCTCAACAATATATAAACAGAATAAATGCCGGAGGGAATAAAAGCTAATGCGTAATATAGAAGACTATACAGATAAATATCTGAATGATGGATTTGAGAGGTATCAGGTAGAGTTCCGCAGAAAGAAGATACTGGAAATAATTGAGAGGTTTCAGCCTAGGAGTATTCTGGAGATTGGCTGTGGCATGGAACCGATTTTTAAGTATTTGGCAGCGGACAGTTATGATACAATTACAATTGTGGAAGCGAGCGGGATTTTTTTTGAAAATGCCAAAAGGCTAAGCTCCGGGAGCCCCAAAATTACGTGTATAAATGCGTTTTTTGAAGATTGGGCAGAAGGTCAGGAGGAAGGTTTTGACCTTATTTTATGCAGTGGTTTGCTGCATGAGGTAGAAGTTCCTGATAAAATATTAGAAGCGATAAAGCAGCTTTGCCGAAATGCCAGGGAAAAGGAAACTATCGTACATATTAATGTCCCTAATGCAAATTCTATTCACCGTATGCTGGCAGAGAAAATGGGACTGATAGGTGATGTTCATGAGTTATCTGAGCGGAATCGTGTGTTTCAGCAGCACTCGGTATTTGATATCAGGAGTCTGTCAGAAAAAGTAGAAGGGCATGGGTTTAAGATAGTGGAAAGCGGTTCTTATTTTCTCAAGTTTTTTCCGCATAGCATGATGGAAAAGATGATAGAAAACAATGTTATAACTTATCCGGTATTAGAGGGATGTTATGAATTGACAGAAAAATTTCAAGAGAATGGGAGTGAGATATATGTTAATATGCAATATACCCGGGGGGGGTATAAGAGAGGAATATGGTGGCTATTTGCCCTTAGAGCTGCCGGTTAGGAGAAAGGAATATTTTGATAACCTGCCGCAGAATGATGTGGTGCGTTTGGATTGTGGAAGAAGCGCTTTTTGGTATGCACTGGCGGTAATTAAGCCTACGAAATTATATGTCCCCTATCTGAATTGTCAGAATTCCACAGACCCGGCAGACGCATTGGGGATACCGTATGAGTATTACCGCCTGGACGTTGATTTGACGCCAATGGGGATTGAACCTGGGGAAGATGAGGCAGTTATGTGGATTAATTATTATGGAAATGCCGGAAAGGAACAAATTCACAAAGTGGTAAGTCTTTGCCGAGGCTCGAATTTAATTATTGATAACTGCCATGCATTTTTTTCCGAACCGTTAGATGGAGTCTATAATTGTTACTCTGCCAGGAAATTTTTTGGTGTGTGCGATGGCGCGTATCTGATAAAAAATGACATTGAGAAACTGGATTTGCCGGAAGGGGAATCAGCTCAACATGCATTATTCTTGATGTCGGTGCTGGAGCATAGCACGAATGAACTGTATCCTGAGAGTTTGGCAAATGAAGAGCGGCTGGGGAAAGAGGTTCATGCAATGTCTGCCCTTACAAGGAGGATACTGCAGTCTGTGGATTATGAACAGGTGAAAGACATCCGAAAGAAGAATATGCTCAGGCTGCACAGTAAACTGGAGAGATACAATGTATTTTCAGTAAATATAGATTCGGAGACGCATATATCCTATCCGTTATTGATTGAAGATGAGGAACTGCGGCAGAGGATAGTGGCCAGGCATATTTATACACCCACCTGGTGGCGTCATGTTCCATCTTATTTTGAGGAGAATACATTAGAAACGAGGCTGTCAAAATATATGCTCATGATACCAATAGACCAGAGATACCAGGAAGAGGATATGGATGACATTAGCAGAATTATTTTAGAGGAATACCGAGGAGGCAGAAAAGATGTCGGTTGATATGGATGCCTATGGAAGGCAGTTTTTGGAAGACTATGAAAATGGAGATTTTGAAGTTATTTTAACAAAATATAGAAAGAAAAAAATGCGGGAAATCTTGCAGAGATATTCTACGCGAAGAATGCTGGAAATTGGCTGTGGGATGGAGCCTTTTTTCTTAAGTTATGGGGATTTTGATTATATGGCGGTTGTGGAACCTGCAGATATCATGTTCCAAAGAGCTGAACGGTATCGCCAAGAGAGTGAAAAGAACATAGAATGTATTTATGGGTTTGTGGAAGACAAGGTGGATGAACTGCAGGGAAAAGATTTTGATTTTATATTGTTGGCCGGATTGATACATGAGGTGGAGGATGTAGATAGATTAATGAACTCTGTAAGGAGAATTTGTCCGGAACATGGACATGTGTTGATTACAACGAATAATCCGCATTCCTTTCATTTAACATTGGCATATGAATCTGGAATAATACCGCATTTAGGATTATTGACGGATAAAGCTAAATCTTTTCAGCGTCACCGTACATTTACCATGGAAGAGATGAAGCAGCTAATATGTAAGCATGGTTTTTCTGTTGTGGAGGAGGGAGCCTGTTTTGTCAAACCGTTTGCGCATAGCCAGATGAAAGCGCTTTTAGATAATCATATCATTACGGAGGCAGTGCTGGATGGGTTGGATAAAATGGTAAAATATATTCCGGAACTAGGGGCTGAAAATTATTGTGTGGTGAGACCTTGATTTTGTGTGTGGCTGGGTTTATAAACAAACAGTGGGAACAGAAAGGAATCATAGTATTATGAGAATGGAACATCTGGGAGTTAGAGTTACAACATTTTGCAACCTCAATTGTAAAGATTGCGCAGACCTTGTGCCATATGAGAAGAGTTGTCATTATGAGTATGAGGATATAGTGAACGATTTAGATAAAATACTTGGCGTCGTTGATTTTATTGAGGAAATATTGCTTGGCGGCGGTGAGATTTTTATGTATCCTTATATGAATGAGGTAATAGAGTATTGTGTGCGAAGTTCTAAGATAGGACATGTATTTGTTGTGACAAACGGAACTATTATGCCAACACAGGAAAATCTGAAAGTGTTAAAAAATGACAGAGTTACTTTGAGAGTCAGCGGATATGGTGTGCATGTTGCACCACAGAGAGACAAAATAATGGCGTTATTAGAGGAGGAATCTATACAGACAGAAGATTTAAAGAGCATGAAATGGTATGATGTGGGAAATGCAGAATATAGGAACAGGACAGAAGAGGAGATGAAATGGGTTTGGGATAACTGTTCTATGAGATTCTGTGTTACAATGTGTGGGAATGGAAAAATTTACTGGTGTGGTAGGCAGATTGGCGCAGATTTGTTGGAGGACTACCCATCTCCGAAAGTAAATGAGATTGTTGATGTCAGGAATACGCCTCAGGGAAAGCTGGCGGAAACATTGGAAGATTTTTATAAAACAAGGTATATTTCTACATGTAATTACTGTGATGGAATAACACCTAGGTCACGTTGGATATTTACGGCCACACAGGTTCTGCCGAAAAAGCTTGCCTTGGATTTGTTTGCTTTTGAAATGATGCTGAGGGAGGGAGAAAATGTAAGGCTTATTTTAAACGAATGGTTAGGATATGTAAATGAGCATTACAAGGCCTTGCTGTTTGAAACGGAATTTGCAGAAGCTCTGCAGGTTACAAGAGACGTTTCTCAAATGCTTACGAGACTCAAATATACCCCGGGGGGGGGGGTATGCTTGAAGAAGATCTATATAGGGTGCTGAGAAGTTGGAACAAATGCAACCTTGAAGTGTTGCGGGGTTACAGATTTTATGTGGAAGATCCGTGTTGTTTATTGAATCCAGCGCAGGTAAGATATCATGAAAGGAATTGTAAGAATGCCGTCAATGTCTTTGTACTGCCATCGGAAGATTTTAAAAATGATAGAACTAACACAGCAGATATTTTAGTGACAGTGCAGGAGATAAAGGAAGAGAAGGCTTGGGAAGAGAAAACAGGCTGCCGTTCCATTTTGCGGTATGCGTTCCTTTTTGATGCTTTTTAAGAAATTGTTATATTTGAGTTAGGAGGAAAACACAGTGTCCAGACAGATTATTATTTTTGGCTGTTCCAATCTTGGAAAGCAGATCTATGAACAGATAAGAGAAATAAAACTGGATTTGCCGATTTGTTTTTTGGATAACGACAAGGAAAAAAGAATGACAGAATTCTGTGGGGAACAGGTAATCAGTCTGGAAGATGCGGCAATAAATTACAGAGAGGCTTCCTATATCACTGCCAGTTACCGTTTTTACCGGGAAATGCGTGACCAGTTAAAGGAGATAGACGTTGCGGAATCCAATATTTTTTTCCCGGGACTGGTTGTCAAAGTATTGGAAGCTGAGTTATATGATACATATGAGAAAGTAAAGCGCAGGTTACCAAGAAAGGAATTAAAATTTGCCGTGGATTTGGCGGAGCATTGTAATCTAAATTGTCAGAATTGCGATCATTTTTCTCCCCTTGCGAGGGAACATTTTACAGATTTAAAACAATACGAAGCAGATTTAAAGCGGTTAAAGGAATTGTTTGGTGAGAAAGTTGCTCAGATAGATTTGGAAGGCGGAGAGCCTTTGCTGAATCCGAACGCAGCAGAGTTCATTAAAGTCACATACCAATATTTCCCCAAGGCATTAATCAATATTTTTACGAATGGGCTTCTGCTGCCGAAGATGGAAGAAGAATTTTGGAATACGTGCCGACAGCGCGGAATCATTCTCGAGGTGACCAAGTATCCGATTGCGCTGGATTATGATGGAATTGAAGCTTTGGCGAAAGAGAAAGGGGTTGTATTGCATTATTATGGCGGGGACGTGGTGAAAACTTCCAGACATCAACCATTAGACCCTGAAGGAATGCAGGACAAGTGGGAAAGTTTCTGCAACTGTTTTCTGGCAAACGAATGCATTATGTTGAAAAAAGGCAGGCTCTATACCTGCACGGTGCTTCCTAACATAGAACATTTTAACCGCTATTTTGATAAGGACATAGAGGTGACGGAGCAGGATTCTATAGATATATATGAGGCACAATCGGAACAGGAAATTCTGGAATTTTTATGCCAGCCAGTTCCTGCCTGCCGTTACTGCAAAGTTTCGGCACGGACAGGCGGACATGTCTGGGGAACATCAAAAAGAGTGATTGAAGAGTGGATATAAAATAACGGACGTCAGGGAGGTCTTGGCTAATATGAAGTTGCTGATTTTTATGACTGCCAATGAGCAGAGGATGCAGAGGTTATTGAATGAACAGAAGGGGAATGAGATTTATCTGGTGCTTCCTGAGAGCAAAAAAGAGAGGATGCAGGGGTTGTTTCCTGTGATTCACCTGATTGGCACAGACAAGGAATATATGGATTATGACACGCTTATACAGGAGAACCGGATTCCGCATATCTGTTATGATGAAATCTGGGTACCGTCATCGGTGGAAAACAATATCTATAATTATGCTGAAGTCTATGCCCTGGCGTGTGAATTAAAATACCGAAAGTTAATCTGGGTATCCGGCAGTGGGAAACAGGTGGTCAAAGACTATTCGATATGGCGGAGAATGAGAGAAATATATGAATTAGGCATTTTTATAACGGCGAGAACTGCAACAAACATAGAGACAAAGATAAAAGGATATAAGTGGTGAAGTTATGTGTGGAATAGTCGGAATGATTAAGAAAAACGGCAGAGAGGCAGAGGGGCTTCTGATTCGGCGTATGAACGATAAGATTATCCACCGGGGTCCCGATGATTCCGGGATTTTTGTGGAAGGCATAGTAGGACTGGGACATCGCCGTCTTTCGATTTTGGATTTGTCAAAAGCTGGAAAGCAGCCGATGCACAGCATAGATGGAAGATTTGTGATTGTCTTTAACGGCGAGATTTACAATTATGTGGAACTAAAAAAAGAATTACAGCAGGAGGGGGCAAAGTTCCAGAATGAAACAGATACGGAAGTAATCATGGAGGCTTACCGTTATTGGGGAACAGATTGCACCAAACGTTTTAATGGGATGTGGGCGTTTGCCCTGTTGGATAAGCAGGAGAACAATATCCTGTTTTCCAGAGACCGTTTTGGTGTTAAGCCCTTGTATCTATATGAGAATAAGGAGGACTTGATTTTTGCCTCCGAAATAAAATGCATATTGGAAATATACCCACAGGAGCGTATACCAAATATTACGGAATTAAGGCGATATATGGTATGTGTGCAGGAGGATGCGGACGAGAATACATTTTATAAAAATATAAAAAGCTTTCCTAAGAGTTACAATATGGTCTATAATTTGCATTCCGGTGAAAAGAAGTGGGAGGAATATTGGAAAATAGATGTCACTGCCTTTCAGGAGAAATGGAAGACAAATAATCCTTACCGCTTATGCAGGACTTTGCTGGAGGATGCCGTCCGTCTCAGGCTGCGTGCAGATGTGGAAGTTGGGGCAAGTCTTTCCGGTGGTCTGGATTCCAGTACATTAGTGAGCATTGTCAATAAAAAGTTTGGCACAAGAATGCATACGTTTTCATCGATTTATGAAGAAAAGGACTGTGATGAGAAAGAGTTTATCGACTGCATGAATGACCATACAGATTCCCATCGCCATTATATTTATCCGGATAAGGAGGAAGACTTAATTCAGGATTTAAAAGATATGACATATTATCATGACGGACCATGCCATGCGGCAAGTCCTTACAGTGGATTTTGTGTCTACCGCGGGGTAGGAGATACGGTAACGGTCATGTTGGATGGTCAGGGGGCCGATGAGATTTTTGGCGGTTATATGTATTATTATATGAGTAAGCTGCGAGATTTGTTGGAGGAAGAAGGTCGGGCAGCGAGGAGGAAGACAATTCGTCTGCTTGCGCAGATACAGGCTGTCTGGCCGCAGTTTTTTACGAAAATAAACAGCGGCATGCTTGTTCAGGCATTGGGGGCAGAAGGTTATCGCTATTTGAAGAAAAAGTCAGGTTTTCCCAATCAGAGGGGAAATCAGGGAATACGACCTTTCTTTTCGGATAAGTTTTGGGAAATTGATATGAAAGATGGGAGCAGACCGGATGATACGGTTCATGGCTATCTTAATGGAATTATGAATATGAGTCTGCGGCATACCATGCTTCCCCGGATTCTGCATGATGTGGACCGCAACAGCATGGCGAGGTCTTTAGAAGTAAGGCTTCCGTTTCTTGACTATCGTTTGGTAGAATTCTCCTATACTCTGAGTAACGAGCAGAAAATCCATAATACATGGACCAAATATGTTCTCAGGAAGAGCTGTAGGAAATATCTGCCCAAGAAGATATGGAGCCGGAGGAACAAAATGGGTTTTCCAGCTCCTTTTGCAAAATGGATACAGGATGAGAGATACAAGGATATCATCAAAAATTATCTGGACAGTTTTAAAAAGCGCGGGATTGTTAAACCAGAGGGCATTGAGCAAAGCTATGAAGCACAATTAGAGGGCAGGGAGGATTATGCAGAATTCCTGTTTCGCTGTACGATGTTGGAACTTTGGCTGCAGGAGGAGATAGATACGGATACTTGCAAGTGGGACTTGAAGTGAAGCCGGCAGACATAAGGAGGAAACGGGCTGATGGTTGCTGAAATTTCGGTTATAATGCCGGTATATAATGCAGGAGAATATTTGCGTGAAGCGTTGGACTGCGTGTTGGCGCAGGATTTTACGGCTTATAAAATGTATTGTGTTGATGATTGCTCTGATGATGGCTCATATGAGATTTTATTAGAGTATGAGCAAAAGGATAAACGGATACGGGTTTTCCGCAATCCCCAAAGAATGGGGGCCGCGTATTCTAGGAATTTTGCTTTGAAGATGGTTGATGGCAGATATGTAAAGTTTGTGGATGCTGACGATGTTATAGAACCCAACCTGTTTTCTTTATTGTATGAGGCAATTACTGTTTTTCATGCAGATGTTGCTTATTGTGAATGGGACAAGTTTCAGGGTAATATCGGTAATATTACAGACAGATCGCTTTATCCTCAATCTGGGCAGGAGAAAGAACAATTAACACACCCACATCAATTAAATGACTTACCTCTTAATATTGCATTACAGATAACAAATGCTCCATGGGCCTTTTTAATCCGAAGTGAATTTTTAAAAGAAAAAAGCCTGGAATTCCAATCCTTGCCTAGTCGAAATGATGTATATTTTTTGGAGTTAGTAAAAATGTTGGCCGAAAAATTAGTGCATACTTCGTCTTTTAAAGCGTTAGTGCATCAAAGAGTTTATCAAAGTATTTTCCGTATAGGAAGCAATCCAAATCCTATGGACATAGTTTTGGCGTTAGATGCTATAAAAGATAGGATGCTTTGCTGTAAAATATGGGAGGATTACAGAGACTACTATTTTACCCAATGTATTTGCCTTTTAAGACATGCAATTCTTACTGCGGGAAATAAAGAGAAGCAAGAACAGTTTTTAATATTTCTTCGTAAAAAGGGATTATTGCAGTTGGGAGTAAACAAAGAGGCGATTGAAAAAAGCCATATAACTGACAAAATTTTATACTTTTATAATCTTTTATTAAATGGTACAGTTGAAGATATCGTAGAAGAAGACTTTTTTTATAACCGAGTGTCAGAACATAAAAACAGTATCTGCAGGCAATTGCATAACTGGAGAGGAAAAAAAGTTGTGTTTTGGGGAGTCGGCAGACGTATGCAGTTTTTTTGGGATTTATTTGAAGAAGAGATGGAATTTTCCATTTGTTTTGTGGATGCCAGAAAAGCTGGAAAAATATATAAAGAGAGGGAAATTGTAACGTATGGACAGGCAGCTAATAAGAATGATATCATCGTAATATTAAACCGTTTGTATGAGCAGGATATCATGGATGTAATTAATCATTTCCATGGGGAAGAACAGGTTTTTAGTCTTGAGAGGTTTATAGAACAAAGTATGCCTGTATGTAAGGAGAAATAGATATGAATGAAATGGAAATTTCCGTTATTATGCCTGTGTATAATGCGGGAGAATATCTGCGGGAGGCGCTCGACTGTGTCCTCGCCCAGAGTTTTACGCGTTATTGGCTGTACTGCATAGATGATTGTTCTGATGACGGTTCTTATGAAGTTTTAACCTCTTATCAGAAAAAGGATGAACGAATACAGGTTTACCACAATAAGAAGAGAATGGGAGCGGCATATTCCAGAAATTTTGCATTGGAAATAATTGATACTCCGTATGTAGGATTTGTGGATGCTGATGATATCATAGAGTCTAATATGTTTTCTGAGCTATTTCAGGCGATTGATACATACCAGGCAGATATTGCTTACTGCGAATGGGATGTATTTGAAGGAACTGTTGACAATATTGTTATCTCTTCCAGACAGCCTGAATCTGATAAGGAAAAAGAACAGGCAAAGAAACCCCATTTGCTGCAGGAACTTTCGCTGGAAAATACATTAAAAATAGCAAATGCCCCCTGGCTTTTTCTGCTGCGCAGAGAATTTCTCAAGGAGACAGGACTTCAATTCCAGGCTTTGCCCAGCCGCAACGACGTATATTTTTTTGAGATGGCAAAAATGCTGGCAGAAAAAATGGTGCATGTATCTGAATGCCGGGCGTTAGTCCATCAGAGGAAGCATGACAGCGCATCAAGGATTGGCAATCTCTCAGAACCAATGAACCGTTTCCGTGCTTATTTACAAATAAGAAGGGGGTTAGAGCAGCATGGGATATGGGACATACATGCCGCTTATTTCTTTTCCCGGTGTTTAAGCGATATGAGGTATGAAGTCACCATTGCCGCCAAGCCAGAGCAGAGGGAGGCATTTTTTGAGTTTCTTCGAGAGAGCGGATTGGAACAATTGGGGATTTGTCAGGAGTCTTTAGAAAGAAGCAATGTTCCACGAGGGTTTTCCTATTTTTATGATTGTTTTTGCTGGGGTACACTTAGCGATATAGGGCAGCGGCCTTTCCGGGAGAATCTGCTGAAAAACAGAATGATAGTCCAAGAACTGCTGCATTCTTTTCGGGGGAAAAAAGTGGCATTCTGGGGCATTGGACGCCGCATGGATGCGGTATGGGAGCTTTTTGGAAAAGATTTGGACTTCCCTATTTGCTTTATAGATACGAGAAAAGCAGGCGGCGTTTATCGGGGCAGGCAGATTATGAAGTATGAGCAGATTGTCAATAAGAACAATATTATTGTACTGTTGAATTCGCTGTATAAGAAAGAAATTATAAATACAGTTGATAACTGCCATGGAAAGGAAGAGATAGTAGAGTTGGACAAATATTTGGCGTGACATGGAATGAGTGTGTATGGAAAAGGAGAGACTGCCGTGAAGAATATTAAGGTTTCCGTTATCCTGCCGGTTTATAATATGGAGGATTGCTTGGGGCGATGTCTCGACAGTGTGATTGGGCAGACCTTAAAGGAGATAGAGGTTTTATGTTGTGACGATGGCTCTACAGATAATTCATTGTCTGTTCTGGAAGAATATATTGCATATGATGAGCGGATTGTTGTATTCAAGCAGTCGAATAAGGGGGCAGGACCGGCAAGAAATAAGTGCATAGAGGCAGCCAGAGGGGAGTTTATGTGTTTTATTGATGCGGATGATGTATATGCCTCTGAAAATGTGCTGGAAACATTATATAACGCCTCTGTGGAGAAGGGTGCAGCGGTGAGCTGTGGTTTTCTGCAGATTGACTGCAATGGGACATGGGAGGAGTCACCGTTGTTTCGGGATTTTATCAGCGGCGGATGTGAAACGTTTGTAGATTTCAGGGATTATCAGTATGTAGGTTCTTATCAATGTTATCTGTTTCGTTCCGTGTTGATTCAGGAAAATCATATTATGTTTCCAGCTCTTAGGCGCTATCAGGATCCGCCGTTTCTGCTGCAGTGCCTGGATATTGCGAAGACGGTGCTTTTCGTTCCTATCAATGCATATGTTTATGCTTATGATGACAGCAAAATAACGAATCTGAGCAGTGCAGCCATCAATGACTTGGTAAAGGGTTTGAGATGGCAGATGGAGTACGCAGTTTCCCATAAGTATGAGAAACTGGTAAAGGATACCGTTGGCAGGATTAATAGTTATTACACAGAATACATACGAAGAGGTATAAGGGGATATGAACTTGAGATTATCGGCAATCTGTTAGAAATCGACAGGCTTGCGGGCGCAGGACAGATGGTATTGGATATCCTTAAAATTGTGTCATATTATATGGAAACCATGGACTTTGCCAGAGAGAGAATTCGTTATAAACTGCACAGGCTGGCGAGAAAGATACCCATCGGCGGTAGTTTGGCATTATATGGCGCGGGGAAAATTGGTATAGACATTGTCAGAGAAATAGAGGCGGACAGCAGATACCATCTTGTCGTGTGGATTGACAAATATAAAGCGGGGCAGCTGCAGGAGAATATCCGGCTGGCTGGGATGGAGGAATTAACAAAAGCTTCCTATGATTATCTTCTGATTGCCATAGGAAATGAAGATATTTGCTGGCAGATAAAGCAGGAGATAGAGGAAATTACAGGAAGTACAAAGCAAATTATACTTTGGCAGGAACTCTAAAAATATTTACTGCAAAGAACAGTTAAGGACTTTGAGAAGAGAGGTGACAGGTTGGTAACGGAAAGAGAACAAATCGAGAAAGCGTTGCAGGCGTGTTTGAAGGAACAGGATACAAGAATCGGCATTTATGGCACCGGAAAAGGCGCGGATGCGGTTTACCAGGTCTTGCAGGATTTGTTGTGTGCTGACCGGCTGCAGTTAATAATAGATAACGATGCTTCCATGCAGATTGGAACGGAAAAGTATGGTAAAAAGGTATGCAAATTAAAAGAAGCCGTAGACAGCGTGGATTTGATTGTGATAGGTGCGCGGATATACCATTTTGAAGTTGCAGAAAGGGTGGAAAGGTTTTGTCGCGACCATGACGTTGCAGCAGTGGTTTTAGATCCATTTGCGCATAATAATTCGGTGGAAGACAAACTGCAGTTTTTGGAGTACCTTGAAGAAATGGGAAAAAAAGAACACTCGCAGTTCTTTGATATTGCCCAGTCTGATTTCCAGAGGAGGGAAACAGACGCCAAGCTGATAGCCTGGTATCTGCCGCAGTATTACGAGATAGAGGTAAACAATCACTATTATGGGAAGGGGTTTACCGAATGGACTAATGTCACTCAGACAATGCCTCAGTTTTGCGGGCATTATCAGCCCCAGATTCCCTATGATGTAGGTTTTTATACGTTGACCAATCCAGAGGTTTTGCAAAGGCAGACAGTTCTTGCTCAGAAATATGGAATATATGGATTCAGTTTCTACTATTATTGGTTTTCCGGGCAACGGATTATGGAGAAGCCGCTTCAGCTATTTTTAGAGCATAAAGAGATACAGATGCCATTTTGTCTAACTTGGGCAAATGAGAATTGGACTAGTAAATGGGATGAAGGAAGTAATGAAATCATTTATGAACAGCGTTTACGAAAAGAGGATGACGGATATTTTATGGAAGATATCCTCCCATTGTTAAAAGATGGGCGGTATATCACAATAGATGGTAAACCGTTATTGATAATTTATCGCAGCGATATGTTTTGTCAGGAAAGGTTCTGTGATATGCTGGGCAATTTTCGTAGAATAGCCGCAGAAAACGGTTTTCCAGGGCTTTATATTATGATAACAACGGCAGTCAATTCGGAATCAGCTGCAGAGAAATGGGGTGCAGATGCATTTGTGGAATTACCTCCCCATGGAGTGGCAAAACATTCTGAATATCTTACTCCTAAGGGATATTTGAATCCGAATTTTCGGGGAATTGTTCGTGATGCTGCAGCTATGATAGAAAACAGGTCTTATTTGGCAAAGCCCAAGGGTGAAACAATTTTCCGGGGGGTCATGACCTCTTTCGACAATACACCAAGGAAAGGGATGACGGGCGCTACTATTTTCTATGGGCTGAAGCCGTCGTTATATAAGAGATGGTTGAAGGATGTCCTGCTTGAGAGTAAGGAGAATCATAGATTAGAAGAGAATTTTGTGTTTATAAATGCCTGGAATGAGTGGGCGGAAGGCGCTCATCTGGAACCGGATATAAAGTATGGCTATGCATATCTGCAGGCAACCATGGAAGCTTTGGAAGAGGTCAGGGAATGAGAGAGATAGTATTTGTCAGCGCTGGATTTGTACTGGGGATATTATGTGGGAGTTTTGCCATGTATATATGTTGGCTTGTTCCCAAAAGCAAGGAACTGCGAAAGCGCAGCAATGCCCAGAGATATCTGGATCTTACTAACCAGTGGTTGATAGTCAGGCAAAACGGCTATAGCGTTTCAGAGTTTCTGGCAGAAAAACAAATGTGCCGTATTGCAGTTTATGGCATGGGTTTATATGGGCGGCATCTTATCAGGGAGTTGCAGCATTCAGATGTAGTCATAGAATATGGGATAGACTGCAAGAAGATGAAGCCATACCAAGGTATCTGTATCAGGCAGCCTGCGGAAATATCGGGGAATGTGGATGCCGTAATCAATACAGTAATTTGGGACCATGATAATATTGAAAGGCAGCTTTCGGTAAAAGTGGATTGCAGGATTGTGAATTTAGAAGATATTATATTTGAAATCATTCCAGCGGATAAAAACTGATGAAAGCAGGAGGTATCTTGAAAGGGAAAGGGAAAAGCAGCTCCGGTAGCCTGGGACTGGAACTTGGAGCAAGAGAAAGATTATACCGTAAAACGTATCGATGTTTAGAAAGGTACTATAACAAAGTTACGGACCAGTTCCGGAAAGAAGAGAAGACAGATAGGCTGAATCCAGATATTGCCATCAATAAGACCATATGGGTGTGCTGGCTGCAAGGAGAGAAGGCGGCTCCCCGGTTAGTCCAAAAATGCATTGAGTCTATTCGGAAAAATAAGCCCAATGGTTTTGAGGTTGTTATAATTACAGAAAAAAATTTGTATGATTACATTCGATTTCCAGAATATGTTATGGAGAAATCTGCTATGGGTATTATTACAAGAACGCATATGTCCGATCTTATCCGCATGGAACTTCTGTACCAGTATGGCGGATTGTGGGTTGACGCCACTGTGTACTGCAGCAGGAAAGTTCCGCAATATATGTGCGAAGGTGATATCTTTGCATTTCGTTGGTCGCTATTTGATAAATCGGTGCTGAAAATATCCAGTTGGTGGATTTATGCAAGGCAGGGACTGCCTATTTTCCACGATTTAAGAAATATGTTGTTTGAATATTGGATTCATGAGACGGTGCTTAAAGAATATTATTTGTTTCATATCGCCTTTTCTGTGGTCGTGGATAATAATTCTACAAATGCGGCGTGTTTTTCTAATATGGCTTATGTCAACAACAGCAATCCGCATGTATTGTTTGGAAAAATGCCGTTTGCTTTTAATCTGCGGGAATGGAATGCTATTAATGATGTCAGCCCTGTTCATAAGCTGTCCTATAAAAGGAAATTTATCCGTGGGGATGTTTACAATTTTTATATGGCGCTGCTGGACGGCAAGCTGACAGATAAGGAGTAAGGATGATATGAAAGAGATGATTGGGAAAGTAACCTTGAATGATAAGTTTTACAAAGGGGAAGATTTATACAATGATGGGGATGACATCGAAAATGAAATGCTGGAAATCGCCAAAGCAGGAAATTGGCGGGAGGTTCTGCATAAGAGCAGAAAATGGCCTGTCTTATATCACTTTTCTGATATCCGTGGTAATCTCATAGAATGGTATCCGTTGCAGGAAGGCGCCAGTGTTCTTGAAATCGGCTGCGGTTGCGGGGGCATCAGCGGCTTTTTGTGCAGGAAGGCCCAAAAGGTTGTTGGGATAGAACTTTCTAAAAGAAGAGCGACAATCAATGCATATAGGAACAGAGAATGCAGTAACTTAGAGATATTAGTGGGGAATTTTCAGGATATGGAATTAGAAGAAAAATTTGATTATGTCACACTGATTGGTGTACTGGAATATGCCGCGCTGTATCTGGATGATGAAAATCCTTACGAAGCCATGCTGCGGCGGGTACAGGGGCTCTTAAAGCCAAATGGCAAGATTTTAATTGCCATAGAAAATAAAATGGGTTTAAAGTATCTGAATGGGGCGCGGGAGGACCATGTAGGAAAAAGGTTTGCCGGTGTGGAAGATTACAGGTTCCATACGGGCGTAAGGACATTTTCTAAGCCGGAACTGGTGCAGATGTTTGAAAATTGTGGAATATGCAAGTTTCAATTTTACTATCCCTGTCCGGATTATAAGTTACCGGATTCTGTCTATTCGGATGCGTACCTGCCTGGTCCCGGAGAGGTGAGGATTTGGAATACCAATTATGATATGCCCAGGATTGCATTGTACAATGATGCCATTATGGCGGACCAGGTATGCCGGGATGGGATGTTCGGTTATTTCTCCAATTCTTTTCTGGCAGTCTGTAATGAGTCAGAGAGCAAGGTGGTTTATGCACACTATGCGAAACAAAGAAGGATGGGTTATCAGACCAGTACTATAATTTTCGACCAGGAGGAACAGTTTAGGGTAGAGAAAAGATATGCTTGCAGTTCAGAGAGAGATTATGACATTTTTAAGGCCATGAATACATCATATCCCATTTTACAGGATGAATTTAAAAATATTACTTACCTTAAGCCGCAGGTAACAGGCGCAGGAGACGAAACGAAGCTTGAATATGGGTGTCTGTCAGGTGTTTCTCTGGAGCAAAAGATATTGCCCCTGCTTCGGCTGCCTAAAGAGAAAATATTGTCTGCATTTGCTGAAATTATTGATTATTGTTTTGAAGTGAATCAGGACATGCTGGCAGAGTTTGAAATTACGGATGCTTACCGAAACATGTTTGGTGACGTATCAGTTGGCGGTGCGGTCCAGTCATTGAAAGTTTCTAACCTTGACATGACATTTGGGAATCTAATGTTGCAGGATGACGGCGTTTACTGTTTTGATTATGAGTGGGTGTTTGATTTTCCGATACCGCTTGATTTTCTGAAAGTGCGCTGCCTTGACGTATTTTGGGCTAAATTTAATATGTATGTTTCCTATAAAGTCAAGCGTCAGGAGTTGCTGCAGGCAGTTGGCATTCGTAAAGAGGATATTCCGGTTTATATGAAGATGGAGAAGAAATTTGAAGAGTTTGTATATGGTGAGGATAATTATAGCCAGTATCTGGATAATTATAAGAAACCCAGCATGGTATTAAACCTATCGAATGCTTGAATTAGGAGGAAAAACATTATGATTCGGTTTTTGGACACAGATGTATTTGCCGTGCAGAAAGGTGAGGTTAGCCGCAGTTATATAAGAAGTTATTTTTTACGTAAAGGCCATATGGATGATATACTGGTGGTATATGACGAGGAAATGTATTATGGAATTATCACTTATGACAGTTTCTTAAATACCGCAGGTTCAGAGGATAAAGAGAATTTTATTTTTCGGGAGAGAATTATTGTAACGCCAGATAACGATGCCATGTGGGAAGAATTTAGAGAAATATTTCAGAGAGCAGACATTAAAAATGCTCTGGTTCCTATGTTTAATGCACAGGGGGAAATACTGTATTTTGCCTATGATGATAAATGGAAGGGAAACAAGATTAGACAGAATATTATAGAATCTGTGTTGGGTGAGTTGGAAAACATGGAACAGAAAGTTTTGGTGGACTTTTTTTCAGAGGTGTATCCTAAGATAAGAGGGATACAGATATATAATCTGAATGAATGCAGTTATCGAGTCTATAAGCTCATGGCAGATTGCGGCTATCATATAAAATTATGGGGTGAGAAATGGGAGGTATTATATCCAAAGTTAGTAAACGGACGAGGTGAAGAGGAAGTTTCTGTACCGGAAACCGCATTTTTGAATATATATTCAGAAGGAACGGAATTTGTTTGTTACTGGAATCCTTCAAATAGGAAAGCCAAAGGCGAAGCGGAAAAATATTGGTATCGGGCGTTATGCGCAATTGCCAGTAATTTTTATAACTGGACAGAAAATCAATTTATTAGAAAATGTAAATCTTTTCGTTTTTTGAAGGTGACAATCCCGCAAAAGAAAGATGTACTGTTCAAAAAGGAGGGGGAAGACAATTGTTATTATTGTATGCCTGAGGTTTTTGAAACAGGTTCTGAGAAAGAAATATCATATTGCCAGAAAGTATATGGCAGAAAGGTGACTAAGGAAGAATGGAATGGCTTATGTGGGAGTAAAACGACGGTGCCGGTATATATTGCAGGAAAAAAAGTGGAAATAAAATACTTTGGGAACAAAGCCAGTAGGAAAATATATGTAATCGGACCATGTATTGTAGCAGGCACTACGGTGTCAGATGAGAAAGAAACTTTTTTGTTCTGTCTGCATAAGGAATTGGCAAACAGAGGAGAGGTTTATTCAATCATAGGAATTATAGTGCCACGGCTTACAAAATTGAGTTTATATAGAGAAGTTTTAGATAGCTTGACAATACGGGAAGGTGATATGGTAGTTTCCATATATGAGGATTTTGGAACATATACGCATACAGAAGGGTACAAATTAAATTTGGCAGAAACCTATAATAAGCGGAAGGAATACTGGTTCTATGAGATTCCGGCACATACAAATTATGCTGGAAATAGGGCAATTGCTAAAACGGTGGCAGATAGTGTTCTGCCTTTTGCCAAAGAAACAAGGGAAAAATACCCCCCGGGGTATTTGCAAATTGGCAAAAGAGCGCTTAGCACAGAGGAGCATGAGGCGCTGGAGCAATATATCAGGCAGGTGCAGAATAAGGAGTTTCAGGGAGCCGGGGAGAAAATTGGCGCGATTGTCATGAACTGCAATCCCATGACGAAAGGGCATCTGCATCTGATTGAGACTGCCAGAGAGGACGTGGATTGTCTCTATATATTTGTGGTGGAAGAAGACAGGTCGGACATTACTTTTGCCGACCGCTATGCCATGGTTCAGGCACAGACAGAAGAGATGGAAAATGTATGTGCCGTGCCGTCTGGGAAATTCATACTGTCTTATGAGACTATGCCTTTATATTTTGAGAAAGCAAGGAAGCAGGAGGCAGCGCTAGATGCAACGACTGACCTGCAGATATTCTGCCAGTGCATTGCGCCGCGTCTGGGGATTACGGAGCGGTTTGTGGGCGAGGAGCCTACGGATAAGGTGACACGGCAGTACAATGAGGAAATGAAGCGCATGTTGCCCTATTATGGAATGAAGCTTACAGAGATTCCCAGAATGAAGCAGGAAGGGGAACATATCAGCGCTTCCTCTGTGAGGAAACTGGCAGGGGAAGGGAATTGGGAAGCGGTAAGAAAGCTCATGCCGCAGGAGGCATACCGGATTTACCGGGAGAATTATGGATTGCTATGATAACAGCGAAGAATATACTGTAAAAAAGGAGTGTGTTCTGAAATGATTGCAACAAATATTATTGTATTTGCTTGCAGATATCACTATTTTTAGTGTTGGAGGAAAAGGAATTGCACATGGACGAAAAAATATCAGTCATTATTCCAATTTACAATACGGCAGAATATCTGCCCAAATGTCTGGACAGCGTATGCGGGCAGACGTTTAAGAATCTTGAGATTATATGCGTGGATGATGGTTCCACGGATGGCTCGGGAGATATCGCAGAGCGTTATGCCCACAAAGACACGCGGGTGCAGGTAATCCACAAAGCCAATGGCGGAGAGAGCAGCGCAAGAAATGTGGGGCTGCAGAGCAGCGCCGGCGAATATGTGGCATTTGTGGATTGTGATGATTGGCTGGAGCCTGAGATGTACGCAGCAATGATGTCCGCTATGAGGCAGAACCAGTTGGATATGGCGGCGTGCGGCTATTACTGGGAGACTGATGAGGGCGGTAAGCCGATAGAGAACAGTCATCCAGTGTCAAAAGAGATTTTCGGAAGGAAAGAATTGTTTGAATATGTGTATATCAGGGACCGTTACCGCGGTGTGACTTCCTGGATTTGGTGCAAGCTGTTTCATAGAAATATCTTAAATGAGGATGGGAAGCTGCTGGCATTCGATGAGAAGCTGCGGTTTGGCGCAGACCTGGTATTTTTTATAAAGGCTGCCTCAAACGCGAGGAGGGTTTGCTATTTGCAAACCCCATTTTATCATTATTACCAGCGGGCAAGTTCTACTGCCCATACGAAGGACCTGCAGGTCGCCTTTGATATTGTTACAGCATATCAGAGAATGATTGACTACCTTGGGGAAGAGCAAATTGAAATACAGATGATTCCATGGCTGCAGAGATTTCAGGGCTACCGGGCATCGTTAGTGGCAGAACAGGCAATTGGGCAGAAGGATATGGAGATGCTTCAAAAGTGCCAGAAGATTATGAGGGAACTGGAGCCTGTTTATAAGCGGACGAATGTGGAATATCCAGAGCGTCTGCAGCGGTATGCAAGACTTATGGATTACCAACTGTGACAAAGAATTCCACAAGAAGAATATTTCTCTTTGCAGGAGGAAACGGTATGTCAAAATCAATCGCATTTATCATCTGTGTCAATGATGATACATATTTGGAGGAATGCCTCTTTTACATCAATCGTCTGCGTCTGCCGGATGGCTATGTGGCGGAGGTCTATCCAGTGCGGCAGGCAGAAAGCATTTTTCAGGGATACAACCTGGCAATGCAGCAGTCCGCTGCAGAGTATAAAGTCTATATGCATCAGGATGTGTTTCTGGTACAAGCGGATATCCTGATGGAATTTCTGAAGCTGTTTGAGCAGCATCCACAGGCAGGGATTGCCGGTGTGTTAGGTGCGGACAGCCTTTTGGCGGACAGAAGATTTTACCGCAGCTGGAATCTGGGAAATGTACTGGGCTGCAGCGAGAAGAAAGCGTTCCATAATTTCCTGTCAGAGAAACCTGTCCGGGCAGCGGCATTGGATGGCATGTTTCTGATGACGGCGAAAGATATTTCCTGGAGGGAAGATGTGCTTTCAGGCTGGGATTTTTATGATATTTCGCAGTCGTTGGAATTTGCGCGCCAGGGTTATGAGTTGTGGGTGCATGCCGGGAAGCAGCCCTGGTGCATCCATGACTGTGGGTATCTTAACCTTACAGGTTATGATGAATCTCAGGAAGCATTTCTGAAAATTTACCAGAATCTTCTGCCAGACTATAGCAGTCAGCCCCAAGTCTATACAGAACAATACAGGAAACATTTTGCGCTGATGTTGGAGTTAAAGGAGCGATGGAAGTCTCTGCTCTTTCTGGATAAGGTGAACGAGGTACGCAAAGTTTTAGGGCAGGTTTGGGATGAACGGTTTGTCGATACGGAGATGGCAATCCTTAAAAATATTTTGGAAATCCTGCAGATGGAAGAGCAAGGGGCGGTTCCTCTGGAAGAACGTTTCTTGCATGATTGTGGTTCATTTGAACAGGCGCAGCGTAAATATCTGCAGACAAAATTCTACCTGCGGCGTCTAAAGTATGCAGCGGATGATGCAGGGCTTTGCCCGCATGTATCTGCTGCGGCAAAGCAGATAATCCGGCAACATACGATGTTATGACAGATGGGAGCGCCGGCAAATGATATGGTGATAGATTTGAATGAGTTTGCATAATACCCTGTAATTACGGAAGAAATGGAAGGCGAGAATGAAGATATTATATTATACCTGGAACGAAAATTCGCGGGACGATATGCTGCTGGCATTACAATCCCTGGGTCATGAAATTGCAGTTTGCGATACCCCATGCCAAGACTATGAACAGGATACAGCATTGTCAGCCTGCCTGGAAAAGATGATAGGAGAGCAAGCAGCGGACTGCATTTTCTCATTTAATTTTTTCCCTATTATTGCTAAAGCTGCAAAGCGGTGCAGGATAAAATATATATCCTGGATTTATGATTGTCCGCACTGGACATTGTTTTCCCCCTCGGTAAAGAGTGCGTACAATTATATTTTTGCGTTTGACATGTTACAGTATCAGCAGCTTCAGGCTTTGGGCGCAGAGCACTGTTATCACTTTCCGTTGGCAGTGAATACCACGCGGCTTAGCCGCCTGTTGGAAAAAACAGGAGAAGAGAAAGGTTGTCACGATATTTCCTTTGTGGGGAGTCTGTATGAGAATAATCTGTATGACCGCATCAATTACCTTCCGGATTATGTCAGGGGATATCTGTCCGGCATTATGGAAGCGCAGGAAAAGATTTACGGCTATAATTTTGTGGGAGAGCTTCTCACAGATGAAATAATTGAAAAGATGAATCAATTTATTTCCATGAACTTGCCAGGGGGTTACTTTGTGACGAAGCGCGAACTGTATGCGGAGATGCTTAATGGGAAGATTACCGCCAATGAGCGGCTGCATTTGCTTGCAGAAGCTTCAAAAAGGTTCTGCCTGACTCTTTATACTGCATCGGATACAGCAAAGCTGCCGCAGACAAAAAGGGGGGGGGTTGTGGACTATGTCTCACAGATGCCCGTCGTGTTTCGTAATTCCAAAATCAATCTTAATATGAGCCTGCGTTCCATACAAAGCGGGATTCCCCTGCGCGCGCTGGACATTATGGGAGCGGGAGGGTTCCTGCTGTCCAATTACCAGCCGGAACTTGCAGAGTATTTTGAGGATGGGAAAGAACTCGCGCTGTACGGAAACGCACAGGAGTTGATGGATAAGGCGGCATATTACCTTGCGCATGAAGAGGAACGCCAGCAGGTTGCAGCAGCAGGTCTGCATAAGGTCCGGGAATTATTTTCATATGAAGTGAGGGTGAAGCAGATGTTGGAGCTGATCAATACGAAGAAAGTATAGGTTCAGGTTGCGGGTAAACTGTAATCGTATGGGAAAATTACTAGTAAAAATACAAAAAAATTCTTGAATTTTCCAGAATTTCTTGCTATAATGTAAAAAAGTATAAGAAGGTCTTGGAACAGAGGTTTTAAAGACTTAACAGCAATTAGCAGAGACAGAGAATATCATAAAATATAATGTTGAAGAAGGGAGGATGACCTATGAGTATTTCCAGTATAAGTAGTCAAGGTTTATATCAGAATTATCGGCAGCTTGCCAGCGGAAAGCGGATTAACTCAGCAGCAGACGATGCAGCCGGTTTAGCCATTGCCCAGAAGCTGCTGACACAGAGCAATGGTTATGATGTGGGACGGAGGAACGCAGCTACCTCTCAGGATATGGTGAATGTTGCAGAAGGCGGTCTGTCCACAATTACAGATTCTCTGCAGCGTATTCGGGAATTGGGAGTACAGGCATCTAATACAGCTATTTATGGTGATTCTGAGCGCAAGATGATGCAGCAGGAGATTAACCAGCTGAAGGACAGCATTTCCGATGCGGCAAAGAACACCCGCTTTAATACCATGAGCCTGTTGGATGGCAAGATGGGAAGCAGCCATGTAGCTTCCGGTCCGGATGGCAGCGGCATGGAGATTAATATGCCGGATGCAACATTACAGGCGTTGGGCATTGCAGATTTTGATGTGACAGGAGATTTTGACCTTTCTGTGATTGATGATGCGATAGATAAGGTATCGTCATACAGAGGCGAGATGGGAGCCACGTCCAACCGTTTAGATTACACCATGAATTTCAATTCTTATGCATCTTTGAATACTACTGCAGCCCGCAGCCGTATTGAAGACCTTGATTTCCCCAAGGCCATTTCTGACATGAAGAAGAACAGCCTGTTGGAGGAATACAGATTGATGATGCAGAAGAAGCGTGAAGAGCAGGATAACATGGTAGTGAATTTACTGAGGTTCAATTCTTAGAGCGAGTTAGTGCTTTTGCAGAATTGTGTAATAAGTTCAATTAAATATCACAGACAGAGAGCCTATCCATACTGTGAAGACAGTATAGGATAGGCTTTATTTATATTAGGAGATATAAATGTTTTGGTAGAATTTGTAGAAATTAATTGAATATTTGATATAACTAAAAATAAGAACTTTTGGGGAGGTTATTAAATAAGATAAATAATGATGCTTTCTTTTCTCAGATGTATATTATAAGTTTGAACTGTATGGGTAAGCCCATATTGTTATACGTTCTTCCTGAGCTGGGATCAGACCCTTAACGGTATGTTCCATGGAAGACGAAAGGATCTCGCAAAGAAGATTGTGAGATCATGTTTAAAGAAACACTGCTATGATAAAACAACGGCTGTCGCAGTGAAAGCTTCATTAGCTCTACTGCGACAGCCATTATGCTGTTTTTAGCAATACGTATCCATCATCATTCCAGAGTAAATGGACGTTATATATGGCGTTGCAAAATTCTTCCCAGGATTCTTGTAAGTAACAAGAACTTTATCCACATAACGCATGGGATCCAGAGAGGCGTTTTTTGCTTTAACGCTCAGCAAATTCTTGAAATCGTTCAGTACGGAAAGATTTTCCTCATAATCGCTGGCAGATACAGTCTCTCTCAGTGCGTCATTGTCAATGCTGATAGAACCGTCATCTTCTACCATCAATCCTATTTCTTCCAAACTGCTCTGGTATGCGAAGGCAGCGCTGCTCATATCCTTATAAAGCTGTATGCTTTGCGGCTGGCTTTTGGAATATTTGCTGGCAGTCTGCAGAACAGAGTTGTAAGAATCTACCAATGTCTGAATGTTGTCTGTCATGGCGTCCGCGTTGGTCTTGAATCCAACTGTTGCGGGATTGCCATCCGGGCTGGTGCCGTGCAGTGTCAATTCAAAACTGTTATCCAATAAAAAAGTATTGGAATAAGCCATATGCTGCTCTGTTCCGTCTAACACAAAAACGGCGTTTTGCGCTTCCTGAGCCACACGGTCAATGCCTAAAGCATCGATTGCAGTCATGGAATCATGATTCCCCTGAGGGGAAATGGAAAACAGAAACGTCTCGTCGGGACCAATGCCTGTAGCCGTTGATTCAATTTGTAAAGCGGTTAAGCCGTCTGCATTCTCAGCAATTGCTGCATTCAAACCAATATCAGCATTTGTAACCAGACCTGCAAGTTTCCTCTGGATAGAGAAATTGGTGTCGTCTGCATTGACAGTAAACTGGAACTCATAGGCTGAGACATTGTTTTCCAAATCAAATGAGTAAGAACCAGGCTTGAGGTTCAGACGGTTCTTATCCAGGAAATTTCCCTGATTGATTTGTGAAGTGGCAAGACTTTTTACTTCGATGGTAAAACCATCGGAATTGTTTGATGAGTTGCCATTGCCAACATAATTTGCCGATACCACATCTTCCTGAGAAGAATATGCAAGTTTCTTCTGGAATGCATTGCCAATTCCCTCTTCCGCATCAGAAAGGGATGCAACAACATTTTGGATAAGGCGAGTGCTTTCTTTAATATCTATTGCAAACTTCTTTACATCTGGTGAACGCTTTATCTTGTACAGAGGCGCATCTTTATTGATTTTGACAATATTGTTATAGATATTGCGTAACTCGCTCTTCTTATGTGAATCGTATCGGGAAGTCGATTGGTTGGCATATGTGTCTAAATAATAATGATAAGCAGTATCAATCGCAGCCACGATAGTTCCCTCCTTTCATCCTTGAAATCGTGCTGTGCACGGGAGGTAATATAATACACTCCATGTATTTGCAGTGTTTATCGGCTAATTTAGCTGTTTTCTTAAGGGGGGTATGGTAAAATTAAGAAAAAAGTTGGGTAAAATATGGGATTTTACTATATAATATGTAGGTTAGCAGTAAAAAGTCCTCATAGAAAAAACAGTTGACGCAAGGCTGTGAGTATGCTATAGTAGACTAGCGATGGAAGTAGGTCTTTTTTTTATGCCTAAATTTAGAATTATATGGAGGTGGAAGTTGTGCGCACAAAAATTACATTGGCATGTACGGAATGTAAGCAACGTAATTACAACATGACCAAGGATAAGAAGGCTCATCCCGACAGAATGGAGACAAAAAAATACTGCCGATTCTGCAGGACACATACGTTACACAAGGAAACAAAGTAACAAGACAGAGCGTAGGAAGTGAAAGGTTGGACGGATTGTTCACTCGCCCCTGCATTTAGGCGCGCGAGTGCGCCATAGGAGGTAAAAATGGCAGAAACGAAAACAGAAAAAGCTTCAAAAACGAGCTGGTTTACCGGTCTGAAGGCTGAATTTGACAAGATAATTTGGCCTGAGAAAAAATCAATTACAAAACAGACGGTAGCGGTAGTGGCTGTTTCAGTTGTCTTGGGTCTTATCATTGCCGTAGTAGATGTGTTCATTAAATACGGCGTAGACGCCCTGGTAAATTTATAGGAGGCGTAGGTGATTTATGGCAGAGGCAAACTGGTATGTAGTTCATACCTATTCCGGTTATGAAAAGAA
>CAJUHY010000004.1 GCA_910585895.1 uncultured Lachnospiraceae bacterium
ACCCGTCCGGCAGTCAGCCGGACAGGGAACGGCAAAATTTTTTACACTTCTTTTGCTTCTTTATCTCACATTAGCAAAGCTACCGGGAATGTAATGAGGAATTTAAGAAAGTCTGCAGATCCTACCAGATATCCAATAGGGTAAACACAGAAATCGGATTAAAAGATTACATGATTTACTGGTTTGAGGATGTGTATTCAGAGAGGATTGAGAATACGACCAGGATGGTGGGCGCATATACATTGTATGACCTGCTGCTTCCGAGTATGGAACAGGAGATCAAGCTCCGACTAGTGAATGTGGAGTATCTGGACGCCCTTCTGAAAGCGGCGGCAAAGGCAACGGAATCTGCAGGAAACAAATGCCGGGAACTTCTGGATATGGCGTTTAAGGATGCAGTGATATATCAAAAATAATCCAGTGTCCGGGACGGCACCATATAAACGCAGGAAGCCGGATGTGATAATTCTGAGCAGGGAGAAATTAAAGGCACTGTTGGCGGCGTCGTCAAAAGGCAACTGGTATTTGGAAATTATGCTGGCTGTGTTTTGCGGGTTAAGGAAAGGGGAAATCGGGGGCCTGAAATATGCTGACTTTGATATGGAGCGGGAAACGGTGTCAATTAGCCGGCAGATTACATCCAATCCCATCATTCCAAAAGGGCAGTGTAGGCCGGAACAGTATCAGATTACAGAGCGTCCGCCGAAGACGGATAACAGTTACCGCACGATAAAGATTCCGTCTGCCGTGTTGAAGGAAGTTGGCATAAGGAGAAGGCTTGCGGAGGGAAACCGGGCAAGGCTCGGCGATCTTTATCTGGACAGGGGATATATTTCAAGCAGGGAGAATGGAGCGCCGCATGGAACAGCTTCGTTTAATGCCGCACTGTCAAAACTTTGTGAGAGAAATGCTCTACCCCATATAACAGTGCATGGGCTTCGGCATATGTATGCGACAATCCTTGTAGAGCAGGGCGTCCCTTTGGTAAAGATTTCGGCACTGCTCGGACATTCCTCTGTGAATACAACCTTTGAGTATTACTGTGAAGTGATGGATGAAAATGATAAAATCATTTCCTTTATGAACAGTACATTTATAGCGAAAGGAGACGAGATGGAATAATGTTGGATTTAGCATTGCAGAATTACACGGACTGGCATGTAAAGCCGGTCATGAAGATTAGGAATGGATATGGATACCGCATTATCCTGAAATACCCGGATGGTATGGAGAAATCACAGCAGAAAGCGGGCTTCCCCACAAAGAGGGAAGCCGGGAAAGCAAGGGAGAAGACGATTGCGGAACTGTACAATGGAAGCTACATTGTATATGCAAACATTCTGGCCAGCGATTACATGGAATACTGGCTGGAACACGACCTGAGGGAGCGGGCAAAGAGTGAGGAAACATTCTATACCTATTCTGAAATTGTAAAAAACCACATCATACCCGTCATTGGGAATAAAAGGATGGCGGATGTCAATGCAGGAGATGTTCAGAAGCTGTTCAATGCCAAAGCGGAATATTCCGTATCCGTTGCAAGGCTGGTAAAAACAGTGATGAACATCTCTTTCCGTTATGCGGCAGACTACAGGTTTATTTCCGTCAATCCCACCAAAGGGATCAGTCTGCCTAAGAGGATAAGAAAAAAGGCTTACCACCAGAAGACGATTGACACTAGGAAGACGCTCACGCTGGATCAGGTGATGGTCTTGCTTGAAGCAAGCAGGGATAGCCCTATCCATATGCAGGAGCTGTTTAATGTTTTAATGGGGCTTAGGAGAAGCGAAATAAACGGGTTGAAATATTCTGACATTGATTATATCAACCGCACGGTCACGGTACAGCGCCAGTTAGGGAAGAAGCCGGGGAGCAGGAAAGAGGACTTTGCCCCAAAGACTTTCACGAAGCAGGAAGTAAGGTTGAAGACCGATTCGAGCTACCAGGCGCTGCCGATTCCGGATTATGTGTTCGAGGCTGTCCTGGAACATAGAAAATGGTATGAGAGGATGAGAAGCAGAAGAGGGAAGGAGTTTAAAGACTGGGACTATATATGCTGTTCCAGTTATGGCAGGCCGCGCAGTAAGAGCTTCCATTGGAAACATTATAAGAAGCTGCTGGCGGATAATGGCATTCCGGATATCCGCTGGCATGACCTGCGGAGCACGTTCTGCACAATGCTGTTAAAAAAAGAGTTTAACCCCCAAGCGGTATCAAAGCTGATGGGGCATGCCGGAGAAATCATCACAATGGATGTCTATGGGGATAAACAGGAGATCATCGCCGACTGTGTGTCGGAGATTGCAGGTTTTATGGAGGATGTGCTGCCGGATCAGGAGGCAGAGGATAAATTCAGGGAAGAACTGCTGGAGATTGTGGTAGATACAAGAGAATATTTGGGAGCGGCGTCTTAGATTTTGCATCAGAACCGGAGGCAAAATCCTGAGTATAATTATGTGAACAAATGAGGGAACAAATGTTCGTAAAACAGTGGACAAACAGATGGAACTATGCTATACTATAAAAAGTTTTCGATCCATACAGTCCATACGGTTTTATATTGGATTATGGTGTAAGAATAAGATAAATAGGTTACGCTCATTCGTCCAGGAGCCGTTTCAGCCCCAAACAGAAGATGCACCTGGACGAATTTCTGGCCAATAGACGAACTTTTTTACTACGACTTTTGGAGGTGATATTTGTGCAAACTGCACAAAATGTATTTAAACTTCATTCAGAATACAAGCCCACAGGCGACCAGCCCCAAGCAATAGAAGCCCTCGTAAAAGGCTTCCAAGAAGGCAATCAATTCCAGACTTTACTAGGTGTCACAGGCTCCGGCAAGACCTTCACGATGGCAAACGTCATCCAGCAATTAAACAAACCCACTTTGGTAATAGCGCACAATAAAACCCTGGCGGCCCAACTGTACGGGGAGTTCAAGGAGTTCTTCCCCGAGAACGCAGTGGAATATTTTGTGTCCTATTACGATTACTACCAGCCGGAAGCATATGTTCCGTCTACAGATACTTACATCGCTAAGGATTCCTCCATCAATGATGAGATTGACAAGCTGCGCCTGTCAGCTACAGCAGCTCTTGCAGAGCGGGAAGATGTAATCATTATTTCCAGCGTATCGTGTATTTATGGGTTGGGAAGCCCTGTAGATTACAAGGAAATGATACTCTCTTTGCGTCCGGGCATGGAGAAAGACAGAGATGACGTCATACGCAAATTGATTGACATCCAGTACAACAGGAATGATATGGATTTCCAAAGGGGAACTTTTCGGGTCAGAGGGGATGTGGTAGAAATTTTTCCGGCAAACTTTGGGGAGACGGCCTTTCGAGTGGAATTTTTTGGGGATGAAGTGGACAGAATTACAGAGATTGATGTGCTGACTGGAGAGATTAAGAGTCAGTTAGAGCATATTGCAATATTTCCTGCTTCTCATTATGTGGTTGCTCCGGAGAAGATACGCCAGGCGGCAGCGGAGATTGAGCAGGAGATGGTGGAGCGTGTCAAATATTTTAAGAGTGAGGACAAGCTGTTAGAGGCGCAGCGGATTGCAGAGCGCACGAATTTTGATATAGAGATGCTCAAAGAGACAGGATTCTGCAGTGGTATTGAGAATTACTCCCGCTATCTGGCTGGGCTGCAGCCTGGGGAACCGCCTCATACCTTAATTGATTATTTTCCGGATGAGTTCCTGATTATTGTGGATGAGTCACACATTACGATTCCGCAGGTGCGGGGAATGTATGCGGGCGACCAGTCACGCAAGACCACGTTGGTGGATTACGGCTTCCGCCTGCCTTCAGCAAAGGATAATCGTCCCTTGAATTTTGGGGAATTTGAAAGTAAAATAGACCAGATGCTGTTTGTGTCAGCTACTCCTAACGTCTATGAGAAAGAGCATGAGCTGCTGCGTGCGGAACAGATTATCCGCCCCACTGGGCTGTTGGACCCTGAAGTGCAGGTGCGTCCGGTGGAAGGACAGATTGACGACCTTATCGGGGAGGTTAATAAGGAGATTGCGGGCAAGAACAAGGTTCTGATTACCACACTTACCAAGAAAATGGCGGAGGATTTGACGGATTATATGCGTGAGGTAGGAATCAGGGTCAAATACCTTCATTCTGATATTGACACGCTGGAACGTGCAGAGATAATCCGTGATTTGCGCCTGGATGTCTTTGACGTGCTGGTAGGGATCAACCTGCTGCGTGAGGGGCTTGATATACCGGAGATTACGCTGGTGGCAATTTTGGACGCAGACAAAGAGGGCTTCCTGCGCTCGGAGACGTCATTAATCCAGACAATCGGGCGTGCCGCCCGCAACTCGGAAGGGCACGTAATTATGTACGCGGACAGTGTCACAGATTCCATGCGGGTGGCAATTGATGAGACGAACCGCAGGCGGAGCAAGCAGGAAGCGTACAATAAGGAACATGGAATTACACCTAAGACTATTCAGAAATCAGTCCGTGAACTCATCAGCATTTCCAAGAAAGTGGCAAAGGAGGAATACCGCTTTGAGAAAGATCCTGAGTCCATGAGCAAGAAAGAATTGGAGAAACTGATTGGAGAAATCCAGAAGAAGATGCAGGCAGCCGCGGCAGAACTCAACTTTGAGGCTGCGGCAGAGCTGCGTGACAAAATGATAGAACTGAAAAAGAATCTGAGGGACATGACTTTAGCAGGAACCAAATGATATGAAGGGCTCACGAAATGGGAAGGGTGCTGACGTCTCTAAGCGAAATCAAAGAAGTAAGTTGACCTGATATTACGAAAAAGGAGTTACTATACTATGGCAAAGAAAGAGAGAAAATATATTAAGATACGGGGAGCAAATGAACACAATCTGAAAAATCTTAATGTGAATATTCCAAGGAATGAATTTGTCGTGCTGACTGGTTTGAGTGGTTCTGGCAAATCTTCTCTTGCTTTCGATACGATTTATGCGGAGGGACAGCGAAGGTATATGGAATCGTTGTCTTCTTATGCAAGGCAGTTTCTGGGACAGATGGAGAAGCCGGATGTGGAGAAGATAGAAGGTCTTTCTCCGGCAATTTCCATTGACCAGAAATCCACGAACCGCAACCCGAGATCTACCGTGGGGACAGTCACGGAAATTTATGATTATTTTCGTCTGCTTTATGCCAGGATTGGTATTCCGCATTGCCCCAATTGCGGCAAAGAGATTAAGAAACAGTCGGTAGACCAGATGGTAGACCAGATTATGTCCTTGCCTGAGGGCACGAAAATCCAGCTTCTGGCTCCGGTGGTGCGTGGACGCAAAGGAATGCATCAGAAATTGTTTGAGCAGGCGAAGCGCAGCGGTTATGTGAGAGTACAGGTTGATGGGAATGTCTATGATTTGTCGGAAGAGATTTCATTGGACAAGAATATCAAGCATAATATTGAAATTGTGGTGGACCGCCTTGTGGTAAAACCTGGTATTGAAAAGCGTCTCACCGATTCTGTGGAAAATGTGCTGGAACTTGCTGAAGGACTGATGGCGGTAGATGTCATCGGTGGGGAGATGATTAATTTTTCACAGAGTTTTTCCTGTCCGGACTGTGGTATCAGCGTTGACGAGATTGAGCCCAGGAGCTTTTCTTTTAACAACCCATTTGGCGCTTGTCCGGATTGTTTTGGATTGGGCTATAAGATGGAGTTTGACGTGGATCTGATGATTCCAGATAAATCGTTAAGCTTAACCGAGGGCGCCATTCAGGTGATGGGCTGGCAGTCCTCTACGGATAAAGGCAGCTTTACCAATGCTATTTTGGTTGCCTTAGCGAAAGAGTATAAGTTTGATTTGGATATGCCCTATGAGGAACTTCCGGCAAAAGTGCAGGATGTTTTGCTCAATGGCACGGGCGGAAAGGAAATGAAAGTCCATTATAAGGGGCAGCGCGGCGAGGGCGTCTATGATGTGGCGTTTGAGGGGCTTATCCGCAATGTGCAGAGACGTTACCGGGAGACGGGTTCCGATACCATGAAACAGGAATATGAGCAGTTTATGCGCGTAACGCCCTGTAAAGCGTGTGGCGGTCAACGTCTGAAACGCGAAGCCCTTGCAGTGACAATTGCTGACAAAAATATCTATGAGGTTACATCCGTCTCTATTCGTAAGCTTCAGGAATTCCTGGCAGGGATGGAACTGACGAAGCAGCAGCAGCTGATTGGTGCGCAGGTACTCAAAGAAATCAGGGCGCGTGTGGGATTTCTGGTGGACGTGGGACTGGATTACCTGACGCTTGCACGTGCTACGGGAAGTCTGTCCGGCGGGGAAGCACAGCGCATCCGTCTGGCGACCCAGATAGGTTCCGGGCTTGTAGGTGTGGCGTATATACTGGATGAGCCGAGCATTGGACTGCACCAGCGGGACAATGACAAGCTGTTAAATACCCTGAATAACCTTAAGAATTTGGGAAATACATTGATTGTGGTTGAGCATGATGAGGATACCATGCTGGCGGCGGACCATATTGTGGATATAGGTCCGGGAGCCGGAGAACATGGCGGCAAATTGGTCGCACAGGGGACAGCAAAGGATATCATGAAGAACCCCGATTCCGTAACAGGCGCATATCTCAGCGGCAGGATAAAGATTCCTGTGCCGGAGACGAGAAGAACGCCAACGGGATTTTTAAAAATAAAAGGAGCGCAGGAGAATAATCTGCAGAATATTAATGTGGAGATTCCTTTAGGGGTGCTGACCTGCGTTACCGGAGTTTCCGGTTCTGGAAAATCTTCTCTGACAAACGAGATACTCTATAAACGGTTGGCGCGCGACTTGAACCGTGCCAGGGTTATTCCGGGAAAACACAAAAGTATTGAGGGAATTGGGCAGTTAGATAAGGTGATTGATATTGACCAGTCTCCGATTGGCAGGACGCCGCGTTCTAACCCGGCAACGTATACCGGGGTGTTTGACCAGATTCGCGATTTGTTTGCGGCAACACCGGACGCCAAGGCGAAGGGCTATGCCAAAGGGAGATTCAGTTTTAATGTAAAAGGCGGAAGATGCGAAGCTTGTTCCGGGGACGGTATTTTGAAGATTGAGATGCATTTTCTTCCAGATGTGTATGTACCCTGTGAAGTCTGCGGCGGTAAGCGATACAACCGCGAGACTCTGGAGGTCAAATATAAGGGAAAGAACATTTATGATGTACTGGATATGACGGTGGAAGAAGCTTTAACATTTTTTGAAAATGTACCTACCATCCGTAGAAAAATTGAGACTTTATATGATGTAGGGCTTTCCTATATTAAGCTTGGGCAGCCGTCCACAACACTGTCCGGCGGAGAAGCGCAGCGTATTAAGCTTGCCACGGAGCTGAGCCGCCGAAGTACCGGGAAGACGATTTATATTCTTGATGAGCCGACCACAGGACTTCATTTTGCAGATGTGCATAAACTGACAGAAATTCTGCAGCGTCTTGCCGAGGGCGGAAATACGGTTGTGGTTATAGAGCATAATCTTGATGTGATTAAGACAGCGGACCATATTATAGACATGGGGCCGGAGGGCGGAGATGGCGGCGGAAAAGTCATTGCCCAGGGGACGCCGGAAGAGGTGGCAGCGGTGGAAGGCTCCTATACCGGCAAATATATCCAAAAATATCTGCAAAGGTAAGTCAGGAACTGACAAATCTGACAATTTAGCGTTGCCTTGCTCATGAGTGAGGACGGAGAAGGGGATTGAAAACGGCGGCTGCCGCGGCAGAATCTTTTCAGGAGATTTGATTTTCATAGAGTTCTCAATAGTTACAAAAAGCTGTGCGGTCAGACCGCACAGCTAGGAGTCGGGGAGTACCTCCTGGATTCCGTAGAACCCAGGAAGCATGAGTTATGAAAAATTATATTAGCTTGTTAGCTAGTACAGGTATTAGTATAACCGGAGAATGTGACAGATATGTGAAAATTTATAAAACATTTTCAAAAGAATATAAAAAATATATAAACTTCCCTAAGGATTTCCAGGAAAACACTTAAATATGGAAGTTTTTTATTTATTTTGAAAAAAACACTTTGAAAATCACTTATGATTGTATATAATGTATCTATGTATGGAAAAATAAAGTTATTACGTTCAGCGATATGCAGATAGAGAGACGAAAGGGGACAAACAAGATGTCGACAGATATAGGAATCGATTTAGGAACAGCGAGCATCCTTGTATATATAAAAGGAAAAGGCGTTGTATTAAAGGAGCCTTCCGTGGTAGCCTTTGACAGGGATACCAACAAGATTAAAGCTATCGGCGAAGAGGCAAGGTTAATGCTTGGAAGAACGCCTGGAAACATTGTTGCGGTAAGACCTTTGCGTCAAGGGGTTATTTCTGACTACACAGTGACCGAAAAAATGTTAAGATACTTTATTCAGAAAGCCCTTGGCAAGAAAAGCTTCCGCAAACCTCGCATCAGTGTGTGTGTGCCCAGCGGCGTCACCGAGGTAGAGAAGAAAGCAGTAGAGGATGCTACCTACCAGGCAGGCGCAAGAGAGGTCTCCATCATTGAAGAGCCTATCGCTGCAGCAATCGGTGCAGGTGTAGATATCGCGAAACCCTGCGGCAATATGATTGTGGATATCGGCGGCGGCACGGCGGACATTGCAGTGATTTCTCTGGGAGGTACAGTGGTAAGTACTTCCATTAAGATAGCAGGGGATGATTTTGACGAGGCAATTGTCCGATATATGAGAAAGAAGCATAATCTTCTGATAGGTGAGAGGACCGCGGAAGATATTAAGATTAAAATTGGCACCTGCTTCCCACTTGCACAGAATGATACCATGGATGTGAGGGGGCGTAATCTGGTGACCGGGCTGCCCAAGACGGTATCTGTATCTTCCGAGGAGACAGAGGAAGCGCTGCGTGAGGCCACATTGCAGATAGTGGAAGCTGTGCATAGCGTATTGGAGAAGACTCCGCCGGAACTTGCGGCTGATGTTGCAGACCGGGGAATTATCCTCACAGGCGGCGGCTCTCTGCTGCGCGGACTTGAAGAGCTCATTGAGGATAAAACTGGCATCAATACGATGACAGCGGAGGAACCGATGACCTGTGTCGCTATCGGCACGGGCAGATATGTGGAGTCCTTATCAGGGACAGTCAGGAAGGAAGAGTAATTTTTGGCGCAATACACTGTGTGGCGCGCAGGCAGTCAGGGCTAGGATAGAGTAACAGATAATCAGCATACAAAGGAGCAGAGATTATGGTAAAAGGATTATATACGGCATATACCGGTATGATTAATCAGCAGAACCGCATGGACGTACTCACCAACAATCTTGCCAATTCAGCAACCAACGGATTTAAGAAGGAAGGCGCTACTTCTCAGGCCTTTGACGAGATGCTGGCAATTAAGATTAAGGACACTTCAACCTATAATCTGCCGAGGGGCATTGGGGATGTTTCCCTCGGAGTTAAGATTGGTGAATGCTATACCGATTACGGACAGGGTTCTTTTCGTGTGACAGATAACATTTACGATATGGCGATTGACGGAGATGGTTTCTTTGGCATTTCTTATACGAATAAGGCGGGAGAGACTTCTGTTAAATATACCAGAGACGGAGCTTTTACCGTGACCCGTGAAGGGTATCTGGTAACTAAGGACGGAGATTATGTGTTAAACCAGGCGGCAGCCCAGGCGGGCAACCCAGGGCAGGCTGGTTACATAAGGGTGGATCCTAACATACAACTGGTAGTAGATGACAACGGTAATCTTTATCAGAATAATCAGCAGGTGGGACAGATTGGCGTTGTTGATTTTGCAGATTATAACTTCTTAGCTAAATATGGCGAGAATATGTATGACCTTGTGGAGGGAGGACAGGTGCAGAATTCCACGGCAAGGGTAGAACAGGGTACATTGGAGATGTCCAATGTAAATGTTGTTTCTGAGATGGTGGAGATGATTAACATTTCCCGTGCATATGAGAGCAACCAGAAGATAATACAGACAATAGACAGTACACTTGAGAAAGCCGTAGTAATGGGCAAGGCATAGAAAGGAGTTGTTTTTAAATGATGAGATCTTTGTGGTCGGCAGCATCCGGCATGATTTCACAGCAGACAGCGGTAGATACGATTGCGAATAATCTGGCAAATGTCAACACCACTGGCTATAAGACAGAGAAGGCGGAGTTTAAATCTCTGCTGTACCAAACGTTACAGACGAGGACTACCACGGCAAATGGGGAGCAGAAACCCATATCCGCACAGGTTGGTCTGGGAACCAGAGTGGCATCCATTACCTCCAATTTTGTACAGGGCTCGCATTTGGACAGCGAGAGCTATACGGCAATGGCAATTGACGGCGATGGGTTCTTTGCCGTAAGAGGTGCAGACGGCAATACATACTATACGAGAAATGGTGATTTTAAGCTGAGCGTGGGCAATGATGGGAATCTTACGCTGGTAACTTCCAATGGATACCCGGTTCTTGACACGAATGGCAACCCTATTGAAATCCCGGGCGGTGTGAACGCCAGCAAGATGGTTGTTGACCAGGATGGAGCGTTTGGCTATAAAGATGCTCAGAATAATTACGTTGCCCTCAACCAGTCAATTGGATTGTATCAGTTCAATAATCCGGCAGGGCTTGACAAATTGACAAATAGCCTTCTCGGCGTTACCGATGCTTCTGGGCAGCCGTTGAACGAGGCTACAACTCAGGGACTTACATTGAGCGCTATACGTCAGGGTTATTTGGAAGGTTCCAATGTACAGGTGGCAGACGAGATGGTCAACCTGATTGTGGCACAGAGGGCATATGAGATGAATTCCAAAGCAATTCAGACGTCAGATGATATGCTTGGTCAGGCAAACCAGCTCAAACGATAATTGACAGAGAGGGGGAAATATTATGAGTCTTACAATTGACGGCTTGAATGCTTTGTATGATACCAACAGCACAATGACTGATAATTCCACCAGTAAGCTGGAGGAGACCTTGAACTCTGATTTGTCTAAAGCCACAGAAGATGAGCTGATGGATGTCTGTAAGGATTTTGAAGCATATTTTACAGAGCAGATGTTTAAGGCGATGCAGAAGATGATTCCTGAATCTGAGGAGGTTTCCTCCTACACCCGGCAGATTCAGGACTATTATAAGGAGCAGATGGTCCAGAGTTTTGCAGATCAGTCGGCAAACGGCGATGGATTGGGGATTGCGCAGATGCTTTATGAGCAGATGAAGCGCAATTACGGGCTGGAATAAAGACGTGGAGACACTGAGCGGATATGTAGATCATATTGTATTCCAGAACAGCGATAACGGCTATACAGTGTTGGATTTTGTGAGTGGGGATGAGGAGATTACCTGCGTGGGTATTTTCCATGGTGTTGGGGAAGGCGAGACGCTGGAACTGACAGGGGAATACACGAACCATCCTTCCTATGGCAGACAATTCAAGATGCAGTTCTTTCAGGTCAAATCACCGGAGGATATCTTATCCATTGAGCGATATCTGGGGTCCGGAGCTATCAAAGGAATCGGCGCGGCGCTGGCAGCAAGAATCGTCCGCAAATTTAAAGAAGATACGTTCCGTATTATGGAAGAGGAGCCCGAACGGCTTGCTGAGGTTAAAGGAATCAGCGAACGCAAGGCTATGGAGATTGCAGAACAGGTGGAAGGGAAACGCGAACTGCGGCAGGCGATGATATTCCTGCAGCAGTATGGCATTTCTCAGGCGCTTTCCGTAAAGATTTATCAGACATACGGACAGGAACTTTATACAATATTAAAAGAGAACCCATACCGTCTGGCAGATGATATCCAGGGTGTGGGTTTTCGTATTGCTGACGAGATTGCCGGCAGGCTGGGAATTCACACTGATTCTGATTTCCGGGTGCGCAGCGGTATCCAATATACGCTGGTTCAGGCGGCAACGGAAGGACATACTTGTTTGCCTGAGCAAATTCTGACCCAGAGGGCGGGTGAACTTCTGGGACTTAGTGCGGAATACATAGAGAAGCATTATATGGACCTTGCCATAGAGAAGAAAGTGATGATTAAGGAGGCGGAGGGCGTACGGTTTCTCTATGCTGCAAAATATTATTATATGGAACTGAATACGGCTGCCATGCTGAGCAGGCTGGACCTTTCCTATGATGTGCCGGAAATTGAGATAAAAAGCCGAATCCGTGCAATTGAAAAGAGCACAGGGATGGAACTGGATGAATTGCAGGCTAAGGCAGTCATAGAGGCAGTCTGCAACGGCACAGTGGTAATCACTGGCGGTCCGGGAACCGGAAAGACAACCACCATCAATACAATTATCCGTTATTTCGAGATGGAAGGGATGGACATTTTTCTGGCAGCGCCCACCGGACGTGCAGCAAAGCGCATGAGCGAGACCACGGGGGTTGAGGCAAAGACTATTCACCGTATGCTGGAACTGAACGGCGGTGTGGAAGGTGAGGCAGGGTTTGAACGCAATGAGCAAAATCCTCTGGAGGCAGATGTTATTATCGTGGATGAGATGTCTATGGTGGATATTTCCCTGATGCATTCCCTGCTGAAAGCGGTAGTGAAAGGAACGCGGCTGGTGCTGGTGGGCGATGTCAATCAGCTGCCCAGCGTGGGACCGGGGAGTGTGCTGCGGGATATTATAGAATCGGAACGTTTTCATGTCGTCCGCCTGACCAAAATATTCCGCCAGGCGGCGCAGAGCGATATCGTTGTCAATGCCCATAAGATTAATCGTGGTGAGGAAGTGACGCTGGACAATAAGAGCATGGATTTCTTTTTTCTCAAACGGTATGACGCCAACGTGATAATCAGTGTGGTCATTCAGCTGATTCAGCAGAAGCTGCCGAAGTTTGTGGAGGCAGAACCATTTGATATTCAGGTGCTGACACCCATGCGCAAAGGGCTTTTAGGCGTAGAGCGTCTGAATAACATTTTACAGAGGTATCTGAACCCGCCGGATGAGGGCAAGAAAGAAAAGGAGCATGGCGATATGGTTTTCCGTGAGGGGGACAAGGTCATGCAGGTGAAAAATAACTATCAGCTGGAGTGGGAAATCCGCAGCCGCTATGGACTGGCAATTGATAAGGGGATGGGCGTGTTCAACGGCGATATGGGCAAAATCCGCAGCATAGACGATTATCAGGAGATTGTAACTGTGGAATTTGAAGAGAGCAGACTGGTGGATTATGCGTTTAAACAGTTGGATGAATTGGAACTGGCATACGCCATCACTATCCATAAATCCCAGGGAAGTGAATATCCGGCAGTGGTGATACCGCTGCTGACAGGTCCCAGGATGCTGATGAACCGCAATCTTCTTTATACGGCGGTTACCCGGGCAAAAAGGTGCGTGACGCTGGTGGGCAATGACCGGACGTTTGGGGAAATGATTGGCAACGTCAGCGAACAGAAACGATATACCGGGCTGAAAAACCGTCTGCAGGAAAACCAGTAATGTTTTCATATATAGAATGTGGCTGCGGGTGAACAGCAAAGCCTTAAGCATGTTAATGAAATCTTTAGAAAATATTGGTGGAAACAGAGATATGTCTATGTTAGAATGATAGCAGCTTGAGAGATATTTTTGGAAAATTACATGAAATTTTATCACCGGCATTTGATGAATCTTTTGTTTCCGCCGCGTTGTCCATTTTGTGACAGGGTCATGTTTTCATCTGTATTTCTGCCGCCGGAATTTGTCTGCGCAGCGTGCAGAAGGAAGGCGGAATACGTAAGGGAACCGGTTTGTAAGAAGTGCGGAAAGCCCCTGGATGATGAGCAGCAGGAATATTGCTATGACTGCATACATCACAGACATGAATTTGTGCAGGGCAAAGCGCTCTGGGTTTACCGGGGCTCGGCAAAGAAGTCTGTTTACCGCTTCAAGTACCATGGGCGGCAGGAATATGCACGGTTTTATGCCGCAGAACTGGTGGAGGCATATGGCGGCTGGATAAAACGCTGCGGGATTGAGGCGTTGGTTCCTATTCCGTTGTTCCGAAGAAGACAGCGGCAGCGGGGATTTAACCAGGCGGAGCGTATTGCCAGAGAGGTCGGCAGGCGGATGGATATACCTGTGTATGGGAAATTACTGGTCCGTGTGCGTGATACAAGGGCGCAGAAAGAATTAAATGATGAAGAACGTAAAATTAATTTGAAAAAGGCTTTTAAAACATCGTCAAATAAGGTACAATTAAATCATATATTACTTATTGATGATATATATACAACAGGAAGTACGATGAACGAAGCGGCAGTCGAACTTAAGCGTTCAGGCGTGGGAGAAGTTTACTGTTTGAGTCTTTGCATCGGAAGAGGCTATCAGGAGGAATAAGGATATGGAAGTTAGAAATTGCAAGGGCTGTGGAAGGCTTTTTAATTATCTGCAGGGTCCGCCATTGTGTCCGGGCTGCATTGGAAATCTTGAAGAAAAATTTCAACAGGTAAAGGCATTTTTGAGGGAAAACCCTAATGCTCCCCTTGGTGTCGTGTCGGAAGAGAATGATGTATCTGCAAAGCAGATTCGGCAGTGGGTTCGGGAAGAGCGCCTTACTTTCACAGAAGAATCCCAGATTACCTTGGAGTGCGAGGGATGTGGGGCCAGTATATTAACGGGAAGATACTGCAGTAAATGTAAGAATGGTCTTATCAGTGATTTGAACGGCGCAGTTAAACGACCTCAGGCAACGCTTATACAGCAGCCACAGAAAGGGTCGGAGAAGGACCGTATGAGATTTTTAGAGAAATAAGATTGTATGCAGATGTTGAACATCAGATAGATTGAGAGGCCTTGGAAAGATGTAATTTTCAAGGTTTCGTCTGCTGTTATAGATGAAGCTGGATTTGTCTGTTATCTATAAAGTGGAAGCAACAAAGGCGGTTAATTATGCTCAGTGAAGAACGTATTCGTCTGATGACGAAGATGGCCTCCTATGAAGAGGGAGAGGGAAAAGAATATATGCCCATCAAGCAGTATTACCGAAAAGACTATGTGACGTTGGGGATGCTTAAGACATTTATCACTTCCAGCATAGCTTTTGGGATTCTGTTTTTGTGCTGGATTCTCTATGAGATGGAAAATATTACAGAGATTCTGGCAGGCAGGGACCTGGCGGAGCTGGGAGCTTTTGTGCTGGCCATCTACATTGGCTTTGTTGCAGTCTATCAGGTGATAGCCCTGTTGGTGTATAACAGGCGTTATACCAGGGCAACTTTGAGTATCAAAGAGTACCATTCTTTGATGAAAAAGGTGCAGAGGCTTCAGGAGAAAGAAGAGAGGTCACTGCCCTTGGAGGAGTGAAAATGATAGGTTTGTTGGAGATAAGAGAAAGACTGCGGAATTTCTATGGGAGATACGAGGTATATGTCACAGCGGGCATCAAGTTCCTGCTGGGATTGCTGGTATTTTTCCTTATCAATGGTCAGTTGGGTTACAGGGAACAACTGAACCATCCTGCAGTGGCGCTGATACTGGCATTGATTTGTTCGTTCATGCCTGTGAATATTATGGTGGCAGCAGCGTGTGCCTTGATTTTATTGCATTTGTCATCATTGTCGCTGGAGGTTTGTGCAATCGGGCTGTGTTTGATGTTGCTGCTATTTTTTATGTATGGTAAATTTGCGCCCAAACATGGCTATGCGGCAATTCTGACCCCTGTTTTATGCTTCTTTAAAATACCCCAGGTGATGCCGGTATCCATAGGTCTGCTCAGTAAACCGTCGGCATATCTGTCAGTGGTCAGCGGGGCAATGGTATTTTATTATCTGGAAAGCGTGAAAGTGAACATCGCTAATTTTACCTCCATGGAAGAGGCAGAAGGAACAGCTAAGTTTACGGCGGCGTTGAAGGCGCTGACCGGAAATAGAGAAATGTTTATGGTGATTGCAGCATTTTTTGTCACTTCCCTAATCGTGTATGTGATACGAAGGCAGTCCATGAATTTTGCCTGGCGGATAGGGTTGATTGTAGGGAATCTGGTTCAGATGGTTTTTCTTCTGGTGGGATATGTCGTACTGGGGCTGCCTGAGAAGATTTCGTGGGTGCTGATTGGTACAGCTGTTTCCGCAGCAGTATGCTTTATTTTGGAATTCTTTTTCTATAATCTGGATTATTCCAGGATTGAGCGGGTACAATTTGAAGATGATGAATATTATTATTTTGTGAAAGCCGTTCCCAAGGTTTATCTTGCCAGAAAGGATAAGCGGGTAAAGCGCATTACCCCCAAAAAGACAACTATCAATAGGAGAGCGCTGGCGGAGGAACTGGATATTGATCGGGATATTATGCACTAATAGAATACTAAAATTATAGAAAGGAATGAAATTATGATACAGGAATTGTTCGCATTCATAAATTCTTTTGCGTCCAAATATCTGTTCTGGATAGAAATGCCTCAGATTACTAAAATCGATATTGCGGAAATTATTATCCTTTCATTTCTGCTCTATAATATTTTAGTATGGATTAAAAAGACCAGGGCATGGAACTTATTAAAAGGAATTATCGTTGTGGCTCTTTTTATTCTGGTTGTGGCAATGTTCCAGATGAATACAATATTATGGATTGTCGGCAAGACAATCAATGTGGCTGTCATTGCGATTGCGGTTGTATTTCAGCCGGAATTGCGGCGCGCACTGGAACAGCTGGGGCAGAGGAATTTCATCACATCCCTGTTTTCTTTTGATTCGCAGAAGAATCAGGAGAGATTCAGCGAGCGGGTTGTGGGGGAGTTGGTAAAAGCAACTTATGAGATGGCCAAGGTTAAGACCGGGGCATTGATTGTGATAGAACAGGATGTCGTGCTGAGTGAGTACGAGAGAACTGGTATTGCGCTGGATTCTCTGGTATCCAATCAGCTTTTGATTAATATTTTTGAGCATAATACGCCATTGCATGATGGTGCTATTATTGTACGTGGGGATAGGGTAGTGTCTGCGACCTGCTATTTGCCGCTCTCAGACAATATGGAGCTGAGCAAAGAACTGGGGACCCGCCATCGTGCAGCCGTGGGAATCAGTGAAGTATGTGATGCGCTGACAATTGTAGTGTCTGAGGAAACTGGCAATGTGTCGATTGCCATTGGCGGCGAGTTATACCGTAATGTCGATGCAGAGTACCTGAAAGGCAAGTTGAATTTTATCCGCAAAGGCTCTATGGACGTAAGCAGATTCAAAATATGGAAAAGGAGGATGAAACATGTTTCGAAGAATGATGAAACACCTGACAAATAATCCGGGGCTGAAACTGTTATCCCTTCTTTTCTCGGTGGTGCTTTGGCTGGTAGTAGTCAATATCGCGGACCCGGATGGCACGAAATCATTTTCTATTCCAGTGGAGATTATCAACAAAGATATTATCACAGAAATGGGAAAGGTGCCGAGTATCGTGGGAGATACCGATATTGCAGTATTTTATATCGCTGGTCCCAGAAGTTATGTTGATGATATGACATCGGATGATTTCAGCGTGACAGCGGATTTAAGTCAGGTGGATTTAAGTCAGGAGGGGAGTACCAAACTGGTCCCCATTGAAATAACAGCGAAGAAGAATGACAGACGCATTGAGATAGTGCGCAGAACGGTAAATATGCAGATTACGTTAGAGGACCGTCTGGAACAGAAATTTGTGATTTCCGCGGAATCCACGGGGACTCCGGCAGAAGGGTATGCAATTGGCGGTGTGGAAGTGACGCCAAACCTGCTTAAGTTATCAGGTCCGGCATCCGTTGTATCCCAGATTAAGCGGGTGGAAGCCACTATCAATGTGGACGGTGTTTCCGGTGATGTGTCGGACAGCGTGATTCCGGTATTATATGATGAGGATGGTTCTGTCATTTCAACGGATATGTTGGAAATGAATCAGTCTGCCGTGACAATCAGGGCAGAAATCTGGGCAACAAAGAGTGTGCCTGTCCAGTGCCAGGTAAGTGGGGAGCCAGCCGCAGGATATCAGTTCCGCTCCGTGGAATGTGCGCCGGAAACTGTGATGGTCAAAGGAAGAGCAGCAGTTCTCAATAAAATCAGCGTCATAAATATTCCGGGAGATGTCATTGATATTACAGGTGCAAGGGAGGATATGGAAGATACGGTTGACATTACGCCTTATTTGGAATCTCTGGGAATCTCGCTGGTAGAGCAGAGCGCAAGCCAGGTGGCTGTGACAGCCATTATTGAACAGAAAGAGACAAAGGCGTTTGATTTTCCGACATCTGACATTAAGATTAGCGGACTGCCCAGTGAATATGAGTTGAATTTCAGTGCCGATACGTTAACGGTAAATGTGCGGGCGCTGAGAGAAGATATGGAAACATTTACACAGGATAACATTGAGGCGCTGCTGGATGTTACAGATTTGACGCCAGGGACTTACACGAGGCAGCTGACCATTAATCTGCCGGGAGATAAGTACGAGGTATTGGGTATCGTAAATGTACAGTTTGTCATTGTGGATAAGACGTTACATGTACAGGAGGAAGATGTGCAGCCAACAAATCCAAATGATGAGCAGGATGGGAATGCAGATGACGAGGAAGATAATCGGTCGGAGGATGATGAACAGCCGGATGATACTGGCAGGACAGAGTAAGGATATAGAATTAAAATAAAAGAAAGTATAATAGAGGTAGATGTTATGGCGAGAATGTTTGGAACAGACGGAGTAAGAGGAGTAGCAGGAACAGAACTTTCCATTGAACTTGCAATGAGGCTGGGGCAGGCAGGAGCTTATGTGCTGACGAAGGAGAAAGCGCATCAGCCTACGATTATTGTTGGATGTGATACAAGAATTTCCGGTGGGATGCTTGCAAACGCGCTGATGGCTGGTATTTGCTCAGTAGGGGCGAATGCAGTGTATATGGGTGTTATGCCCACGCCCGCTATTGCGTACCTTACCAGGAAGCATAAAGTGGATGCAGGAGTAGTTATCTCAGCGTCCCATAATCCCATGGAATTTAATGGAATTAAGTTTTTCAATGGGGAAGGTTATAAACTTTCCGATGAACTGGAAGATGAGATAGAGCGGTTAATTGAGAGTGGAATGAAAGACGTTCCATTGCCGCTGGGTTCTGGGATTGGCAGAATCAGCTACCGTTTTGACGCCAGAGAAGAATATGTGTTTTTTATGAAAAAAACAGTTCCTGTGGATTTAAGCGGTATGAAGCTGGTTATTGACTGTGCGGAAGGGGCTTCCCATTACACAGCGGTGGAGACCTTGAAGGGCCTGGGGGCCAATCTGGTGGCAATCCACACCAATCCAGACGGCACGAATATCAATGCGAATTGTGGCTCTACCCATATGGATGAACTGCGCGCGCGTGTAGTTTATGAGAAAGCAGATGTAGGAATTGCTTTTGATGGGGATGCGGACCGTATGCTTGCGGTGGACGAGAAGGGCAATATTGTAGACGGTGACCAGGTGATGGCGATTATCGGCAATGAGATGAAGAAGAACGGTACGCTGAAGAAGGATACCATCGTGGGAACAGTTATGAGCAACCTTGGATTTACGCTGATGGGCAAGGCGTGCGGTATCCACATAGAGCAGACAAAAGTGGGAGACCGCTATGTGTTGGAGAATATGAGAGAGAATGGCTATAATATCGGCGGGGAACAGTCTGGCCATATCATTTTCCTCGATGAAAATACCACGGGAGACGGGTTGTTGAGCGCGCTTCATCTGTTGGAAGTGATTGTTAAGACCGGGAAGTCTCTCTCTGAGCTGGCAAGTATTATGGAGGTGCTGCCGCAGGCATTGGTCAATGCGAAAGTGCCCAATCATAAAAAAGAAAAATTCATGGATTACCCGGAGATTGCTCAGGCGATTGAAGCGTTGGAGAAGAAGTTTGCCGGCGAGGGCAGGGTATTGATTCGTCCTTCTGGCACCGAGCCGTTGGTGCGGGTAATGATTGAGGGCAAGGACCAGGAAGAGATTTCAAAAGATGCTGAAGAGCTGGCAGAATTAATTATGAGAAATATGCTATAGGGCACGAGGAGGGACCCAGCGGAGCTGGGAGGAGCCCTGGTGCCTCTGTACGTTTCCAAAGAAGTATAATAGCACGAGGAGGAAAAACATGGTTAGTCAGAAAGTGATGATAAAAAATCCTACCGGGCTGCACTTACGCCCGGCAGGGATTTTATGTAAAGAAGCAGTAAAATACCAGGCTTTGATTACATTTAATTTTAAGGGTGGAACGGCGAATGCCAAGAGTGTGCTCAGCGTATTGGGGGCATGTATCAAATCTGGTGACACCATTGAATTTGTGTGTGATGGAGATGATGAAGAGCAGGCGCTGCAGGCAGTGGTAGCAGCAGTGGAAAGCGGTTTGGGAGAATAGCGAAAGACTATGGAAGAAAAAAGAGTGCAGATTCTCATGTCCACCTATAATGGGGAGAGATTTCTCAGAGAACAGATAGAGAGTTTGCTGCATCAGAGCTGGAAAAATCTGGAAATATTAATTCGCGATGACGGTTCAAATGACAGAACCCCTGATATTTTGCAGGAATATGGTGCAAAATATAAGCAAGTCAAAATCTTTTTGGAAGATAATCTGGGGGTCAGCCAAAGCTTCTTTACGCTTTTGGCAAAAAGCGATGCTGACTATGTGGCGTTTTGTGACCAGGATGATATCTGGCTGGAAGAAAAGATTGAGACAGCCGTCCGCAAGCTGGAGCGGGAACAAGGGCCTGCACTGTACTGCAGTAATAAGATTTTGGTGGACAGTAAGGGAAATCTTATGGCGAAGCAGGACAGAAGAAAACGTATCCCTGGATTTGGCAATGCAGTGGTGGAATGTATCTGTACTGGCTGTACAACCGTGATGAACCGCAAAATGGCAGAAATCATTAAGGACAAGCTGCCGGACCACGCTATCCTGCATGATTGGTGGTGCTATCTGGCTGCTGCTTATGTGGGCAAAGTGATTTTTGATGAACAGGCATATATTAAGTATCGGCAGCATGAGAAGAATGTGGTGGGCGCCAGGGCAGGTTTTTGGGCTGAAGTTCGTGCCAAGGCAGCTTATCTCAGGAAAAGCCGGGGCAAATTGGAGGCACAGCTTACGGATTTTGCAAGATTTTATCAGGGAAATGGCAGGAAGGATGTTTTGGTGCAGGAAATATTGGGAGCAAAGCGTTTATCAGGCAGGATAAAGCTTTTGTGGAATCGTAAGATATACCGTCAAAGCCGGCTGGATGGAATTATCATGCGGATATTGTTTTTATCAGGCAGGATGCTTTAATGGAAACTGCTATCCCATGGAATTAATTATCATATATCAGGAGGAGATAACATGAAAAAAATTTTGGTTACAGGCTGTAATGGGCAGCTTGGACGAGCCATCAATCAGGAATATGCAAATGAGGCAGAATTTATCAATACAGATGTGCAGGCCGGTGAGGGCGTGACTGCGCTCGATATTACCAAGGTGGACGATGTGCTGGCGCTGGTGCGGGAGACGAAACCGGATGTTATTATTAACTGTGCTGCACATACGGCGGTTGATTTGTGCGAGCAGCAGTGGGACAGCGCATACAGGATTAATGCTATCGGAGCCAGAAATCTGAGTATTGCCGCCACCGAGACAGATGCCAAGCTGGTACATGTGTCTACGGATTATGTGTTTGAAGGCAATGGAAGCAGACCATATACAGAGTTCGATTCACCCAATCCAGTCAGTGCATATGGCAAGACCAAACTGGAGGGTGAAAATTTTGTAAAAGCTTTTGCCAAGAAATACTTTATTCTGCGCACTGCATGGCTTTATGGGGATGGTAAGAATTTTGTAAAGACAATGCTGCGGCTTGCAGAGAATCATGACAAGGTTACAGTGGTAAATGACCAGGTGGGATGTCCTACCAGTGCCGGAGAATTGGCAAGGATGATTCATTTCTTAGAGCCCACAGAGAATTATGGTCTGTTTCATGCTGTCTGTGAAGGAAGCTGCAGTTGGGCAGATTTGGCTGAGGAGACTTTTAAGCTGACAGGTAAGGATACGGTGGTGGAGCGTGTCACCACAGAAGAATACCGGCGTATGAATCCTAATCAGGCTCCACGTCCGGCATATTCCATTCTGGATGATTATATGATTAAGCTTACCAGTGATTTTCGGATGGCAGATTGGAAAACGGCCTTAAAAGCATATTTTGGCGTATAGCCAGATGAGTATGCAGGAGAGAAAGATACTGATATTTTAGAAGAGAAGGAGAAAAATTATGAGAACTTATCTGGTAACCGGAGGAGCTGGTTTTATCGGTTCCAATTACATTCATTATATGTTCCGCAAATACGGTAATGAAATACGTATCATTAATGTGGACAAGCTGACTTATGCAGGAAATCTTGAGAACTTAAAGGGTGTAGAGGACAGGGAGAACTACACGTTTGTCAAAGCGGATATCTGCGACAAGGAAGCTATCAGCAAGATTTTCGAGGAAAATGATATTGACCGCGTGGTACATTTTGCAGCGGAGAGCCATGTAGACCGCAGTATCAAGAATCCTGAGGTGTTTGTGCAGACCAATGTGCTTGGCACGGCGGTGATGCTCAACTGTGCGAAAGCAGCCTGGGAGCAGGAGGATGGAACTTTTAAAGAGGGCAAAAAATTCCTGCATGTGTCTACGGATGAGGTGTATGGTTCCCTTACGGAGGATGGAGGATTTTTCTATGAGACGACGCCATATGACCCGCACAGTCCTTACTCTGCGAGCAAGGCGAGTTCTGATTTCCTGGTGAAGTCTTACATTGATACTTACCATTTTCCGGCAAATATTACGAATTGTTCCAACAATTACGGACCTTATCAGTTCCCGGAGAAACTGATTCCTTTGATTATCAACAATGCATTGCAGGGCAAGAAGCTTCCAGTATACGGCGACGGCAAAAATGTCCGCGACTGGCTGTATGTGGACGACCATGCCAAGGGTATTGACATGGTGCAGGAGCAGGGGAAATTAGGCGAGACTTACAATATCGGCGGGCACAATGAGAAACAGAATATTGAGATTATCCACATTATTTTAGAGACCTTGCTGGAGATGCTGCCGGAGGGCGACCCCAGGAGGGAATTGGTGAGCGAGGATTTGATTACCTTTGTGGAGGACCGCAAGGGCCATGACAGAAGGTATGCGATTGCACCGGACAAGATTAAGGCTGAGATTGGCTGGGAGCCGGAGACTATGTTTAAAGAGGGAATCAAGAAGACAATTGCCTGGTTCTTTGAGCATGAGGAATGGATGAAGAATGTAACAAGCGGAGATTATCAGAAATATTATGAGGACATGTATCAGAACAGATAGGTAAATCACAAATATAGAGGGATGTATCAGAACAGATAGGTAAATCACAAATATTACGGAAGTTGGCAGGATTAACAGGAAGAAAATTATGGAATACAGACCACAGGACCATACATTTGCAATTTGCGCTTACAAGGAAAGCCCATATTTGCGGGAATGTATCGAATCATTAAAAAAACAGTCCGTTGCTACCAATATTATTATGACCACCGGCACGGACAATAAACACATCAGGAATCTGGCCGAGGAGTACCAGATTCCTTTGTATGTGAATTCCGGTCCCGGCGGTATTGCCGGGGATTGGAATTTTGCTTACCATTGTGCCAAGACGCAGTTGGTGACACTGGCGCATCAGGATGACAGATACCAGCCGGGGTATGCGGCAGATATGCTGCGGAGAATCAATGCTTCTAAACATCCGCTGATTTATTTTGCCGATTACTATGAGCTGCGGGGCGGCGAGGTAGTGGAGAAAAGTTCCATGTTAAAAGTCAAGCGGCTTTTGCTTGTTCCCCTTAAGGTCAAAAAGTTTCAGGGTATTTCATTTTTTAAGCGATGTGTGCTGGCTTTGGGGAATCCCGTGGCATGCTGGTCTGTGGCATATGTGAAGAAAAATCTTCCTGAAACCGTGTTTGTTTCGCAGTTTCGCAGCAATCTTGACTGGGAGGAATGGGAGAAACTCTCCCGCGAAAAAGGCGAGTTCGTGTATTCGACTAATATAGGGACCTGCCACCGGGTTCATGAAGATTCTGAGACTTCCAATACTATCCGTGAGGGAAATATCCGCGCCCAGGAGGATTACGCGATGTTTTTAAAATTTTGGCCATCATGGGTTGCTAAGCTAATTATGCGTTTTTACATCAAAGGAGAAAAGTTAAATGAAGTGGATCACAGGTAAAGAATTACATGTTCCGCAAATATCAAAGGATGTCAGGAAATTGCTCATTATCTTAGCAGCAGCGGCAATACTGTCTTTGGGGCTGGAGCGGATATTAGCGGCACTGTTTTATGGCAATGACGGTTTTTACCTGGCAAGGTATGTGGGTATCTTTGTGATTTTGGAACTGACGGCGTTGTTGGTATGTTTTCGCGAGGTTGTTGCGAAAAAGGCAGAGATTGCAGTCCTGGTGATTATTCTCAGTATCGGTACGCTGTACGACGTGGCGCTTCCGTCCTCCTGCGGTATCTCCTGGGATGACGAGTGGCATTATTACTATCCGATGCTGATATCCCATGCATTGAACCCGGGTATCACCGAGGCGGAACTGTATTATATGAATAATTTTCCGCAGACTGCGTTAGAGCATAAGAATTATGATAGAGAAAGCCAGAAAATAACGTATGAAGAGATAGAGAGTGCGTATGACCCGCAGAAAGCTGCGCTGTCGGAGCGTACTCTGCCTGGTTACCAGAGGCTTTGCTATCTGCCGGCAGCGTTTGGGCTTTGGCTGGGAAGGCTCTTGCACCTGCCGTATCATATTACGTTTATGCTGGGGCGCTGGTTTAACCTGCTGGTATATGCTGCTTTGATATATTTAGCAATACGCAAGCTGAAGTCAGGGAAAATGCTGGCAGCTGTGGTGGCACTGATACCGTTTAATCTGTTTATGGCGTCCTCTTATTCGTATGACCCATGGATTTCAGGGTGGCTGATGTATGGCTGCTGCTGTTTTTTCGGAGAACTGCAGCAGCCGGAGAAAAAGATGAATGTCCGTGAATGGGTTTGTATGCTGTTTGCATTTTTTATCGGCGTGGGGCCGAAAATGCTGTATATCCCGTTGGTATTGCTGACATTGTTTCTGCCGAAAGAGAAATTTGTCAGTCCGCGGCAGCGCAAAATTATGCTGGCAGCGGCGGCTTGTGTATTTGTGGTTGTATGTATACGGATGCTTTTCCTGTTTGCTTCGCCGGGCGGTGGGGCGGTTCAGGATGCGCGCGGCGGCGAGGGTGTGGATGCCCTCGGTCAGATTTCCTACATTTTGACTCATCCGTGGGAGTACACGAAGATATTACTGGGATTCCTGGCGGAGTATGTATCGCTGGAATCATCGGCGCGTTATTTCTCATACCTGCATTATTTTACGAGGCTGGAACCTACCGTATTTTCATCTTTAATGGTGGCAACCCTGATAGTGGTAGCTATCACCGATAAGAACGAATATGATGTGAAAGTCAGGATTTTGCCCAGGGTAGTATGTTTTATTCTGGCGTTTGGCGTTCTATGTCTGGTGGCGACCTCTATGTATATTGCGTTTACGGCTGTGGGCAGCGATACGGTGAAAGGATGCCAGTACCGCTACATAGCGCCAATATTGTTTCCCGTCCTGTATTGCATGGGAAGCGGGAAGATACAGAACAGGATAAAGAGGGAGTATTACAATGGCATTGTGTTAACTATCTGTGCGTTTGTGTCAATCCATGCCGTATGGGCGTATGCCATTAACCTGTATTAGGAAAGGAGTTTACAAATGAAAGAACAATTTGAGCTGACAATACTGATGCCTTGCCTGAATGAGGCGGAGACATTGGCAGCCTGTATCGGTAAGGCAAAAACTTTTCTTGCAGAGAGCGGCGTCAATGGAGAGATTGTGATTGCGGACAATGGAAGTACGGACGGTTCCAAGCAGATTGCCGTAGAAAACGGAGCCAGGGTTGTGGAAGTGCAAGAGAAAGGCTACGGTGCGGCGTTGATTGGCGGCTGCAATGGCGCCTTAGGAAAATATGTGATTATGGGGGATGCGGATGACAGTTATGATTTCCTGCATCTGATGCCGTTTGTTGAGAAGCTGAGAGAGGGATATGACCTGGTGATGGGTAACCGTTTTAAGGGTGGCATTGAGCCGGGAGCTATGCCGCCATTGCACCGTTACCTGGGGAATCCAGTACTGTCCTTTATTGCAAGGCTGTTCTTTCCCTGCAAGATTGGTGATTACCACTGCGGTCTCAGAGGCTATCGGCGGGAGGCGATTCTCAGTCTGGGGCTGGTGACTACTGGTATGGAATATGCCAGTGAGATGGTAGTAAAGGCAACCCTGAACCACCTGAAGATAGCAGAAGTGCCGACTACTTTGAAGAAGGATGGGCGTTCTCATGCACCTCACTTAAGAAGCTGGTCGGATGGATGGCGTCATCTGAAGTTCTTATTGATGCACAGTCCAAATTGGCTGTTCATGTACCCGGGGCTGATTTTGTTTGTGATTGGCTTAATTCTGACTGTTGTCTTAAGCCTGGGCAATATCCAGATTGGTTCAGTCGGACTCGGCGTGCATACGCTGATGTATGCGGCAGCGGGCATGATGGTTGGCGCTAACCTGGTAATGTTTTCCCTGTTTGTGCGTTCCTATGCCAGCATAACGGGATTTATCCCCACGGAAAGCAAGTTGGATAAATGGCTGGAGGATACCACCACCGAGAAAGGGGTTGTTATCGGGCTGGCGCTGTTTTTGCTGGGTGTGATAATCACCATTGCTGCATTCTGTATCTGGGGCGGTACAGGATTTGGCGGGCTGTCACCGGAGAAAATGATGCGAATTACAATTCCGGCAATGCTCTTGATGGTGGTGGGCATTGAAGTAGTATTTGGAAGTTTTTTTATCGGTATTTTGCATATCAAACATAAATAGAACCAGTAAGAAAGACGAGGCAAGAACAAATAGGAAAAGGATTAGGCAATAGATTAAAGGAAAGGCTTATGAGAGATAAGATATTAACATGGATAAAAGGACATAAACTGCTGGTAGTTTTTCTGGCAGCTGCGCTTATCAAGCAGCTGCTGGTGATAGGGCTTCCTATCTGTCCGGCGGTTGGTACGCCCTGTGATGATGAATTGATGCGGGATTGGGCATTTTCTATAGCGGGATTTGACTGGCTGGGAGATTTTAATGCCTATACATTTATGAAAGAGCCGGGATTTGCAGTATTCCTCGCAGTCTGTTATCGGCTGCATGTGCCCTATATTTATGCCATTACCTTTGGTTATTCCGTATCATGCATGATTTTCAGCATGGCGTTAAAGAATATTTTCTCCTCAAAGAAATATGTGCTGTGCATATATTTGCTTTTGCTGTTCCATCCTATTTCCTATTGCAGTACCGTTCTGCAGAAGATATACCGCAATGGGCTGGGGGTAATATTGACGCTCTTTGTTTTCGGCGGGCTGCTTCACCTGTATTTTTCCATCTGTCAGGAAAGTAGGCGAAAGCCCTTGTTTTGGTCAGCTTTTACCGGGTTATCGCTGGGTTATCTGTGGATAACCAAAAGCGATACTGTCTGGATTCTGCCCTTTACTGTGACAATATGTCTGGTCATGTTTTTCATGCTGCTTGTCAAATGCAGGAATTTCAAAAGCCTGCCCAGGTACTTGTGCCTGATTCTCCCATTTCTGGGGATATTCTTATGTACGAACGGTGTAAAATTTATGCATACTCAGCGGTACGGCATCTCATCCATAGAATATTATGGAGCGGCTATGGATGGGTTTACCCATATCAAATCCGGACAGAAAAATGAGAAAATTCTGCTGTCCAGAGAACAGTTAAGGAAGCTTTATGAAATTTCACCGACATTGGCGAGTGTGAAAGAGCCGTTGGAAGCTTCTATGGACGAGCACAGCCTGTATGACACACATCCGGAGGACGATGAGGTGGAGACCGGCTGGCTGGGCTGGGCATTTGTGCGGGGATTTAAAGATGCTGGAGTTTATGAGGACAGCGAAAAAGCGAACCTTTTCTTCAAAAATCTCTATGAGGAGATGGAAGCTGCCTTTGCCGACGGCAGGCTGGAAAAGACGGTGGTTCCCAAAGCACAGAAATATTATGTGGACACACCGGCACACCGCAGGGAACTGCTGGGGCGTACCTTGGAGGCAGTCGCCTATATGGCAAGTTACCGCAAGACAAGCGCAAGGCTGTATTCAGCAGAAAATAAGAAAACAGAGGCCAGCGTCAAGGCTTTTGAGCGCATTGCCAGAAATGCAAATGTGCCTCACAGCCACAAACATGATTATGCCATAGAAGGGTGGATTGTATTCCCCGAATATGAGGGACAGAAACTTAACGTATATGTGGAGGATGAAGACGGCAGGCGTTATAAGAAAATGAAATTCAAAAAAAGTGAAGATGTCTATACATATCTCAAGGATGAGTATCCAGAACTGGAGAGTGCGCGCAAATGTCATTTCCGTACCGGCTGGAATATTGAGGATGGCAAGAAGGATACGTCATGGTATCTGGGCGTGTACCTGGCGGATACAGCAGTTGGGGGTAAGAAACAGAGAGCAAAATCATCTTTAGACAAGGATAGGGAACAGCAAGCAGGATTACCTGCTTTGGGTAATGAACAAAAGGTGGCGAGCGTACAAATCGAAGAGAACGGATTTGTATCTGTTTCTGGCACAGAATTTATGGCATCCCTGGATATGTATTCGAGCAGGCAGGATGAGGGAAGCCGGGCGGCCGTGGGAGTAATGGCTGTAAAGCGGCTCAACCGCATAAGGATGCTCTATCGCGCAAACGGCAGTAATCTGCTGCAGATAAGCCTCTTTGCCTATGGTGTTTTGACGGCAATATTTCTCTGGGGACTGCGGAAGAAAGATTACAGTTGTGTAAATGCCTGGCTTATTGTTACCGGACTGGGCTTAAGCATTCTTGTTTTGGCGGCAGGCATTGCCTATGTGGACCTGACGCAATGCCCGGCAATCAAGACGCTGTATCTAAGCTCCGGGTATCCGCTGTTGATGAGTGCGGAATTTATCAGCTTATGTAAATGTGCGGAGATGGCGATTTGCCAGGTGAAGAAAGTAAGAGAGAAAGTACAGTATAATATGAAGAAGCGCATTGTTGAACAGATATAAAAAGAAGATTAGATATTTTTGCGATTGTAATAGGAGTTTTCAGAATATGTGTGGGCATAAGGAGGAATGGCATGAATTTTAAAACACAGGCAGGTATGGGAATGCGGCTGTTGAGACAATATGGAGCCAAAGATTTTTATTGCAGATTTCGGGAGTGGTGCAATTTTCAGACTGGAAACCACCGTTATCAAAAGAACCGCAGCAGTTATTTCCCAGACGAGCTGGAATTGGAAAGGCAGCGCAACGCAGTGTGGGAGTTTGCGCCTCTGATAAGCATTGTCGTGCCAACCTATGAGACGGCGGAGCATTTTCTGCGCCAGCTCATAGATTCTGTATTGGGGCAGACGTATGGCAATCTCGAATTGTGCCTGGCAGACGGCAGTTCCTCAGATTGTGTGGAAAAGGTTGTAAAGACGTATCAGGACAGTCGTATTTCCTATAAACGTCTGGCTAAAAATGAAGGCATCTCGGAAAATACGAACCAGGGGTTTGCCATGGCTAAAGGAGAATATCTTGCGCTTTTGGACCATGATGACCTCTTGACAGAGAATGCTTTGTATGAGATGGTGAAAGTTTTGAATGAGCAGGAAGTAAGGCCGGACATGGTGTATTCCGATGAGGATAAGATGGTGGGGGATTCCACTGAATACTGCGACCCCAATTTTAAGCCGGATTATAATGAGGAATTGCTTCGCAGAAACAATTATATTTGTCATTTTCTGCTGTTCTCCAGAGAAATTTTGCAGAAAGCGGGTGGGCTGGACGGAACATATGATGGAGCGCAGGATCATGAGTTCGTATTGCGCTGCCGCAAATATGGCGCGAAGTTCTGCCACATTCCTAAGGTTTTATATCATTGGCGGGTGCACCCATCGTCCACCTCATATAATCCTGAATCTAAACTATATGCTTATGAGAACGGTAAGAAGGCAATCAGGGATTATCTGAAAAGCTGCGGTGTGGAGGCAGAAGTAGAGCTAACCAAAGATTTAGGCGTATACTGGGTTAATTATGTGCGCAATCGGAAAATGCGCGTGGCGGCGCTTGTTCAAAACGATAAGCAGTTGGAAGTATTAAAAGAGCATACATTTGTTTCTGAATTTACAGATATTTCTTGGCTGTGTACCGAAAAGCATGGGAACAGAACGCTGGAAAAGATAAATGCAGATTATATATTGATTGCGCGTGCTGGAATGCTGCCGAAGAAAGAGGACTGGCTGGAGCGGATGCTGGCGTTTTGCCAGGAGGAGCGGGTAGGCGCTGTCAGCGGAATTTTTCGTGACATGAGGAATAGGATTCTGCAGAATGGCATGATGGTATCCAGAGGGGGTAAGGTATATCCCTTGTTTGAAGGTTTGTCTAAGATTTATACAGGATATGCGCACCGGGCAGCGATTCCGGGAAACGTCAGCACGTTGCCTCTGGATTTTGTGCTGCTCTCGAAGAAAGCGTGGGAGGAAGCGGGCAAGTTTGACGCGGGATACTCATTTCCGGCAAGAGAAGTAGACTTTTTTGCAAGAATGCGCAGATGCGGATATGAAATCGTGGCAGATCCTGAGGTGGAAATTCGCTGTCCCCGGGGGTTTGCCTGGGATTATAAAGTGAAACCGAAGGAATTTGCGCGGCTCAAACAGCAGTGGGGCAAAGAATGGCAGCGTGGGGATATGGCTTACAATGATAATTTCTGGGATGGAGACGGAACGTTTACCTTCCGCAGGCAATAGAAAGCGTGGTTGTTAAGTTGGGACAGAACAAGCAGAATCTGAAAAATGTGCTTATGGTAGTGAGCAGCAATGTGCTCACGATACTTGTTTCATTATTTACGGGATTTATTTTGCCCAAAGAACTCAGCATAGAAGATTATGCATATTACAGGGTATATCTGCTGTATATTGCCTATGCAGGTTTTTTCCACTTTGGGTTTGTAAACGGCATTTACCTGAAATATGGAAATCTGGACGTAAACCAGATTCCCAAGAAAATTTTCCGAACCTACAGTTATTTTATGGTACTCATGCAGGCATTGGCAGTTGTCGGGCTTTCTGCAATACTGTTTGCGGGCGGGTTTTTCATGGAAATGGATAAAGTAATTGCCTTTGCCTTCGTGGTCATTAACATCCCATTGATAAATATCAAGTGGTTTTACTCTTCGATTAACCAGTTCACAAAGAGGTTTGTGATTGACAGCTATGTTACGTTCCTGCAGAATATTCTTAATCTGGCAATGGTATTATTTGTGATACTTTTTGGATGGTATGATTACAAAATCCTGCTGGTAATTTTAACCATTTGCAATCTCCTGTGTATGGTGATTACGATATGCCAGAATAAGCAGATTCTCTGGGGCAGGAGGGAGCCGCTTATCGAAGTGGGTATTCCTGCCCTGATTAAGAGCGGATTTTTCCTGATGCTCAGTGAATTTATCGGACTTATCATCCTGGGCATAGACAGTATGTTTGTCGATAATCTGTTCAGTCAGACGGACTTTGCCATGTATTCCTTTGCGGTATCGGTGATAGCGGTTATTTATACGCTGATTACTGTGGTGTCCAATCTGGTTTACCCCTACCTGGTCCGTGTATCTGTAGAAAAATATGCGGAATATTATGCGCTGATGAGTGATGTGCTGGTGGTTGTGTCAATGTTTTCCATGCTGGCATTTTATGTGGCAGAATTTGCCATCCTCAAGTGGTTGGGCAAGTTTACGCCGAGTATCCCGGTGATAGGAATTTTATTCGGCACCATTGTATTCCGTACCTTGATTACCCTGGTTTGCGGCAATTATTTTAAGGTCTTAAAAATGATTAAAGAGTACACAGAAAATAATGTGTTTGCCATTGTAATATCGTTTGTCCTCAATGTGGCTGCGTATCTGCTCTTTCATGATTACACATACATTGCTGTGGCGAGCCTGTTGTCGTTTATCATCTGGTTTGTGGTGACGGATGGAATTTTTATCCGCCGACTGGAAATTTCTGTATATGGATATGCGGTAAGGTACATTTGCATTTTGGCAAGCCTTGTGTTATTTTATGTACTCAGGGATGTGGAGCCAATACGCGCATTTTTTATTTATTTTGCCGGCTGCGCCGTGATTTCTTTGCTGTGCTTTTACAGGCAGATGAAAAAGGTAATTTCCCTGGTGCGCGCGAGATAGATTTTTAGGAGTTCCTGACAATATAAGTCAGAGGGGAATTTAGAGGAGACGAAAGAAGAAATGAAAAAAATCAGTTTGATTATTCCTTGTTATAATGAGGAAAGCTGTCTGCCGGCCTTTGACAGGGAAATCGCTAAACTTGTCGAACAGATGCAGGGATACCAATTTGAAATCCTCTATATCAATGACGGTTCTGCGGATGGAACGCTGGCGATGATACGCAGGTTTTCCCAAGACAGGCCCTATGTCCGTTATCTTTCATTTTCACGGAATTTTGGCAAGGAGGCGGCGATGTACGCAGGATTCTGCAATGCCACCGGGGATTATGTGGCGGTTATGGATGCAGATTTACAGGACCCGCCCCATATCTTGCCGGAAATGCTGAAAATTCTGGAAACCGGAGAATATGACAGCGTTGCCACACGGCGGGTGGACAGGGCGGGAGAGCCGCCAATCCGTTCCTTTTTTGCAAGGATGTTCTATAAGGTAATCAATAAGATTTCCGATGCCGATGTCGTGGATGGAGCCAGGGATTACCGCTTGATGCGGCGGGAAATGGTGGATGTGATTGTGGAGATGGGAGAGAGGAACCGCTTTTCCAAAGGCATTTTCGGCTGGATTGGCTTTCGCACCTACTGGTATGATTTTGAAAATATAGAGCGGACTGCCGGGGAGACCAAATGGAATTTCTGGAAGCTCTTTAAATATTCGATAGATGGGATTGTAAGTTTTTCTCAGATGCCGCTGACCATTGCTTCCTGGATGGGCGTGGCATGTACGGGATTTTCCTTGCTGGCAATTATTTTCATTGTCGTGCGTAAGCTTCTGTGGGGTGATGAGGTGCAGGGCTGGGCGTCTAATATGTGTGTGATGATTTTTATTGGCGGTGTGCAGTTGTTCTGTCTGGGCGTTATCGGACAGTATGTAGGCAAGACGTATGTGGAGACGAAAAAGCGTCCTCACTATATCGTGAGTGAGTGCAGTGACGAAAAGATAAAGAAGATTGGCTGAAATGCTGATAAGGAGTGGCAAAATGATTGATGATATGAAAAGGTTTGCAAAGATACATAGAAAAGGTTTGTTTGTGAATGCGGTTATGGTATGTATCTGCTATCTGCACATGGTCTTCTCTCAGAATGTGGGTGTTGATACGGAGCGGATGATTATGGATGCGGGACCGCTGCTCGATTCCTGGAAAGCAATTGGCAGACAGGGACTTGTTCTGAGCAAGGCAGTGTGGATGCCGGGAGGTTATAACCCATATTTTGCGGGAATTGTATTTCTGGCAGGCTTTATGCTGCTGGGGTCGCTTATCGCTTACCTCTGCTGGACCATGGGCGGCAGGGATGATAGATACCCCTATGGGCTGTTTATGGTTCTTTTCAGCGTGTGCCCGGTGTGGATGCCGCAGTTTTATTTCGCTCTGCAGAGGCTGGAGGTAGCGCTGGGGCTGCTTTATGCAACGTTGTCAGTTTTTGCTTTGGGGCGTATGGTTTTTAACAGAGAGTATAAGATATGTTTGGCAGTATCCTATCTGGCGTTCGGGGTTTGGAGCTTTTGTTCCTATCAGGGCTGCGTGGCATTTTATATCGGTCTTTGCATTATGGTTTTCCTCATGGACTTTGTAAGAAGTTATCAAGAAAAGCCATGGAATGTGTATGCGTTGGCGATTCTTAAACTGATAGGCGGCTTTGCGGCAGTCTATCTTGTGAATGCGATAATCACACGTGTATTTTTCGGACAGGGGCAGTATTTAACGGGGCAGATTCTTTGGGGAAGCGCCCCTGTTTCTGATATTATCCGCAATGTTTTACGGCATGTAAAAAATGTGCTTTTGTGGGAGGGGGCGTCACACCGTTCCGTATATCCTGTTGTGTGCATCTGCCTGGCGATTGTCTGTCTGGCATTCTGCATGAAAAAGCATATAAAGAAATCTGTAAAGTTCGTATTTTTTCTCGCTTTGGCAGGTCTGTTGGCAACGCCGTTTCTGCTGACTGTTTATATGGGGAATGCTCCGGTGGTGCGCTCCCAGTTTGCATTACAGCTGGTTTCTGCATTTGGCTGTATGCTTGCATACGGAATTTGGAAAAAGGAAGGAGGGAAGAGGTATCTGTGGGCACGCAGGGCAATGATGGCAGTCAGCGTGGCAGTAATCTGGTTTAGTGTCAGCACGGTTGCGCGGCTGCAATATACGGATGATGTGCGTTATCAGGAGGATGTACGTGTGGCAAGTGAGATTGCCAGGGATATACAGCGGACAGAAGGGACAAAGGACCTGCGCGTGATTTTTGTGGGGGGATATGGAGCGCGCCTGAACTGCGCTGCAGAAGGCAATGACATGTACGGTGTATCTATGCTGGGATGGGACTACACGCCGGCTAACCCTATTGGCTCAACAGCCCGCGTCATAGACTTCATGCATACTTTGGGCATTGAGGTAAATGGGACGCTGGACCATCAGGAGGAAGCGGTAAAACTGGCAAAAGAAATGGACCATTATCCGAATCCTGGATATATTTCGGTCCAGGACGATTATGTCATAGTCAAGCTCTCCGATATAAATTAAAAGGAGGTGATACAGGCGGAAGTCCAGGGAGAGAAGGGGATTTTATAATTACAAAAAGAAAGGGATAAAAGGGATTAAGAAAGCTTCAAAAAGAAAGGGATAAAAAGGGATTAGAATGAAAAAGAAGAGGATATTATGTATACTGTTGGCTGCCATGCTTTTGTTTACCATGGACGGAGGCAGTCTCTATGCGATGGGGATATCGCAGGAGCAGCAGTATGAAGAGGATAAGCAAGATATGCGTACTGCGCCGGAAGAGGGGGAGAATTCACCGGAAGAAGGGGAGGAGCCACCGGAAGAAGGGGAAACTCCGCCGGGAGAAGGAGAGGAGCCGCCGGAAGAAGAGCAGGAATATACAGTTAATTTTGAACTGAATGGGGGAGTCACGGTAGCGGGAACGAACAGTTTTTCGCTGCGGGTAAAAGAGGGGGAGGCAATCGCTGAAGGAGATGTGGCAGACGTAAGCAGAAAAGGCTATCTCTTTCAGGGCTGGCTGGACAGCCAGGGCAATTATTACAGCTTTTCTGCGCCGGTAATGGAAGATATGACATTGTCGGCTTCCTGGACGCCAATTACATACCGTGTACAGTTTCATCTGAATGGAGGGAGCGGAGACGCACCGGCAGAACAGCTGGTGGCTTATGATGAGGAATTAAAGCTTCCGGTGAGCGGGCTGTACAGAAAAGATTATGTGCATATCGGCTGGGAGCAGGATGGCGTTGGGGTCTATCAGGAGGGGGCTGTTGCCAAGAACCTTACAGACCAGGATGGCGCTGTGGTAGTGCTGAAAGCAGTCTGGAGACGCGGAGAGTACAAAGTCAGTTTTCAGGCGAATGGCGGGAGCGGGACCATGAGCGCGCAGGCATTTTCCTGTGGCAAAAGCAAGAAACTGACGAAGAATAAATTTACGAAGACGGGATACACTTTTGCAGGTTGGAATACCAGGAAGGATGGGAAAGGGCAAAGTTACAAACAACAGGAGAGGGTCTCCTTCGCCAATCAGGCGGATGGGAGCGCTGTTGTCCTCTATGCCATGTGGAAAGGGAATTCCTATCAGGTCACATACAACGGCAACGGCGCCAAAAGCGGTTCAGTTTCCAGTACCAAACATGTGTATGGCACAGCGAGTAAGCTGGGTACAAACTGCTTTAAGCGTACTGGTTATACCTTTGCGGGCTGGAATACCAAGAAGGACGGCAAGGGCAAGACATACGCCAGCGGCGCCAGTGTGCAGACGCTGACCGCGGAAGCGGGGGGGACAGTGACGCTTTATGCTAAATGGGCGCCGGTAAATTACACCATCAAATATCAGACCAGGAATGGTAAGCTGGCGAAAGGGGCAAAGAAAAAGTACAATATCCAGTCGAAGACGTTTTCCCTGCCCATCCCTACCAGGAAGGGTTACGATTTTGACGGCTGGTATCGGGATTCAAAATTAAAGAAACGTGTCAGTGAGATTAAGAAGGGGACGACTGGTAACAAGAAATATTATGCCAAATGGGTCAAGTGCACACGCAAGCCCAACACAAAATATACAAAAATTAAAATGTGCAAAGCGGCAGGAACAGGTAAAGTCAAAGTCAAGGCCGTTGTGACGAGTCGAGTGGCGAGTTCAGATGACCGCTATTATCTGGTGTATGTCAACCCATACACTGGCAAGCCTTACAAAGCGGCAAAGAAGGTATACAAGAAGAGGAACCTCAGTTTTACTTTAAAGACCTCGGAGAATCAGGGCTATGTGATGGCGAATTTTGCCATTGCTGTGAAAAAGAAAGGGAAATATTATCTAATCAGTAAACCTTCCTTTGTCAGCAGCCCGCAGAAAGCGGCGAAGAACAAGTCCAAATATAAGCTGGGCAGGACGAAGAAGGGAATGCAGTTTTACAATAACATGCAGGAGATAGATGCATGCGGGGCAAAGAATAATTTCCTCAACCTGACGGTTTCTTCTGTATGCGTGAATCCGACTGTGCCCTACAAATATAATGGGAAGACATATTACTTCAACAGTATGGATTCTTTGAAGCAGATTGTATCAGAATGCAATAAAAAGGGAATTAATGTTACCATGCAGATTCTTTTGGACTGGGTAGGCGACCAGCTTAACCTGATTGACCCTAAAGCAAGGGCGGCGGGAGCAGCGCCTTATTATCTGTGGAACGTGCGCCGTGACGGCGGGCGGGAGAAGATGGAAGCGATTTTTTGTTATCTGGGCAGTGTGTTTGGCAGCAAGAAATGTTATGTGTCCAACTGGATTTTAGGAAATGAAATCAATAATCCCAGAGGCTGGAATTATGCGGGTTCTATATCTGCAAATTCTTATTTTAAGATTTATGCCCATGCGTTCCGCGCCCTGTATGTCGCTGTGCGCAGCCAATATGCCAATGCCCGCGTATTTATCTGTATGGATAATCTCTGGAATACGTCTGTGCCAGGAGGGTACAGCGTAAAATATTCCATTTCCTCTTTTGTGGCGCAGCTGAGGAAAATCCAGAGCGGGATTCAATGGAATCTTGCCTACCATGCATATTCAGCTCCGCTGACTTACACAAATTTCTGGGATGGCTATGGCATCACCTACGATGAAAACAGTCCTTATATTACGATGAAGAATCTGGATGTGCTGACCAATTATATTAAACAGAATTATGGTTCCAAGGTGCGTGTGATTCTGTCTGAGCAAGGATATGCGTCCAACTGGGGACAGGCAAACCAGGCAGCGGCAATTGCGGCCAGCTACTATATTGCGGCATGTAATCCCATGGTAGATGCGTTTATCATCCGCAGCTATTATGACCATCCGGTAGAGGTTGCCCAGGGTCTGCCTATGGGAATCGCGGGAAAAGAGGCTTTTGAGGTCTACAAATATATGGATACGGCCACTACGTTCCAATATACGAACCGCTATCTGGGCCTGATTGGCATCTCCTCGTGGGAGCAGCTGGTGCCGAGATTCGTACCATCAAGGCTCCACATCATGTACAGCAAATAGGGCAATTGGATAAATTTGCATTTGCTGGGGGATGGTGGTATAATCTGACCTAAGGAGGGACCCAACGGAGTTGGGAGGATGCCTTAGGTCCCCTGCCGGAGCCAAAGAAGTAAAACGGAGTTGGGAGGATGCCTTAGGTCTTTTGGAACAGCCAATGAATTAGAATGACCTGATAAAGTAGATTTAAAAATATTTAGGAGAAATCAACCATGCAGCTTGCAGTATGCTTACTTGTGCTTTTACTGTTAGGAATAGAATTTGTGGTATTCGGCGTTGCAGCCTGCAGATTATTCCGTTTAAATCCGAGAGGATATGAGACAGGCATTTTAGGATTCTTTGTGTATTTCGGGATGTTTCAGGTTGCTGCGCTGCCGTTAATTTTGCTGCAGAGACCGTTTCATGAATTAGTGTTTTTGTGGCTTATCATTGCAGCGGCGGTAAATATTTATGCGCTTTGGCGAGGCAGGAAAGAACTGGTCAGCCTGCTGTACAAAACTTTTGCCGGGCTGTGGAGGAACAGGGGGCTTCTGCTTGCTGCAGTGATTCTTCTGGTATTGTTTTGCTGCTGTTTTTCAGCGCTGCAGCAGTATTTAGGGTGGGATACCAGTTATTATGTGGGAACAGTCGATATTACGGTGCGCACGGATTCTATGTACGCATATGATGGCGCTTCCGGCGCTCCGGTGAAATCACTGAATCTGCGCTATGCAATTTCCACATTCTATATGCATTCCGCGCTGTTGTGCAAACTGACCGGTATCAGCGGGATGGTACTGCACAAATATGTGATTGGCGTACTCTGTATTCTCATGCATGGAGGGATATTGTTTGCCATAGGCAGACAGCTTTTTCCAGATGAGGAGAAGAAAGCGCTGTTCCTGACAGGTCTGGTCTTTGTCCTGCATTTGGGATTCCATACGAATTATACGGTATCGGATTTTCTGCTGGTTCGGGGCTATGAGGCCAAAGGATTTTGTGCAAATGTTGTAATTCCGGCAGTGTTTTATGCTATGCTTTGCCTGTGGAAAGACAGACAGAAGCGTGAGTATTGGTTTCTGGCGTTTGTGGTTTGTTTTTCCAGTGTGCCGGTGTCAATGTCGGCGCTGGTGATTGTTCCGGCAATGGTGACCATTGCTGTGCTGGCGGAGTGGCTGACAAAGCCGGGGTGGGCAATCCTCTGGCGCGCCTTTGTCTGTGTACTGCCCAATGCAGTTTATATGATTTTGTATTTTATGTATACCAAGGGGCTGCAGATTATGGTCGGGTAATAGTGCCTGGGTGTGGACTGCAGCCATAGAATATGGTAGGTGATGAGGATATAATATGTATGTTGTGGAGAGTGTGCAGCAGGTGTTTGAGACCTATATGGGACAGACCGTGTTCCTGACATTGTTTTTGGTCAGCCTGATTTATTGCTTCTGCAAGGTGGATGAAAAAGGGCGAAAACGGCTGCTGTTTGTCATTTTGCTGAGTATTATATTTGTATTTAATAACATATCGCTGCGGTTGGTAGGAAAAGTGACGTCTGACCTGACTTTCTACCGGTTTATCTGGGCGGTGCCGATTTTGCTGCTGATAGCATGGGCGGGGACGAAGTCTGTCATGGAGCGTCAGAAATTCTGGGAAAGGGCGGCAGTGCTGGCGCTGCTGGTTGCATTGTTTCAAGGCGGGACGAGCACATTCTTCACAGAAGGAAGTCTGCGTATGCCGGAGAACATCTACAACCTGCCCGGTGATGTGGTACAGGTCTGCGATATTATTGAGCGGCACAATGAGGGGGAGATAGAGAATCCTTCTGTGGCGTTTGATATTGAATGCCAGGTAGCGGCAAGATTGTATGATCCCTCACTCGTGTGGGGAATCAGGCGTAAGGCCTATCTGGATTATAACAATACAGATGGATATAAAAATGTAAAGAACAGGTATAAGGCAGAAAAAACGATTATCCATGCCGTGAATTTCGGGAGGAAGGATGAAGAGGAGCGTCTTTCCAAAGCCCTTACTAAGAGAAAGATAGATTATATTGTAACGTTCAGTTCTTTTGAAATGGATGGTTATTTTGCACAGCTTGGCTATGGGCTGGTGGAGTCTACAGGGGCAAGGAGCGTATATGCCCGAGAAAAAAATGATTTGGAGGTTAACCAATGAAAGGAATTATTTTAGCCGGAGGTTCCGGGACGAGACTGTATCCATTGACGAAGGCAATCTCTAAGCAGATTATGCCGGTGTATGACAAACCGATGATTTATTACCCCCTGTCCACCCTGATGCTGGCAGGAATCCGTGAGGTACTGATAATTTCCACGCCCAGGGACCTGCCCGTGTTTGAGGATTTGCTGGGAGACGGAAGCCAGCTTGGCATGAAGTTTGCCTATGCTGTGCAGGAGGAACCGAGAGGGCTTGCCGATGCTTTTATTATCGGGGAGGAATTTATCGGTAAAGATGCAGTGGCTCTGGTGCTGGGAGACAATATTTTCTATGGGCAGAGTTTTTCCAGAGTGCTGAAACGTGTCGCTGAGAGGACGGACAGCCAGTCGGGAGCTACGATTTTCGGATATTATGTCAGAGACCCCAGAGAGTATGGCGTTGTGGAGTTTGATGAGGAAGGAACGGCTATTTCCATTGAAGAGAAGCCAGAGAAGCCGAAATCAAATTATGCAGTGCCGGGATTATATTTTTATGATAATGATGTAGTGGAGATAGCCAAAAATGTCAAGCCTTCCGTGCGCGGGGAGATTGAGATTACCAGCGTCAATAACGAGTATTTAAGGCGTGGAAATTTGAAAGTGGAAACTTTGGGACGTGGATTTGCCTGGCTGGATACGGGTAACCATGAGATGCTTCTGGCGGCAGCAGATTTTGTGTCGGCGTTCCAGAAACGTCAGGGGCTTTACATCTCCTGCATTGAGGAGATAGCGTATAAGCGTGGATTTATCAATGAAGAGCAGTTGAAGAAACTGGCTGAGCCTTTGATGAAAACGGAGTATGGGCAGTATCTGATGGAAATTGCCCAGGGTCTGTAGCCGGCAGATGTCTTACAATCAGAACAGGCAGATTGAATGATTAAAATACACATACATCCAGAAAGAGGAGGTTAAGCATGGGAAAGATTAAAGTGACGGACAACTGCAATGGGATTGCAGGGCTGAAAGTGATTGAGCCGGCGGTATTTGGAGATGAACGCGGGTATTTTATGGAGACATATAATTACAATGATTTCAAGGAGGCAGGCATTGACTGCGATTTTGTGCAGGATAACCAGTCTGCATCCAAGAAAGGTGTGCTGCGCGGACTTCATTTCCAGATTAATTTTCCGCAGGATAAACTGGTTCGTGCGGTAAGCGGCGAGGTGTTTGACGTGGCGGTGGATTTGCGCGAGGGTTCCGAGACATTCGGCAGATGGTTCGGCGTAGTCCTGTCTGCGGAGAATAAGAAGCAGTTTTTTATCCCCAAGGGATTTGCACATGGGTTTGTCGTGCTGTCTGATTATGCAGAATTCTGTTATAAGGTGACAGATTTTTATCATCCCAATGATGAGGGCGGAATACTGTGGAAAGACGAGAAGATTGGCATTGACTGGCCCTTGCCGCAGGGGATGACGGAGAAAGATCTGATTATGTCTGACAAAGACAAAGTCTGGGGAAGCCTGGATGCATATGTGAACAGCCGTAACAGAAGGTAATGAAAAATTTTATGGGGAAGGGAGTTGTGAAAAATTAAAATATGAAGGAGGGAAATCATATGAGAACACGCATTTTATCTTTTTTGTTGGTAGGGATCATGCTTTTTACAGCATTGCCGGCAGAGGTGTCTGCGACAGTTTCTCCAGACGAAGCTACCGAATTGGGATCAGATTATGTAGGCGGTATGCAGCTGGAGGCGATTGAAATTTCAGATGAAACAGCAGAGGAAATTGGTATCCTCAGCGCGGAGGATTTAACGGCGGGCGGTCAGCTGTGGCGGTATTCCAATACTTATGGCTCAATGCAGTATAATTCTGCCTGGGACATCTATTCTTCCAACTATATCTATAACCGTTTGGATGAGAAGGAGCGCCAGTTTTGGGATCTTCTGGATGCGGAGTGCAGGAAATATCTTACCACAAATAGTAATGCCAAGCTGGTGACGGTCAGTGATGAAACAGGGGCAAAGAGTACCTGCTATGCAGCGCTGGGGGTAGAATTTTTGACCCTGGGCCTGAATTCCATAAAAGCGGACAATGTATATTTGATGTTTCTGTATGCCAATCCCCAGTATTATTTTCTAGACAGTTCCTATCTGCGCAGCAGCAAGTCTCTGACGCCGGTTTTCTATGATAAGTTTGCCAATGGTGCAGCCAGGAAAGCGGAAACGCAGAAGCTGAAAACAAAAATTAATGATATGAAAGCACAGGTTGAGAAAGGGGCTACGGAGTTAGAGAAAGCAAAGATTGCCCATGACCTGATAATTAAAAAAGTGCAATATGACCATGAGTATGCGTCCTCGCGTCCCAATACTTTGTACCATCAGAGCGCATACAGCGTATTTTGTGATTCCTACACTGTCTGTGCGGGTTATACAAAGTCATTTGAAATTCTCATGAACAGTGTGGGGATTGATGTGGTAGGTATCACCAGCCGCAAGGTAATGGGTTATGATTTCTATGGAAATCCAATTGTGGAAGGACATGCCTGGAACGCTGTCTGCCTGAACGATACCTGGTATTATGTGGACTGTACCTGGGATGATTTGGATGGCGAATATGGGCTTGAACTGCAGTACACCTGGTTTGGGCTCAGTGAGGCAACGTTTACCGGTCCCATGGATAAGCAAGGCTTCCATACGGCGGAACCTCTGTATTCCGGATTGATACCCAAGTGCAGCAGGGATATGGGTTCTACGCTGGACACGGTGGGAACAGCGTATATTCCGGAACAGGCTGCGGCAACGCCGGTGATAACGCAGAGAAGGACGTCTAAAGGTATGACTGTGACGCTCAGCTCGGCAACGCCGGGAGCGGATATCTACTATACAACAGATGGCAATGAACCTTCCGCTTCCTTTAGCAGAAGTTATTATTATACGGAACCCTTTACGGTGAATTCAGACGTGACAGTGCGGGCAGTCGCCGTGTGTGATGGCAAGAAGGACAGTGAGGTCGCCGCTGCTGCAGTAAAAGGCAGGCAATTCACCGTTAAGTTTGATACCGGGGAAGGCAGCAAGATTTCTTCCTTGAAGGTATGGCCGCAGGAGAAAGTAAAAAAACCTGCCAATCCTAAACGGAAAGATTATCAGTTTATCGGCTGGTACAGCAATCAGGGCTGCACTGTTAAATGGAATTTCAACAATGAGATAACCGGGAACACCACGCTCTATGCCAAATGGACAAAAGTTAAAGTAAAGAGCGCCTCTATTAAGAAGCTGAAAAAGCGTGGGAGCAGGAAGCTGGAGGTTACCATCCGCAAAGTCAGCGATGCCAAGGGTTATCAAATTCGTTACTCTAAGAAGTCAAATATGAAATCAGCGAAAAGTGTGCATACAACGTCAACGAAAAAGACGATTTCCGGTCTTAAGGCAAGAAGCAAATACTATGTGCAGGTTCGCGCCTATAAGCTGGATTCCACGAAGAAGAAAGTTTATGGGAAATGGAGCAAAAGTAAGAAAATTACTATAGGAAAGTAAGACGACGTATGAAACCAAAATCTAAAAGTATTGTGCAGGAACTGATAGAGAACCGAACGCTGATAAGGAGTCTGGCAAAAAATGACTTTAGGACAAAATTTGCCGGCTCCTATCTGGGCACGGTGTGGGCGTTTGTACAGCCGGTAATCACGGTGCTGATTTACTGGTTTGTTTTTGATATGGCGATAGGAGCCACTGCCTCTATCCGCGGGGAGCTGCCTTTGCCCTATGTTCTGTGGCTGGTGGCGGGAATTGTGCCGTGGTTTTTCTTTTCGGACTGTGTCAGCGCCGGGACTGCAGTGTTGATGGAATACAATTATCTGGTAAAGAAAGTGATGTTTAACATTGATATTTTGCCGGTGATAAAGATATTTTCATCCATATTCGTGCATGTGTTTTTTGTGGCGTTTATGGTAGCGCTGTTTATTTGTTATGGTTATTTTCCTGACTTTTATGTACTGCAGGTCATCTATTACAGCTTTGGCGTACTGCTGCTGGCATTGGGGATTAGTTATCTTACCAGTGCGGTGTCCGTATTTTTTCCGGACGTCAGGCAGATAGTAAATATTGCCCTGCAGGTGGGAATATGGGCAACGCCGATTATGTGGAAGCTGTCAGATATGCAGGAAAAGATACCTCATGCAGTACTGGTAGTGATAGAATTGAATCCGTTTTTTTATATTGTGCAGGGTTATCGGGAGGCTTTGATTGATAAGGTATGGTTTTTTGAGCATCCGTGGATGACCTTGTATTTTTGGTGTTTTACGGCAGCAATCTGCTTTTTGGGCGTGACGGTATTTCGACGGCTGAAAGTACATTTTGCTGATGTGCTATGACATGAGGAGGGACCAGATGACCTGAGGGGGGACCCAACGAAGTTGGGGAGAGTCCTGAGGTCACCCATCGTTATCAGTGAAGTAAGTTTAAGCTGGGAGGGGCCCTGATGTCTCTGAGAACAGCCAAAGAAGTGCTATGACATAAGGAGGGAACGATATGGAACAGGCGGCAATCAAGGTGACGCAGGTCAGTAAAATATATAAACTCTATGATACGCCTTCCGCACGGCTCAAAGATGCGCTGGGGCTTGCCAGGAACAAAAACTACCGGGAGCATCAGGCGTTGCGGAGCGTGGACTTAGAGATTGGGAAGGGAGAGACCATCGGAATTATCGGCACCAATGGTTCCGGCAAATCTACGCTCCTCAAAATCATCACGGGCGTGCTCGCGCCAACGGGCGGCACAGTGGAGGTGAAGGGCCGTATTTCTGCACTGCTGGAATTAGGAGCAGGTTTTAACCAGGAATATACGGGAATTGAGAATGTCTACCTGCAGGGTACGATGATGGGGTTTACCCGGGAAGAGATTGCTGGGAAGATGGACGATATTTTAGAGTTTGCGGACATTGGGGAGTTTGTCAACCAGCCCGTGAAGACGTATTCCAGCGGTATGTTTGTACGCCTGGCCTTTGCAGTGGCAATCAATATTGAGCCGGAAATCCTCATTGTGGATGAGGCGTTGTCCGTGGGAGACGTATTTTTTCAGGCCAAATGCTACCGTAAGTTTGAAGAATTTAAGGAGATGGGCAGAACAATTCTTTTTGTCAGCCATGATTTAAGCAGCATCACCAAATACTGTGACAGGGCTGTTCTCCTGAACAAAGGCGTAAAGGTGATGGAGGGAACGCCCAAGGAGGCGGTGGACCGCTATAAGATGGCACTGGTGGAGCAGAAGGAAGCAGAACGCCTGGAAAATACAGCATTGTGGAAGCCCAAAGATTCCGCCGGTAAATGGAGAGACAATATCAGTATCAATCCCGAGACGTTAGAGTATGGAGATAAACGAGCGGAAATCATAGATTTTGCCATAGCAGACGAGACCGGCAAACTGTCAAATGTGATTGAGAAAGGCGCGCCGTTCACGATTAAGATGAAAGTGCAGTTCCATGAAGATGTGGCAGAGCCGATTTTTGCATTTACCTTAAAAAATCTTATGGGAATTGAGCTTACCGGCACCAATACTATGATTGAGAAAAAGATGTTTGAGCCGGTGAAAAAAGGTGATACAAAAATCATCAGCTTTTCCCAGAAAATGACGCTGCAGGGTGGGGAATACCTGTTGTCTTTTGGCTGCACGGGATATGAGAAGGAAGAGTTCAAGGTGCACCACAGGCTTTATGATGTGTGCAGCCTGGGAGTTGTTTCTGAGAAAAATACAGTGGGATATTTCGATATGGAATCCACTGTGGAGATAGAGTAGAGGGACAGGACGTATGCTGGAAAAGTTTAATGTAGTAAGAGTCAGATTTCATATAGAAGAAGATGATGTGCTGGTAATTCAGGGCTGGAAATATGGAATGTCAGAGAAAGAAGAGCTGGCTGTGACCCTGGATGGGAAGCAGCTTCCTCTGCAAACGGAGAAGTATGACGGTATGGAAGTACGCCAGCGTTATATGGTTTATGACTTGGGCATTGAGGAAGAATATTTTCTGTATGTGAAGCTGCCCCGGGATTTTGCGTGCAAGAAGGAACTTCAGCTGCGGGCAGGAAAGCAGCTTATCCGCAGTTTTAAGGTATCGGAGCTGCGCAGGCAGCAGCGGGAACTGGATTTGTTCGTGGAACAGACGGTACTTACTAAGGGACAGTGTTATATCAAAGGATGGGCGGCCTGCAATGAGCCCATCGCTATTCGGGCATTTGGTCCCGGAGGTAAAGAATTGCCCTGTGAAGTTTCCTGGCATGAGCGCAGGGATGTGGCCCAGGTCTACCGCGAAGTAAAGCATATGCCCGATGCGGGTTTTGAAGTGAGACTGCCTCATCGCGGTCTGTCTCAGGTAAAGCTGGAATTTGCAGGTCATTGCCGCAGGAGCAGAACAAAGATTCCCATAGTGACAACGTTTTTGTTTGAAAATGTAATGGGGAGCAGTTATCTCGGCAAGGGGATGCGTTTCCTGCAGCGTCACGGTCTCAAAGAATTCAGCGCCCGCACCATGCAGGTACTGCTGCAGAAATCCGCCCCGCAGGGAGATTATGAGAAATACCGCCGCGCCGTGGCTCCGACAGAGGAGCAATTAAATCAGCAGCGTAAGCACAGATGGGACAATCCGCCGCTGTTTTCTATTGTCGTACCCTTATATCGTACGCCCATCAAATATCTGGAGCAGCTGGTAAAGTCTATCCAGTCGCAGACTTATGGCAACTGGGAACTGTGCCTGTCGGACGGAAGCGGAGCAGATTCTCCCTTAGAGGGCTATCTGAACAGACTGAAACAGCGTGAAAGTCGCGTGAAAGTCGTGTGTCATGGGAGCTCATTACAGATATCTGATAATACGAATGCAGCAATCCGCGAGGCTGCTGGAGATTATCTTGTCTTTGCGGATCATGATGATTTGCTGGCAGAGGATGCATTGTATGAATGCGCCAGGGTACTGCAGGAGCAGCCGGAGACAGAACTGATTTACTCGGATGAGGACAAGGTCTCCATGAATGGGAAACGGTATTTTCAGCCTCATTTCAAGTCAGATTATAACCCGGATCTTCTGTGCAGCATGAATTATTTCTGCCACCTGATGGTAGTCAGGCGTTCGCTTGCCGAACAGGCTGGATTGCTGGACGGAGCGTTTGATGGAGCGCAGGATTACGATTTTGTACTGCGATGTACCGAACATACTGACAGGATTGTCCATATTCCCAAGGCGCTGTATCATTGGCGGGCTCATGAGCATTCTACAGCGGAGAATCCAGAGAGCAAGCGGTATGCCTTTGAGGCGGGGATGCGGGCTGTTCAGGCACATTATGACAGGAGAAATCTCCCGGCAAAAGTGGAGATGGGAAAGTATCTTGGTCTTTACCGGACTACCTGGCTGTGGAAGGAACAGCCGCTGGTTTCCATACTGATTCCCAACAAAGACCATACCGAAGATCTTGATAAATGTATAAGTTCCATTGAGCAGAAATCATCTTACCGGAATTATGAATATATCATTATCGAAAATAACAGCGAATTAGAGGAGACCTTTGCTTATTATGACAAACTGCAGGCAGAAAATGAGAAAGCCCATGTTGTGTACTGGAAAGGGGAATTCAATTTCTCGGCAATCAACAATTTTGGCGCCGGGTTTGCCCAAGGGGATTATCTCCTGCTGTTGAATAACGATACAGAAATCATCCATCCTGACTGCTTGTGGCAGCTTTTAGGCTACTGTATGCGGGAGGATGTAGGTGCGGTAGGCGCAAGGCTTTACTACGAGGACGGTACGATTCAGCACGCAGGGGTGGTTCTGGGGTTCGGGGGAATTGCCGGCCACACGTTTATCGGTTTTGACCACAATGCCAACGGTTATTTTTCGAGAATTATCTGTGCACAGGATTACAGTGCGGTTACGGCGGCATGTATGATGACGAAAAAGTCTGTCTATGAGGCGGTTGGCGGGCTCACGGAAGAGCTTGTGGTAGCGTTTAACGACATTGATTATTGCATGAAAGTGCGGGAATTGGGGAAATTGGTAGTCTATAACCCTTATGCACAGCTCTATCATTATGAATCCAAGTCACGCGGTCTTGAGGATTCTCCCCAAAAGCAGGAGCGTTATTATAAGGAAATGAAATATTTTGTAACCAAATGGAAAGAATGTCTGGACAATGGAGACCCTTATTATAATCCCAACCTTACGCTGTCAAAGGCAGATTTTTCCCTGAAACAGGTATAGGCTGCAGAGAACGGAGGAAGTTATGGAGCGAATCGGAAATGTCATTCTGGATGATACCCACTATCCGGGAGAAGATCTCTACAGTGACGGAGCAGTGGAAGACCATATTCTGGAACTGGTGAAGACTTATCCTGAGACGGAATATCCGCAGGTGATTGCGCAGGAAAGGGACTGGGCAGTGATGTACCATCTCGCACACGAGCGTGAGAATATTTTGAGCTGGTATCCGTTTGCACCTGGAGCGAAGGTGTTGGAGGTTGGTTCCGGCTGCGGCGCCGTCACTGGGGCAGTGGCTGCGACTGCCCGGTCTGTAACCTGTATTGACCTCTCCAAGAAACGAAGCATGGTCAATGCCGTCCGCCATAAGGATAGCAGCAATATTACCATTTGTCTGGGCAACTTTCAGGATGTGGAGAAGGACCTGGAGAATGATTTTGACTATGCAACGCTGATTGGCGTGTTTGAGTACGGCAAGGGCTATATTGGCGGGGAAAAGCCGTACCATGGTTTTCTGACCACGGTCATGGAGCATGTACGTCCCGGCGGAAAGCTTCTGCTTGCCATTGAAAATAAATTTGGTCTCAAATACTGGGCAGGTTGTCGGGAGGACCACGCAGGCATGTATTTTGAAGGTCTGGAAGGTTATCAGCACACGGAAAATGTCCGTACTTTTTCCCGGCCGGAACTGATACGGATTATGGAGGAATGCGGATATACGGATTACAAATTCTATTATCCGTATCCCGACTATAAATTTCCAGCAGCCGTGTATTCGGACAACTATCTGCCGCAGCCAGGAGAACTGAACCGCAATATCTGCAATTTTGACAGGGACCGTCTGGTACTGATGGATGAAGGGAAGGTCTTCGACCAGATTTTGCAGGACCATTTGTTTCCCCTGTATGCCAATTCATTTTTTGTGGAGATTACCAAACCAGGCATAGATGAGTCGCAGCCTGAGCAGCTGCTCTATACGAAATATTCCAGCGGACGCAGCAAGCAATTTTCTATACAGACCCGCATTGTCCGGGACAGGGATGGGAAGAATATTGTATATAAGAAAGCAGAATATGCCGAAGGGCAGAAACATCTTGGGCATATCGCCGAGGCGGCAAAGCAGCTTGATGATGTGTGGAAGGAGTATGGACAGTTCTCGGTAAACCGCTGCGTGTCCAGAGATGGACGCGTTGAGTTTGAATATTTGCAGGGGATTACTGTAGAAGAAGAACTTGATGGTTTGCTGTCTCAGGGAAATACACAGGAGGCGGCAAAAGTTCTCCGAGAAGCGGCGGGCAGGATTTGTGGCAGCGCCAGGACCGAGCAATTCAAGGTAACGCCGGAGTTTAAACAGGTTTTTGGCGAGGCGCAGATTCCCGCAGGAGAACCCTCCTTTACAGTGGCGGACATCGATTTGATTTTTTCCAATCTTCGTAAAACGGCGGATGGCAAGTGGAACGTGTTGGATTATGAATGGACGTTTTTCTTTGCAGTCCCGGTAAAATATATTTTATTCCGCGCACTGCACTATTACCTGGAAAGCGCTCCTATCCGCGCGGAATTTGGCAAATTGTTTGATTTTTACGAGGAATACGGCATTACGCGGGAGCAGCGGGAAATTTACCGGCAGATGGAACTTCATTTTCAGAAGTATGTCGCGGGTTCCGGTATTTCTCCCGGAAGCCTCTACTGTACGATGGGCAAACCGGCGCTTCCATTGGGGCAGCTGCTGGCGGAGACGGAGCGAAGGAAAGTTCAGGTGTATCTTGATTATGGGCAGGGCTTTTGCGAGGAGAATTCCTACTTTGTGGAGCAAAAAAACGGCAAAGAAACGCATTACATTGTCACAATTCCCGAACAGGCAGTTGGTGTGACGATTGACCCGGCATTCAGCGCATGTTTTCTGAAAGATGTAAGCCTGACCTGGATAGGGGAAGAGGGGCAGAATCTTGCGCCGGTTCTTTATGAAACCACCGGATACCGGGCAGGAGCGGACGGATATGTGTTTGACAATTGTGACCCAAAGATTATAATAAAGTCAATGATGGAGACGAGCCGCAGGATAGAGGTTTCCTACCGCATTAATCTTCTGGAGGAGGAGACGGTGGAGCTCTTACTGGGCAAAATGGATACGAAAGGGCGCGACAGGAAGAAAGTGCGCAGGTTGATAAAAGGGTAAGTATATGGGAAGAAGAGAGCAATACAAACATTTATTGAATCTGTTTGCGAACACTATCATGCTGCTTATCGAAGCAGCTATGTTCGGATACATGTGGTATCAGGTATATACGCCGATGCTGCATAAGGCAAGCCGTTTCTGGAACAGGGGTAACTGGGCGGTTATCGGCATGTATGTATTGATTATGTACTTTTTTACGAGGACATATGGCGGTTACCGTATCGGCTATCTGCGTATCACGGACATCTGCCTGTCCCAGATTCTCGCGATATTTTCTGCCAATGTTGTCGGTTATATTCAGGTTTGTATGATTGCCAATGATTATATGCCGGTCCATCCAATGGCGGCGCTGATGGGGGCTGAGCTTCTGGTAATTCTGCCAGGCGTTTATCTGGTGAGATTCATTTATACCAGGCTTTACCCTCCCAGGAGGATGATTGTCATTTATGGGCAGCATTCGCCGGATGATTTAATTGACAAAATCAATTCCCGCAAGGACAAATACAATGTCTGTGCCACAGCGAGCGTGTATATGGGCTACAAGGAGTTGTATAGGAAAATTATGGATTACGATGCGGTGGTGCTCTGCGACCTGCCTACGAAAATGCGTAATCCCATTCTTAAGTTTTGCTTTGACCAAGGCAAAAGGACATATATTACGCCGAAAATTTCAGACATTATCCTTACCGGGACGGAGCGGATTCATCTCTTTGATTCGCCCTTGATGCTCTCAAGAAACAGAGGACTGACAATTGAGCAGCGGTTTATTAAGAGGACCATGGATATTGTACTGTCCTCCATAGCCATCGTCATCTCTTCTCCTGTATTGTTGCTGATTGCAGCAAGCATCAAGCTCTATGACAAGGGACCGGTGTTCTATACCCAGGAACGTCTCACCAGGGATGGCGAGATTTTTCGTATTATCAAATTCCGCAGTATGCGCATGGATTCAGAAAAAGATGGGGCGCAGCTTGCCAGAAAGGATGATGACCGCATCACTCCGGTTGGCAGGATTATCCGGCGGACGCATTTTGACGAACTGCCCCAGATTTTTAATATACTGAAAGGAGAAATGTCTTTCGTCGGTCCGCGTCCGGAGCGGGAGCAGATTGCCCACGAATATGAACAGGTTATTCCGGAGTTCAGCTTCCGCCTGAAGGTAAAAGCAGGACTGACCGGATATGCACAGGTTTACGGGAAATACAATACCACGCCTTACGATAAGCTGAAATTGGACCTGACGTATATTGAGAGTTACTCCTTCTGGCTGGACATTAAGCTGATGCTGATGACGTTTAAAATTATATTCCAGAAAGAAAACACGGAAGGGATTGATAAGAATCAGGTTACTGCCGTAAAATGACCAAACAGATAAAATAAGGAGAATCACATGAATAGCCAGATAACTGTATCCGTAATTATGCCGGCGTACAATGCTGAAAAATATATTGCACAGGCGATTGAGTCCGTATTATTCCAGAACGTGCCGCTGGAACTGCTGGTGATTGATGATTGTTCTTCGGACCATACGGCGGAAGTGGCCAGACGGTATGCAGATGGGAAAAAAGTGATACTCATCTGCAATGACAGAAACCTGGGAGTGGCGGAAAGCCGCAACATAGGGATACGGCGCGCTGTGGGGAAGTATGTGGCATTTCTTGATGCAGATGATTGGTGGTGTGAGGGAAAGTTAGAAGCGCAGTGCCAAAAACTCGAAGGGTCAGATTCTGTGCTCTGCTGTACCGCCCGGGAATTGATGAGTTCAGATGGGACGTCCCAGAACAAGGTTATAGAGGCGCCTGAGAAAATCACATATTCCATGCTGCTGCGGACCAACAGCATTCCCTGTTCTTCCGTATTGCTGGAAACCCGGGTGGCGAAAGAGTTCTATATGTGCCATGATGAACTGCATGAAGATTATATTCTGTGGCTGCGCGTACTGCAGAAGTATGGCGCGGCAATCGGCATAAATAAGCCTTTCCTGTTTAGCCGTATGAGCCAGGGAGGCAAGTCCAGAAACAAACTGAAGTCAGCGAAGATGCAGTTTGGCGTGTACCGTTATATGGGATTTGGCATTATTGCCTCCTGCTATTATTTCCTGATGTATGCCATAAACGGCGTCAGGAAGTATAGAGCATAAGGGCTGGGCAATTTTGTTGCATTTATAAGATAAGTGTGATATATTTATAAAAATGTGGCAATCTATACTATAGAAATATATTCGAGAGGATACGGAGGAAAAAAGTGAAATTAATTATACAGATACCTTGCTATAATGAAGCGGAAACATTAGAGATTGCACTGAACGACTTGCCAAGGAAGATAGCTGGGATAGACGAGATTGAATATCTGATTATCAATGACGGAAGTAAGGATAATACTGTAGAGGTAGCAAGAAAATGGGGCGTCCACTATGTTGTGGATTTAAAGAGGAACAAGGGACTGGCGAAAGGTTTTATGGCAGGTCTCGATGCTTGTCTGCGCAACGGCGCGGACATTATTGTCAATACGGATGCGGATAACCAGTATTGTGCCGATGACATTGAGAAACTCGTACGACCGATTATTGAGGGCAAAACAGACATTGTCATTGGAGAAAGACCGGTGGATGATACGGAGCATTGGTCGCCCTTGAAGAAGCGGCTGCAGCATCTGGGCAGCTGGGTGGTCCGTAAAGCTTCCCGCAGCGATATTCCCGATGCGCCGAGCGGATTCCGTGCCTACAGCCGGGAAGCTGCCATGCGGCTCAATGTGGTGAATGAATATACCTATACCCTGGAAACGATTGTACAGGCAGGAAGAAGCAAAATTGCCATGGAATCTGTGCCTATCCGCACAAATGCCGAACTTCGGCCGTCTCGTTTGTTTAACAGTATGTTTGGTTACGTGAAGAAATCCATGCTCACAATCCTGCGGGCATTTATGATGTATCGGCCATTGATGGTTTTTTCTATTATCGGAAGCATCTTTTTCCTGGTGGGATTTGCAATAGGAATCCGTTTCCTCGTGTTTTATTTTAACGGAAGCGGAGCCGGGCATATGCAGTCCCTGATTTTGGCAAGTACGCTGATGCTCCTGGGATTCCAGACTTTTATTGTGGGGCTGGAGGCAGATATTATCTCTGCTAACCGCAAAATATTGGAAGATGTGCAGTATCATGTGCGCAAATTGGATTTTGACAAGGATGCAGAGAACAAGAGAAAAGAAAATGAAAGCGGCAATCAACCCAAAGTGCAGGCGGAAACAGGCAAGAAGAAAAAACATGGAAAATAATGTGGGTTGCTGTGTGCAGAGGAAGACAATATGGTAAAAGTTTCAGTAATTATTCCAGTTTATAATATGGAGAAATATCTCGCACATTGTCTGGACAGCGTACTTGGTCAGACACTTGAGGAGATAGAGGCATTGTGTATCAATGATGGCTCAGCGGATACATCGCTTGATATTCTTAAACAGTACCAGCAGAGAGATAAACGTGTGACGATTATCGACCAGCAGAATCAAGGTGTGGCGAAAGCCAGGAATAATGGCATCCGTCAGGCCAGGGGCAAATATGTGATATTTATGGACCCGGATGATTGGTATCCGTCGGCAGATATTTTGGAGATGCTTTATGCGGGAGCGGAACAAAATCAGGTCGCTATCGCTGGCGGAAGTTTCATGGATTACCATGATGGAATTTATAATGAGGAATTTGAAGAACGGTATTATGGTTACCATTTTGAGCGGGAGGGCGTGATAGAGTATAAGGACTATCAGTTCGATTTCGGCTATCAGCGTTTTATTTTCCTGCGCAAATTGCTGGCGGACAACAATATTTTCTTTCCGGAATATGTAAGGTACCAGGATCCGCCGTTTATGGTGGAAGCCATGATTGCCGCAGGCAGATTCTATGGCATAGATAAACCTTCCTACTGTTACCGCTACGGTCATGAGAACGTGTCCTGGAACGAGAGGAAGGTTTGTGACGTATTAAAAGGAATTCAGGATATTCTCGATATTTCCAGAAAGCATGGACTTAAGAAACTACATCAGCTGTGCGTAGTGCGTCTGAATGAAGAATATCGGCAGCTGATGGGGGACAGTATTTTTTATGAGGATTATGCAGTCCCTGTATATGAATCCATGATGGAGACGCTGCTCCATATTGACCAGAGTATGCTGGAAGGAATGGATATCAATATTACGCAGATACTGAGCCCTATTATTGCCAGAATACGTGAAGATGCAGTCAGGCATGAGGAAGCTTACCAAAATTTACAGGAAGTGTGTGATTGGAAAGAGCAGGAGAAAATAGGGCTGAGGAGTGAGATTGCCAACCTGACGATTGCCATGCGTTATCTTGATACAGACAGGAAATATTTAGAGGACGATAACCGTGCAGTATATGATTCTTTTTCATATCGGTTTGGGCATAGCGTGACCAGTGCGCCGCGTTGGGTTTACCGGAAGCTGGGAGGAAGCTAAGGTATGAGAAAGCTGTTGAGCATTGTGGTTCCGACCTATAATGTAGAGAAATATCTGCGCAGGTGTCTGGATTCCTTTTGCATAGAAGAGATTCAGGACAAGCTGGAAGTATTGGTCGTAAATGACGGCTCTACGGACGGTTCTGCAGATATTGCTGAGGAATATGTAAGAAGTTATCCGCAGGTTTTTCGGCTGATTAATAAAAAAAACGGTGGTCACGGCTCCACGATTAACTGTGGGATTCGGGAAGCAGCGGGCAGGTATTTTAAGGTAGTGGACAGTGATGACTGGGTGGATGAGCAAGCTTTCAGCAAGCTGTTCGCGTATTTAGAGGACTGTAATTCTGATGTTGTCTATACGAATTTCTACCATGTAGATGATGCAACCGGCAAAAAGACCATTGAATTTTTAAATCCTTTTCCCGGAGTGGAATATGGGAGAGAGTATCATTTTTCTGAGATTAAGAGTAATCTTTTCCTGAAAATGCACGGATATACGATAAAAACAGAACTTCTACGACATATTCCCGCAATAGATGAAAACTGTTTTTATGTGGATATGGAATATGTGCTTTTTCCAGTTCCGTGGGTTGAGACGATAACATTTCTGGATTTGTTTGTGTACCAATACAGGGTGGGGCTGCCGGGGCAGAGCATGAATATCCAAAGAATGAAAAAAAATGCTGATAATTACGACCGGGTTCTGGTACGTTTGCTGCAATTTTATGAACAATGGCGTCCCAGACTGCAGCCGGCAAAGTTACACCATATGGAGCATGTGTTGGGACGTATGGCAGCCAGCAGGATTAAAATTTATCTGAGCCAGCCTTACAGCAGGGAGAACCGGAAAGGAATCGAAGCATTTGAGGAATCCATAAGGAAGAATTATCCAATGGTCTATGCTGCTGTGGAAAATAGGGCTGTTTTGCTGCTGCGGCGCAGCCGTTATAGGTTGTACATGGCAGCAAGGGCTGTGTATTACTGGAAAGAAAGGCTAAGTTAGTATGAACAGAGATAAGACTAAGGTCAGAATAGAAACCTTCATTAAATATTCGGAATTGATGAAACAATTAGTGGTCAGGGATTTAAAGCTCAAATACCGCAGGAGCCTTCTGGGGTATCTTTGGAGCATTTTGAATCCGCTTTTGATTATGCTTGTGATGGTAGCGGTCTTCTCCAATCTCTTCGACCGCAGCGGTTCTATCAAGAACTATGCCGTGTATCTGATTGCGGGGCGAACTGTATTTGAATTTATTACGACTTCTACCAATGATGCTATGCGTTCGATTATCGGCAATGCTTCATTGCTCAAGAAAGTGTATGTGCCCAAATATGTATTCACGCTGTCTAAGGTGACGAGCGGGCTTGTGAATATGGTATTCTCCATGGGCGCCCTGCTGATTGTAATGGTGTTTACCCGTTCACCGTTTACCTGGTATTTTCTTTTGTTCCCGGTGGTGCTTGTACAGCTTTACCTTTTCTGCTGCGGGTTAGGGTTCTTTCTTGCGCAGGCCAATGTTTTTTTCCGGGATATTCAGTATATCTATAAAGCCTTTACCACTGCATGGATGTATATTACGCCACTGTTTTATTCGATAGAGCAAATGGACGGCTGGGTACGGTTTGTCATAGAGTACCTAAATCCCGCCTATTACTATGTGAATCAGTTCCGGTGTTTTGTATATGAAGGTTGTTTGCCTGATGTCCGAATATTTGTAGGCGGCTGCATTATATCTGTGCTTTCCTTTGTAATCGGGTTGCTGTTCTTTAAAAAATCGCAGGATAAATTTATTTTATATATATAGGGTGATAAATATGGAAGAAAGAATTATGATTGATGTTGACCATGTGACGATACGTTTTAACAAGGCAACGCAGAAGATAGACAACCTGAAAGATTATGCGATTAAGTTTATCCGCCGGGAATTGATGTTCCAGGAATTTCTGGCGCTGCAGGATATTTCTTTTCAGGTGCATAAAGGGGAAGGCTGGGGATTGATTGGCACCAATGGCTCTGGCAAAAGCACAATGCTCAAGGCAATTGCCGGGATTATGAAACCATATAAAGGCTCAATTACCACTAATGGGATGATTGCTCCCCTGATTGAGCTGGGGGCCGGCTTTGACTCTAACCTGACGGCGCGTGAAAATATTTATCTAAACGGCGCTGTCCTTGGGTATTCCAGGCAGTTCATGGAAGAGCATTTCGAGGAGATTGTCGAATTTGCGGGTATCCGTAACTTTCTGGATTCGCCGATTAAGAATTATTCTTCCGGTATGAAAGCACGGCTGGGATTTTCTGTGGCAACAGTTGTAAACCCCGATATTCTGATTGTGGATGAAGTTCTGTCGGTAGGGGATGCGAAATTTAAGAAAAAATGCAACCAGAGAATGGAGGAACTGCTGGCCAATGATACTACGCTGCTCTATGTTTCACATAATATCAAATCGGTGTTGAAACTCTGTACCCATGCGCTGTGGATTGATAAAGGACATGCTGTGATGAAGGGCAGAGTGGAAGAAGTATGTGAAAAGTATATGGAAGCACAGGGACTGACTATGGAAGATTAAAGGAGAAGGTAGATGAAATTACAACAGTTAATTCTGCGCGATGTTACCCGGGAGAATATTCTGCTGCCCTTATATATCACGGAAGAAAATATCCGAAGGAAGAGGATGGTTACCGAGGAACTGTATGTGCGCATGGAAGAGGCGTCGTTTCTCTCATTTAAAGTGGATGGAATCTATTTCCGAATGGGCGGCAAGGCAGGTCTTGACACGTTTCAGAACAGTTTTTCCTGTGGAAAATGGAAGAAATATACGATTATAGAGAATGTGTTTATCACCCTGGAACTCAAAGGAGATTTTAAACTTCAGCTGATGCACGCCAGACTGCAGGACGGAGAAGTTGTGGAGACACTGCTGTCTGAGCGGGAAATCCATGCGGAAGAACAGACAGAGGTCACGGAAGAGTTTGGGACCTTGCAGGAGGAAGGGATTTTTTATGTGGTTTTAGAAGCCCTGCAAGCAGGAGCCATGTTATATTCCGGGTTTTACGGCACGGAGGATTTGCAGCCGACGCAGGAAGTGAAGCTGGCAATTGATATCTGTACATTTAAGCGTGAACAATACGTTGCCAGGAACATGGAAATTTTAAAACAAGACATCCTGGAGAATGAGGATTCCCCATGCTATGGCAAAGTCTGGGTGCATATTTCTGACAATGCTTCCTCCCTGGATGGAATTGTCGATTCTCAGGAACATATCACCGTCGATAAGAATGCCAATCTTGGAGGGGTAGGCGGATTTACCCGGGGGATTATAGAGACTCAGAAGCGGGCAGGGGATGGATATACCCATGTCCTGCTGATGGACGATGATGCAACCATCAGTTCTGCAGCGGTAGAGGCAAATTATCTTCTGCTCGCATATTTAAAACCGGAATATTTTGGATATACTGTAGGTGGAAAGCTGCTTGTACTGGGACATCCGTTTGTACAGTTTGAGGTGGGCGCAAAGTGGAATGAGGGCAAGATTGCGGCATTAAAAAATAACCGCGATATCCGCCTGGTTGAAGAAGTGCTGGACAGTGAGCGCGAGGATGAGGTCGTAGAATATCAGGGCTGGTGGTATTGCTGTATTCCATTGCAGGAGATTGAGACAGATAATTTGCCGCTGCCGATTTTTATCCACAGAGATGATGTGGAATATGGGCTGAGGGTAGGTAAGGAACGCTTTATTTTCATGAACCGCATCTGTATCTGGCATGAGGCATTTGCGGGGAAGATGCCGGGACCGCTGGATTACTATGATATCCGCAACCATGCGATTACCAATGCCATTCATTGTCCGCAATATACCAAGGAAGATTTCAAGAAATTTGTCAGCAAATGGGTGTGGGGCAATATCGGCAAATACCGTTACAAATATGTTGACTATAACGTTAAGGCAGTGGAAGATTTCTGTAAAGGAATTGACTGGCTTCTTGACACAGATGCTTTTGCATTGCACCAGGAGTTGTTTGCCATGAATTATAAGGCAAAGCCTGTCTCAGAGTGGGTTGGCTTTGAGGGGATTACGGAGGAACAACTCGAACGCAGGGAGAAAGGTTTTAAAAATCCAGGAGCCCTTGGGCGCAAGTTTCATATGGCAACGGCAAACGGATTTTTCTTTCCTGTTAAGAGCCGCAGGATTGTTATCTCCGAACCTTATGGCAGTGTTCACATTTTATACCGCAGACCGAGGACAATTGTTGTAGACAATTATGGAAACGGCGTATATTTGGAACGAGATAAGAAGCAGTTTTGGGAATGTAAGCGAAAGCTGGAAAAGGCGCTCAAATTAATTGATGAAAAATATGACGCTGCGGCAAAAAGTTACCGCGAGCGCTACAGGGAACTGGTGAGCCGGGAATTCTGGGAAAAATATCTGGGGCTATAGTAGGAGAAATATATGGAAAATAAACATGGGCAGACGTGGGAAGGTAAAATTGAAGAGTTAGAGGGAAAGCATTTTGATATCGGGATTGCGGGCGTCTGGTACGGTACCAATTATGGGAGCGTGCTCACGTACTATGCGCTTTACCGGACCTTGACGAAATTAGGATACTCTGTACTGATGATTGATAAGCTGCGCAAAGTGGAGAATGATTGGGAGTTAAATGAGAAAATCCATTCCCGGGTGTTTGCTGCCAAGCATTATCAACAGATTGCCCCTGCCCTCAGAGCAGATGAGATGAAGCTGCTGAACCGTTACTGCGATACGTTCCTTATGGGCTGCGACCAGGTGTGGAATTATGGGATTGCCAGGAATTTCGGTCTGAATAATTATTTTGATTATGTGGCAGAGGATAAAAGAAAGCTCTCTTATGCTTCTTCTTTTGGACATGATGTATCTTTCACCCCAGTGGAAATGATGCCTATAGTCACAAAGCTGTTTCACCGGTTTGATGCGATTTCTGTCCGGGAGGCGGATGCAGTGCGCGTCCTGAAAGATGAATTTGGCATAGAGGGCACACAGGTAGTGGACCCGGTATTTTTGCTGGATAAGGGAGAATATCAGGAAATTCTTAAGGACAGCAAGGCAAAAGAGACAGAGAAGTTCCTGCTCTCTTATATATTGGACCCAACGCCGGAGATTCGGGAAGCGCTGCTTTATGTGGCGGAGAAAAAGAATTTAAAGCTTGTAAATATGATTGACGGCAGAGGGGACAGGAAGAAAAATATAGAGATATTGAATCTACCTAATATTGTGGAAAATCTTGATGCCCCTACCTGGCTTTGGTATATGGAACACGCAGAGTTCGTGATTACGGATTCCTGCCATGGCGCCAGCTTTTCTCTGATATTTGAACGCCCATTTATTGCGATTGCCAATAAGCGGCGTGGCGTGTCCCGGTTTGAATCACTGGTGGACATGCTGGCAGTCAGGGACCGTTATATCCATGACGTAGGGCGGATACAGAGAGAAGAGAAGCTTTTATCCGATGTGGATTATGTGAGGATAAATAATATATTTGCCATGGAGCGTGAGCGTTCCCTCAATTGGTTGAAATCTGCACTCAGTAAGGAAAAGAAGCAGCCAATTACTGTCAAAGACTGTGTCAGCAAGAAGGAATGCTGTGGCTGCGGCGCATGTTTCCAGGCCTGTCCTTCCGATGCTATCCGCATGGATTATGATGAGGAAGGAATACTTTATCCGCTGGTGGACGAAGAGAGATGTATCCGCTGCGGAAAGTGTGTGCGTGTTTGTCCAGCGCTTCATCCTTATGATAACAACAAAAAAGAGCCAGAATGTTATGCTGCATTTGCTGATGATGAGGTTCGTGCGGTCAGTTCCTCAGGCGGCATATTTTCCATGGTGGCAGAGCAGGTGCTTAAGGAGGGCGGGGCAGTCTGCGGAGCCATGTTTGATGAGCAATTCCGTTTATCGCAGAAAGTCATATATTCCAGAGAAGAGTTGCCAAAGCTGCGCAGTTCCAAATATATTCAGAGCAATACAGGGCACACATTCCAGGAGATAAAAAAGGTTTTGGATGATGGAAAACCCGCTTTATATGTGGGAACGCCCTGTCTGATAGCGGGACTCAGAGGATATCTGGGTAAGGAATATGAACAGCTTTTTACGATTGATTTGCTGTGCCACGGCGGTCCGTCCCCGGTGTCTTTCCAGAAATATTTACAGGAAGTGCACGGAAAAAAAGAAATAGCTTATGTGGGATTTCGGGATAAAGAGCATTTTGAATGGCAGATTAATGGCACGGGCATGACGGTGAAATATAAAGACGGCGGCAGTTACCGCCGGGCCAAAAGTGAGGATTTGTACTATCGGGCGTTTACGCCGTCTCTGATGGTACGTCCGCAATGTCAGGTGTGCAATTACGCCAAATTGCCAAGGCTTGGTGATTTTACACTGGGAGATTTCTGGGGCGTGGAGAAATACAATCCTGAGTTGACGGATGGCAAGGGCACTTCCATCGTTTCAGTCAATAGTGAAAAAGGGGCGATAATGCTTGGCAAAATCAAGCCAAAGCTGAAGCTTCTGGAGAAAATAGATATCAACCACATTCTTACTCATGGGCAGCCCTATGCCAGGCCTTATAAGAATAACCCCAGAAGGTACCGTTTTCTGCGGATGGCGCGGGACTGTTCTTTTAGGAAAAGTCTTGAATGCTGTGAACAGAACAGATTTGATTTTGCGCTGCTGGGGATGAACGGCGATTCCTATGGAGAGATTTTAGGGTATTATGCCCTCTACCAGGAGATTGCGGGCAGAAATTGCTCTCTGCTTATGGTAAAGCGGCCGCGGGAAATGGATGAGGAAATCACACCGTTGAAATACCGCCTGACAAGTTTTGCAAACCGTTATTACCCAACCGTGAGCACCCACGAGCGCGTAGGGCGGCTTTCCATGCTGCAGGAGACCTGCGGGGGGTATATCTCAGACGATGTAGCTGCTTATGAGAAATATCTGGGTGAAAGAAAATATTTCGTAGATTTCGCGAAAGCCCTGGGCGGACTTGACAAGGAATTCCTGCTGGGGAAACAGGAGTATGAAAAGCTTACGGCCTATGCAGACTGCGGTCTGCCGGAGAAATATATCGCCTATGACTGCAGGAGTATCCAGAACGGAATGGAGACGAAAATCCGGCAGTATGCCAGTGAACATTCCCTGCCCATTGTGCAGCTTAACGAGGATAGGATGGCTGAAAACTGGCTGTATCTTATCCAACATGCACAGTGGGTTGTCAGCAACCAGCGGGATGTGATAAATTTTGCAGTTATTTTTGAGAAGAAGCTGTTAATCCCACAGCCGGGATTGCGGGAGGCGGTCAAACGCCATATATTGGAACTTGGTTTGGAGGGCAGCCTACTTAAAGAAGCGGAGGATATGCATAAAAAACTCTCAGGCTTAGAACACTTCAGATATGGAAATGTCCATAATATCATAGATGAGAGATGCGCCTGTGCACGAAGGGAGCTGAGCAAATCTTTAAAAAGTGTGAACCGGAATATCCGGCACAGGGACAATCCGCTGCCCGGCAGGGTGAAAAGAGGCGGTATCCAGGTCATAAAGAGAGCGCTGCCGCCGTCTGTAAAGAATGGGATAAAAAAGCTGCTTGGAAGATAGAATATAAGGCACATGAGGAGGTAAGATGGGCGAGAAGTATGATGTTGGCATCTTGGGCGTGTGGTATGGCTGCAATTACGGCAGCATCGCGACATACTATTCCCTTTACTGTGCTGTGAGGGATATGGGCAAGAGCGTCCTTATGGTACATCGTCCCTGGATAGAGCCATTTGATGAAAAACGCATGGAAAAAAGACATGCCATGAAATTTGCAAGGAAGCATTATGATGTCAGCAAAGCATATCATGTGGGAGAAATTAGTGAGCTGAACGAACTATGCGATACGTTCCTGCTTGGCTCGGACCAGCTCTGGAAATATGGCGTTACCAAAGTGTTTGGGCATAGCTATTTTCTTGATTTTGTGCAGAAAGGTAAAAATAAGGTGGCGTATGCCACCTCCTTTGGTGCGGAGCGATTTCTGGCGCCGTGGTCTTTTTCCTGGAAGGCGCTCAGCTGTATGCGCCGGATGAATTATGTCTCAGTGCGGGAAGAAACCAACGTAAATATGTGCCGGAAGCTGTTTGGCGTTGAGGCGGTACATACGCTGGATCCGATTCTGCTGTGCGACAGGGGGCGTTTGGCCGAGATTGCCCAGGAGTCTGCGCGGGAGCAGAAAAAGGGCTATATCGCGGCGTATGTCCTGGATCCTACACCGGAGAAGAAGCAGGCGCTGCTTTGGCTGGCAGAAAAGCTGGGAAAAGATATTGTTGTTATGCTGGACGGTTGGCCTCATCTGTTTAAGAAGAATAAGGAGAAGATGGGACTGCCGCAGTATACAGTTACTGAACTAACAGTTAACGATTGGATTTTCTATATGGAAAACAGCGATTTTGTGCTGACCGATTCTTTTCATGGCACATGCGTAGCGTTGCTGTATGAAAAACAGTTTTATGCAATCTCCAACCCCGGACGGGGAGCGAGCCGCTTTGAATCGCTGACCAAAGAGTTTGGCCTGACAGGGAATTACGTTCATGATCCGCAAGAGATTATGCAGCGGGATTTGCCAAAGCCGCTGGATTATGAGAGGATAAATAAAATATTGGAGGATAAGAGAAGGGATTCCATGGAATGGCTTAGGAAGGCGATTTGCGAGCCTGAACAAAACCATAGCGCCGTTATTAAAAAAGAAAAGTTGTATCCTTTGCGGATGCTCAAAGCGATTCTTCGCTATTATGCAGGAAACCATAAATAACATAGTTATTCAAATAAAAGGAAAGAAGAAGGGAACAGTATGAAGTATGATTATTTAATTGTAGGCACCGGCCTGTTTGGGGCTGTGTTTGCCTATGAGGCCCAAAAGGCAGGCAAGAAATGTTTGGTGATTGACAAGAGAGAGCATATTGCAGGAAATATTTACTGTGAGAATGTGGAGGGAATCAATGTGCATAAATATGGTGCGCATATCTTCCATACCAGCAATAAAGAAGTCTGGGATTATATCAATCAATTCGCAGAATTTAACCATTATATCAACTCTCCGGTAGCAGCTTATAAGGACGAAACTTATAATCTGCCCTTTAATATGAATACTTTCAGCAGGCTGTGGGGAATCCGTACTCCTCAGGAAGCCAGGGACATCATTGAAAAGCAGCGGGCAGAGTATGGCGTGGCAGAGCCCAAGAATCTGGAGGAGCAGGCATTGTCTCTGGCAGGGAAGGATGTCTATGAGAAATTAATTAAAGGATACACGGAGAAGCAGTGGGGCAGGCCATGTACGGAATTGCCGGCGTTTATTATCAAGCGTCTGCCGTTTCGTTTCATTTATGACAACAATTATTTTAACGACAGGTATCAGGGAATCCCCATCGGCGGCTATACGCCAATCGTAGCAAAGATGTTAGAAGGTATTGAGGTCAGGCTTAAGACAGATTATTTTGACTTCATCAAAGAGAATCCTGATATTGCAGACATTACATTGTTTACCGGGATGATTGACGAGTATTATGGCTATCAGTTAGGCGCTTTGGAGTACCGTACCGTCCGTTTTGAGACGGAAGTCCTTGATTGCGAGAACTATCAGGGAAATGCGGTGGTAAACTATACAGAGCGGGAGGTGCCATATACCAGAATCATAGAACATAAGCATTTTGAATTTGGCAAACAGCCGAAGACTGTCATTTCCAGGGAGTATTCTTCGGAGTGGAAACCGGGAATTGAGCCTTATTATCCCATCAATAATGAAGAGAATAACAGCTTGTTTGCGAAATACAGGGAACTGGCAGACAAGGAAGAGAAGATTATCTTTGGCGGAAGGCTGGGAAATTACAAATATTACGATATGGATAAAGTGATAGAAGCAGCCCTCGAGTTGGTAAAAGAGCAGTTATAGATGAGGATATAGAGGAGTGTTTTGGTATGTATGATGGGAAAAGTTATAAATGGGATAAACTGATAGTCTTTCTGGCAGCATTTATCCCAAGAATGATACTAATTATTTGTTTTGCAGGAATCTTTCGGACTCCTATGGATGAGATGAGTACCTTGTCTACAGGGGCATACTTCGGCGGCAAGGACTGGACTGCGCTCACAACGTATGCCAGATTTTATTACGGCGGCGGCTTTTCTATTTTATTTGCCCCATTATACCGGGTGTTTGACAGTGTAACTGTTTACTATATCATCCTCAGTGTGTGTGCAGCGTTACAGAGTATCAGCGCGCCCATCAGCTATACGGCGCTGCAGAGGTTTCTCAAAATTGAGAACAGGAAATATCTGATTGTCACTTCTCTGGCATGTTCATACCTTGTGGCGACCAGGGCAATGATGGTTTTCAACGAACATATTATTATTGGCTGTGTGTGGGTGTGCGTATATTTGCTGTGTAAGCTGACGGAGGATGGCAAATATAAAGCAGGTTATACGGTGGCGTTGATGGCAGTGCTTTCTTACATGCTGACCACGCATACCAGGACCAAGGTCATCTGGATTGCTTTTGTAATGGTTGTCCTGTGTTACCGCATCCTATATAAGAAGTGGCTGGTTTCTGTAATCCCTGCCATAGTATCAGGTGTTGTTGGCTATTTTCTGGCGGGCAGATTTAATAATTTTGTGAAGACAGTGATTTGGGATTGGCAGGAAGGGGAATTCCTGCGAAATGCAAACGTAAGGATAGATTTGAGATTGTCAGATTTAAAAGACCCGGTATCCTGGCAGGGTATCAGTTCCATAATTTCCGGGCAGCTTAATACTGTCCTGATATTTACCGGGGGAATTGCGGCAATCTTTCTCACAGTACTGATATATTTTTATTGTGATACAATCAAGGCATGGTTTCAGGAGCGGTTTGTTCCCAAAGCTCCCGGGGAGGATGCGCTGCTGGAAGACGAAGCCAAAACGGTCATAAAGACAATCAGCCCCTATCTGATTGTTATATCTTTGGTATTTTTGCTCTGTACGGGCGCGATGATTGCCGCCCAGAGCGTTACCTGGCTGAGTAAGGTTATGGGAGCGCTGCAGACGTCTACTTTTGCCAGCAGGGCATATAATTTTAAGGCGCTGACGTATATACGTTATATGGGTCCCTTTTTAGGACCGGTTTTCCTATGCGGGGCGGCGCTTGTGTACCATAAGAGAGAAAAACTGCGCAGGTATCTTTTGCCGTCTACAGCAGCCGTGCTGATTCTGCAGTTCATATGGGCAGGATTTGTGCTTCCACATATCTACAGGAACAGGGCGACCTCCGAGGTGTTTACGGCGTTCGGCGGTTATGATATTGTAAACAGCGCTGCGCTAATGGGGTTAAAGGTGTATCTTCCGGCAAGCATTGTGCTGGTAATCATTTTCACAATTTGTATCGTCTGCTATTACCGCAGGAAAATTTTACTGCCGATGGCGTTGGCGCTGTGCCTTTTTGTCTATGAGTATGCTTATGGGGCAATCTTTTGGGATGGCTCTTATGTGGAGAAATATGGCTCGCGCGCGGATGCAGGTGTACAGATGATACGCCAGATTGAGGAAGATGAGAATTATAGCGGCGATTTGCCGAAGGAGATTTATGTCTTCGACGGCGTTTCGGGCGTCCAGAAAAGATTTTATACTTACCAGGTTCAGTTGGATAATTATACTATACTGGTTGACAGACCGCAGGACGAGAGCCGGCATATTGTATTTTCACGTACGAGAAGAGATGAAGAATTGTTGGAGCGGGGGTATAAGGTAGGCAAGATGGACAAGAACGAATTTGTCTATGTAAACGACCCTGTTTATCAGCAAATGTTTGAAGCTCAGGGCATCAAATTCCGTAAGCCTAAGCTAAAATGATAATATGGTTTAGACCGGAAAGGGTAATCAATCTATGCGTAAGCCATCAAAAGAACAACTAAAAAAAGCAGGGAAAAAGATTGGCAATATCGTATCACTGCTGTCAATATTGTTTATCATCTATGCTGTCTGGAAGCTGGGATTTGATTTCGATTCCATTGACAACTGGTATTCTTTCCTCGCGGTGGCATGCTTAAGCGTAGTTTTGAAAGGCATAACCGTATATATATCGGGGTTTGCCTGGGCGAGCTGGCTGCGCTTTTTTGCCAGGCGTGACATTGATATGCGGGAAGCAGTGTGTGTGTATGCCAAGGCCAATATCGGCAAATACCTTCCGGGGAATGTCATGCATTATGTGGAGCGCAACTTGTTTGCCACCAATCTCGGTATCAGTCAGAAGAAGCTGGCGGTAAGTACAGCGCTGGAAGTAATCGGTCTTGTGGGCGCGGCGTTTCTTTTGGCGGTAAGCGTATCGGCGGGGCAGTTGGAACAATCCCTGCAGGCCATTTTTGGTGATTCTTATCTGAAAATTATTGCCATGGCAGCAGTTGGAGCTATTCTGCTTGTTACTGCGGCATGTCTTGTGCTTCGCAGGAAACTTGCTGCCGTGCTCAAAGACTATTCATGGAAGAAATTTGCACGGACGGCAATTTTTGCCATTGTGGAGTATGCCGTTGTGCTGGTTACGCTGGGGCTTATCATGGTTGCCCTCTATGCCTATATGGGCGGGGCGGTTACCTGGGAGAATGGCTCGCTGATTGTGTCTGGGTATGTGATTGCCTGGGTATTAGGATTTGTGATTCCCGGGGCGTCCGGCGGTATCGGCGTCCGTGAACTTGTGATAACGCTTTTATTGGGAAGCGTGGTTGGGGCGGAGATGGTGCTGACTTTATCAGTAATTCACCGGCTGATTACCATTCTCGGAGATTTTCTGGCTTATCTGGTTATGCTTATATTGCGGAGGAAATGAAAATGGGAGATATCGTGGTCGCTATCACGGCGGCAAGCTACAGTGGAAACAAAGGCGCGGCGGCAATGCTGCAAAGTTCAATCAAACAGCTCCATGACAGGTATGGGGAAAGTTTAGGCATCAATCTGATGTCTGTGTATCCTTCTGAGGACAGAAAACAGCTTCCCTATGATTTTATCAAGGTTGTCCCGGCACAGCCGGAAAAGCTGCTGTTTCTGGCATTTCCGATGGCAGTTTTTCATAGGCTGTTTCGGTGGTGTCCTCCGATAAAGAAATTATTAGAGAAGAATAAGATTCTCAAAGCGTACAAGGGGACGGACCTGGTCATAGATGAGGCAGGAATCTCCTTTGTCGACAGCCGGGGATTTGTCATGAACACGTACGCGTTCGTCTGCATGGCAGTGCCATTGCTTATGGGCGTTCCGGCAGTCAAATATTCGCAGGCCATGGGCACCTTCCATAATCCCTATAACCGTTTTCTAGCAAAGTGGATATTGCCCAAACTGAAGCTGGTTTGTGCCCGGGGTCAGGGTACATATGACAATCTTAAGGGAATCGGTATCACTGACAATGTGGTATTATGCGCAGACGGCGCGTTTACGATGGCAGACAGCGTTTCCTGCCGGGAACGGGTGGCACTTAGATGTGCCGAGGATGTATTTTACAGCAAGCCAGTTGTCGGTCTGTCCATCAGTTCCGTGGTCTTAAAGAAGTGTAAAAAACTGGGCATCGATTACCCACAGATTATGGCAGAGTTTATCAGATATCTGAACCAGAAGGGGTACGGTGTGCTGATGATTGCCAATGCGGCAAGAATTAACAGTGAAAAGTCGCGCAACAATGACCTCCTCATAGGGGATGAAATCTATGGAGCAGTGGAGGACAAGACAAATGTCCGCTGGTACCATGAGGAGATGGATGCTGAGGAAATCAGGGAGTATATCAGCCGCTGCCAGTTCCTGGTTGCCTCTCGTTTTCACGCCATGATTGGGGCGTTGGAGAAAAAAGTCCCGGTATTGCTAATTGGCTGGAGCCACAAATACCAGGAAGTCCTGGATATGTTCGGGCTTGGACAGTACGCAGCGGATTTCTCTGGACTCAATATAGAGAATTTACAGAAAAGTTTTGAAGAGTTTGAGGCGGATGAAGCCCTGATTCGCGAGAAACTTGAGCAGAACCATGCAGCGGTTTTGGAAAGCTCTTATGATAATATCCGTAAGATTTCCGGGGTGTTGGACGACATCATAAAAAAAGATAGACGTACGGCGCCGAAGCTTCTGGATTATAATCACCCCGAAAAGTATATTGGCAATTATCTGGCATTGCGCAAAGGGTATGCCCTTGATACTGACATTCGCGACCATGCGGCATCCGGCGGTATGGTTACCGCTTTGCTGTGTAATCTGCTCAAACATAAGGTGATTGATGGAGCCTGGGTGACAAAAACGGAATTTGTGCAAGGCAAATTGACCTATAAGACGTACATTGCAGTTTCAGAACAGGAAATTCGTGAAGCATCTTCGAGTGTCTATATGTTCATTCCTATCCTGCAGCATATTGATTTGCTGGAGAAGTTTGAGGGCAAAGTTGCGGTCGTGATGACGCCCTGTATACTGCACGGCTTTAGCAATATTTTGGACAAAAGACCGGATTTGCAGGAGAAAGTAGCGCTTAAGCTGGGGCTGTACTGCAGCGGAACCCATGACATTCGCGCCACTACCTTATCTATGGAGAAGGCAGGCGTCAGTACACAAAATGCCAGCCGTCTGTATTACCGGCGGGGACATTGGCGCGGCATGTCCTCAGTCGTCTATGGGGATGGAAGTGAGAAGACCTTTTCTTATTCCAAATTAGTCTGCGCTTATAAAAATGCATACTTCTTTGAAAAAGGCGGCTGTATGCACTGCAAGGACCATTTTGCGGCCAGTGCGGATATCAGCTTTGGTGATATCTGGCTTAAGGAGATGAAGGGTATTGATATCAAGCATACGAGCTGTGTCATCAGAACGCCCAGAGCCATGCAGTATTTTACGCAGGCAGTGGAGGATGGGGATATCACAGCCTCCCACATGAGCGGCAAAGATATGGTAAGGAGCCAGAAGCGCGCATTGGTATTCAAGTTTAATTGTGCAGATAAGGACAGGAAGCGCAAGTGGAACCACAGGCTGGCGTATTACCTGGCGGAGAAGAACCGCAGATTTTCCATGGAGAAGCTGGAGAAACTGGAGAAGGTTCCATCTTGGTTTATTTATTATTATATGTGCTTTATCCGGGCGCTGCTGAGTTTTTGAGAGGATGTTTTAGGAGTAATAGGATTGTAACAGATAGCGTTGGAATTAAGCGGAGGTAGAAGGATGAAAAAGGCTCTGCCAGTTGGCGTTGAAAATTTTGAAAAATTAATGACTGAGAAATATTACTATGTAGATAAAACTTTATTTATTAAAGAATTGTTAGACTTAAAGGGAGAGGTTAATCTGTTTACGCGTCCCAGACGTTTTGGAAAGACGCTCAATTTAAGTATGCTCCGGTATTTCTTTGCGGATACCAGGGATACAGAAAAGAATGCACGGCACAAAGAACTGTTCCAAAACCTGAAAATTATGGAGGCTGGGGAGGCTTATACCGCTCAGATGTGTAAATACAATGTGGTTAACCTGACTTTGAAATCTGCCAAGCAGCCGGTATTTGCTTCGGCATATAACAAACTGAAGAACGCGATAATTGAGGAATTCCAAAATCATAGGTTTGTTTTGGAAAGCGGTAAACTGACGGCGGAAGATAAAAGAAAATTCCAACAGGTGATAAGTGGGGAGGCGGGATACGACGACTATTCGGAAGCGTTAAAGTTTTTATGCAAATGCCTCTTCCTTGCAACTGGAGAAAAAACAATTATTTTAATAGATGAATATGACGTCCCATTGGAGAATGCTTATTTTCGTGGTTTTTATCAGGAAATGGTCGATTTCATCCGCTCTTTGTTTGAATCTGCATTGAAGACGAATGATTGTTTGCAGTTCGCTGTCATTACCGGCTGTCTGCGTGTTTCCAAAGAAAGCATTTTTACCGGCCTAAATCATTTAAATATTATCTCTATCCTTGACCGGAAATATAGCGAGCATTTTGGCTTTACGGAAGCAGAAGTACGGCAGATGATGTCCTATTATCATGTGGAAAGCCGTTTTACAACGATGAAAGAGTGGTATGATGGGTATCTGTTTGGTGATACGGAAGTCTACAATCCATGGAGCGTCATTAAATTTCTGTACGACTTGTATTCTGATGTCAATGCGTTTCCACGTCCCTATTGGATTAATACCAGTTCCAATGATATTATCAAGGATTTGATTGTCCATGCAGACAGGGAGACGAAAATGCAGATTGAACGGTTGCTGTTTGGAGAGAATTTGGATATCCAGGTGCATGAGGAGATTACCTATGATGATATACATGACGAAGGAGAAAATTTGTGGAATTTCCTGTTGTTTACCGGATATTTGACAAAGGAAAGCGAATATTTTAAAGAATCGGCGGTCTTCTTGCGGGCAAAGATTCCCAATACGGAGGTCAAGACGATTTATCGGGATACCATCCGCAACTGGATGAGGGCGAAAATGAAGAAAGAAGACTTTCGGGATTTGTACCGTGCCATGGAGGACAAAAATGCAGAAAAAATGCGCGATATCTTAAATGGGCAGCTTTTTGGCACAATCAGCTTTTATGACAGCGCGGAGAATTTTTATCACGGTTTTCTTGCCGGAGTCCTCAGCCAGAGTGAGGACTACATCGTGAAATCTAACCGTGAGTCTGGAAATGGGCGTTCCGACCTTATGGTGAAGAGCCCATCCCTGCGCGGCAGGTCTTTTATCATAGAGGTAAAAGTTTCGGATAACATTGACAGCCTGGAGGAGGATGCGAAGAAGGCGCTGCAGCAGATTGAGGATAGGGATTATGTTCAAGAGCTGAGGCAGGAGGGCTACCGGAAGATAGACTGTTATGGGGTAGCGTTTTACCGCAAAGACTGTGAAGTCAGCGTGGGCGGAGATTCGTTGTAAAAAGTGTTGCTGACGCTGCAATTTTCGTTGTAATTTTTGTGATTGTGTGCTATGCTGTGCCTATATCTCTTTGTGGAGGTGTGCTTATGTACCGAATGGCAATGGAAAAATTGTACGAATGGAAAGACGGCAAACACCGCAAACCGCTGATAATTGAAGGAGCAAGGCAGGTAGGAAAGACCTGGCTGATGGAGGAATTTGGCCGAAAAGCTTATGTAGATACCATGTATATTAATTTTGACGCTAATTCTCGCATGGCAGAGCTGTTTGATTCTGATTTAAATACGGACCGCCTGATTATGGGGATGGAACTGTATGCCGGCAGAAAGATTGACCCGGGCAAAACGCTTCTGATATTTGATGAGGTGCAGGAGGCGCCAAGGGCAAAGGAATATGAAGCGGCGATTATGTGGCTTTGCGATTGCGGGCTGGTCCATAAGGTCAGTCGCGTGAATGCGGGGGAAATGCCGCTGAAAGCTTATGAGGATTTGAAAGCTTTTAAGCTGTTTATGGTTGATGTAGGACTGCTCGGCTGCATGACCGGTCTAAGTCAGCGCATATTGCTGGATGGCAATGATTTATTCGTTGAATTCAAAGGCGCGCTGACGGAACAATATGTGTGCCAGCAGCTTAAGAGTATAGAAGATATGGGTGTTTACTACTATACCAATGACCGTGGTTCCTGTGAAGTGGATTTTATCGTTGATACCGGCGAGAGGATAGTACCCTTGGAAGTTAAGGCGGAGGTCAATCTGAAAGCAAAAAGCCTAAAGACTTATCGGGAGAAATATAGTCCAGAAATTTCCGTTCGTACTTCGATGGCGGATTACAAAAGAGAGGATGGGCTGGTTAATCTGCCATTGTATGCAGTGGGAGAAATTTGTGAATTATTGTAGAAGAATAGTTATGAAAATACCGTAAATTCATTAAAATGTAATAAGCCAAGAGCAAATCTGTTGCCGTCAAACAGGTTTGCTCTTGGCTTTTATAGGATTTAATGCTCTTATTATGCGGAGGTTATTCCTTTTTCTTAAGTTGAAATGGGCGATATGCTCTTATTGACAGTCCCAACATTATCCGTTATACTTTTCTATAAATATTTAAAAATTATAAGGATAAATCTAACTTATAATATGTCATGAACTATGTAAGGAATAAATTTATGAAAAATTTTTTGAGAAAGATATTCAGTATATGCAGTGCTTATGAAATCATTCTTGCCGCCCTTTTTAGTTTTTGTATAATATTTGGAAGAAACTATCGGATTCATGGTTCCTATGGGATAGCAGGGGGAAAAACATCAGAGAGTGTATTTCTATTTTTTATGCTCCTGTTTTTAGGTGTAATAGGCATAAAGTTGACAGATTTTTTCTTGATAAAGCTATTTCAGAGTGGAAGTTATGGAACATTGAAGAATTTATTTTGCAGGATGGACGCAAATGCAGTATTCCGAATGTTAGTTGTTGTGTTTCTGCTTCTCTGGCTTCCCTATTTTATTATCCAATTTCCAGGTTCTTCATGGTATGATACAGGTTCTGAGATTAATCAATGCTGGGGAGTGCACCCTTTTAATGGAATGCATCCGTTATTCCAAACGCTTTTTACAGGAGCATGTATCAGGCTGGGGCTTATTTTTGGGAGCGCCAATTTAGGCGTTGCCCTGTATATTCTGATACAGCTGGTGCTGGCAACCTTTGTCTTGGCATATGGGATAAGATCTTTGTATGAAATCTGCAGGTCGTCTGTCCTTGTCATAGGCGCTGTTGTTTTCTGGGGGATTAATCCGGTCATCCCATTATATCTGACTGCTATGGGGAAAGATGCAAACTGGAGTGTGGCGATTTTCTTGCTTTTGACCTGCCTCGTCAAAGTATCTGTAAATTCCAAGGCTCTTGTAACGGACAAAGCGGTTCAGATATTCTATACGCTATCATTGATATTTGTCTGCCTGCTGCGGAATGCAGGAATTGCAGTATCTGTTATTTTTTCTGTCTGCGTGATTTATGCATCAAAAGAGAGAGCGAGAAGGAAAGCTGTGCTGCTGACTGGTATCGCGTTTATTTTTGTTGCGGCTTTCCAAATAACAGCATCTCTGGCTTTAAATGTTGACCGCAGCAGAAATGAGCAGGAAAACCTTTCTACCCCACTTCTTCAAATTGCCCGCCTTGTGAATCAGTACCCGGAAGAAGTAACTCAGGAGGAAAAAGAGGCGATTGATCGAATAGTGAGCTATGAAGCAATGGTAAATGCTTATCATCCCGATATTTCAGACAGTATTAAGAGCACATATCGTTCGGATGCCTCTTCGGAAGATAAAGAGAGGTTCTGGAATTTGTATTATCAGTATCTCAGAAAGCATCCGCTTGTATTTCTGGATGCAATTGGTGCAAAGTCTGTTGGATATTTTGATCCGCTTACCGAAAGCAAGGTAAAGCCGGTTTTTGTTTTAGGCCTGCAGACTATTTCTGGGAACATTGATGTATCTACAGGTATTTCCCTGTACAATTATTTTAATTTAGAACCTATGGCAAGTTTTATGGAAGCGATTCAAAAAACTCCAATTCTGAAATTTGTGACGCGATGCGGATTTTGGATGTGGATATTCTTATTTGCGCTTGCGGAGAGCATGAAACATAAGAAAGGAAGGCTTACATTCCTGCCGGCAGTAATCTTTGCGGCGGGACTGACAGCTACTCCCGTCAATGCGTATTTTAGGTATAGCTTGCCATTGGTATTCGTCGCGCCGCTCTATATAGCAATCTTATATACTTTTAAGACAAGGCAAGAAACAGAATAAGAATTATGAGTTAACCATTCCAGAAGGCTCAATTATAAAATGTGCTTATCATTTTGGTCTATATGTGTTATACTTATATCTATGGCAGTGTAGTTTTTAATGGTTTTTAGTAGAAAGGAGATATATGATGTATTCCATCATATGACAAAAAAATGTACGATAATAAAAAGAAAGCAATAAAATGGGGACTGCTTTTTGTGGCGTATGCAATATTTTTTCTTCCATATTTTCACAGCATTCTTTATTCTGTTCCTACGGCAGATGATTTCAGTATGATTGTAAATGGCAAAGCTCATAGTGGAATTGTTGATGACTTTGTTCTCTCAATAAATGTGGCAAATGCGCGGTATATGACATGGGGAGGTGGATGGCTTAGTTTCTTTTTGCAAGTGTTTTTGAATCCAATACTTCAATTTGGGTATTCTGGATTGCGCTATGGCATAAGTTTGGTGTTTAATATAGGAATTTCGCTTTTTGGAGTAGGATTTGCATTTAATCTGATATACAAACATTTATGTAAAGTAGAAGATAAGTTTTGGCGCATGGCGTTGATTCTTTTGTCCATGGGAGCGATTTTATTGTCAGATGTCTATGCAGAAATATTTAATTGGTTTACGGGTTCCACTTATTTATGGTGGTTTGCGCTAGAACTGTTGGCAATCGCATTGACGGCAGTATATTTTAAAGAGTACAACAAGAAAATTGTGATTGTGTTGACTATTGTAGGAGGGATAGGGTGTATTGGACCACAATATTGCGTTCCAATAGGATTAACATACCTGCTTTTTTATGCCAATGATTGTTTGAAAAATAGAAAGATTAATTTAAAGCATTTGTGGCCCTTACTCGTGTTCGTATGCTGTGGTCTGTCAAGTGTGCTGGCTCCGGGAAATTCAGCCAGAAATGAGATGTTAGGGAAGAATGGGTTAGAATATAAGGATGCAATATTTTATGCTTGCATTGATTTAAAAATGATTTTAAAGGTTATAATTAAAAATCCATATGTAATGTTGCTAGTGGCAGCGTTTTTCATATTGGGTGTACTGTACAATCAGAAGAAGAAACATGAAATGAAAAGTCCCATTATTTATTTTTTTATCGGTATATTTATAATGGTGGGAAAAATCTATCCTGTTGCATTAGGATATGGGTATTATGGAACACCCAACAGGGTGATTTTTATGCTTGGAGCTTTCATACTTGCTTATTATTCAGTTTTATTGTTTTGGTTCGGGGAATATATTGCATATAAGTATAAACTGAACATGAAAAGTAAAGATATAATGTTGCTGTTATGTATGGTCGGAGTATATGGGTACTCTGCAATTATCATGACAGGTAATGCTACTAATTCTGTATGGTGGATGCACGTATCTCAAGGTAAAGAGGTTGAAAGGGAGCATGATTTCTATATTGGTATTTTGTCAAATATAGAAAACTCTGAATCAGATGTTATTGAGATTCGTAAACCTATATATCAATATACAGGATTAATAAAACCGTTATATTTTGAAGATGATGAATCTTATTGGATTAATGTTTCAATAGCGCGTTATTTTGATAAAGAGAGTGTTCGGTGGATTGAAGAAAAAAAGAAAAAGTAATGTAAAAATATTAGAAAGAAATAGTAGTTTGAAGCGAGAAAGGGCAAGAATATATGATTAATTTTAACATTCCTCCTCGCGTGGGGAAAGAATTACAATTTATAGAGCAAGCAATTGCGATACACAAGATTTGCGGAGATGGAGATTTTACAAAAAGGTGTTCGCAATGGATAGAGGAAACGACCGGCACATCTAAAGCTCTTTTAACAACTTCTTGCACCCATGCTACAGAGATGGCGGCAATTCTTTCCGAAGTTGGATTTGGAGATGAAATTATTATGCCGTCATATACATTTGTATCAACGGCAGATGCGTTTGTGTTGCGCGGCGCAACGCCTGTATTTGTTGATATACGTCCAGATACTATGAACATAGACGAGAAATTAATAGAGGCTGCCATTACAGATAAGACGAAAGCAATCGTACCAGTTCATTATGCAGGTGTTTCCTGTGAAATGGATGTTATTATGGATATAGCGAAACGCCACAATTTGATTGTGGTTGAAGATGCCGCCCAAGGCGTTATGAGTACCTATAAGGGAAAAGCATTGGGCACTATAGGTGATTATGGATGCTATAGTTTTCATGAAACGAAAAATTATTCTATGGGAGAAGGCGGGGCATTGCTTATTAAGGATGCCGATAAAATCGAAAATGCTGAGATTATTCGGGAGAAAGGAACGAATCGCAGCAAATTCTTTAGAGGGCAGGTAGACAAATACACCTGGGTGGATGCAGGTTCCTCCTATCTGCCCAGTGAACTGAATGCTGCTTATTTATGGGCGCAACTAGAAGTAGCGGAGGAAATAAATGAGGACAGGCTAGCATTATGGGAACGCTATTATAAGGCGTTCCAGCCTTTGGAAGCGGCTGGCAGGATACAACTGCCTGTAATACCGGAAGGCTGCGTTCATAATGGACATATGTTTTTTATAAAGGCGAAAGATTTTGAGGAACGTAGCCGCTTGATTGAGTATATGAAAGAAAATGGTGTTGGATGTGTATTCCATTATATTCCGTTACATTCGGCGCCGGCAGGTAAACGTTTTGGTCGTTTTCATGGAGAGGATGTATATACGACAAAGGAAAGTGAGAGATTATTGCGTCTGCCGTTGTATTACAAACTTACAAAAGATAATCAGGATACAGTAATTGAAAAATTGTTGGAGTTTTATGGAGCGGAATAACAAATGTGTAAGAAAAAATTAGTAGTGATAGGGGCTAACGATTTTCAGAACCAATTAATCGTAAAAGCTAAGGAAAGAGGTTTTGAGACGCATGTTTTTGCATGGCAGTGCGAGGATGTCGGTGAGAGGACGGCGGACTATTTTTATCCGATAAGCATTACTGAAAAAGAGCAGATTCTGGAAAAATGTAGAGAGATTAAACCGAATGGGATTATTTCAATCGCATCCGATTTAGCATCGGTCACAGTGAACTATGTGTCAGAGAAGCTGAATCTTGTTGGAAATGGTATAAAGAGTTCTTTGATGTCTACGAACAAGTATCTTATGCGCAAGGCATTTGATCGGAATGGAGATCCTTCGCCGAAAAATTATCGTTCTGATGAGATTGCGGATGAAGTGATAGAGAAATTGAATTTTCCGTTAATCGTAAAACCAGTGGATCGCTCTGGAAGCCGAGGGATTACGCGGATTGAGAATAAAGAAGAGTTTTCTGCAGCAGTTAAGTTTGCGGAAGAGTTATCTTTTGATAAAAAAGCAATGATAGAAGAATTTGTTGAAGGAGAGGAATTCAGTGTTGAATATATTTCTTATAAAGGAAAACATTCTTTTTTGGCTTTGACCCAAAAGTATACTACTGGTGCACCGCATTTTATCGAGACCGGTCATGTTGAGCCGGCATTTGTATCACATCAAACATTAGAGAGAGTGCAAAAAGTGGTAGAACATGCTCTGGATACCTTATTAATTAAGAATGGCGCTTCCCATTCTGAAATAAAGATTGCTGCAGACGGAACCATTAAAATTATTGAAATAGGCGGACGTATGGGTGGAGACTGTATTGGCTCTGACCTGGTGCAGATTTCAACGGGATATGACTTTGTCAATATGGTTATAGACGTTGCATGTGGGATGGAACCTTCTTTTGAGAGAGTATGCATTCCCCAGCGGGCTGAGGTACGGTTTATTTTTGGGGAAGAAGACCTGAAAGAAATGGAAAAAATCAGGGCAGAACGACCGGAATGTATTTACAGGATTAGTGAGATTGAGCCAATGGAAAATGGGCGTCAGGTGACTGATAGTTCTGCAAGATATGGTTACTATATTTTACGAGGTGAATGATATGGGCAGTTTTTCAGGAAAGACTTTTATGATAGCAGGAGCTTCCAGCGGGATAGGGAGGAATGCGGCAGAATTTTTGACGCAGTCCTTGGGTGCGAATGTTGTTTTAGTGGCAAGAAGAACAAGTATTATCACAGAGTTGGCGAAAACTCTTCCGGGCGATAATTATGCCATCACCTACGATTTCCTGGATTTGGAACATGTAGGTGATATTTTTACAGAGTGCGGGCAGCAGAAAATATACCTGGACGGAATTGTATATTCAGCAGGGATTGCGCCATTGTACGCACTTAAGGATAATGATACGGAATGTACGATAGATACAATGAAAATAAATGCCTTGGCATTTGCTGAAATGGCAAAAGCATCATTACATTCTGCTTGTATGCATGAACAGGCGTCTATTGTCGCCATTTCATCTATTGTAAGCCTTGCAGTAACTAACAGGCAATCTGCATATGCTGCTAGCAAATCAATGTTAAATACGTATGTAAAGTATTTTGCCAAAGAGGCTTTGGGCAGATATCGTGTAAACGCAATTTTGCCGGGAGTGGTCGAAACGGAAATGTATCAGGAACTCAGAAAGCAAAGTGAAAACTTGGATGAAAGAACAAAGAAAAATCAGCCATTGGGAATTATTCCGCCTGAGAAAGTCAGTAAATTGATTGCATATCTGCTGTCGGAAGAATCTATGTATTTTACTGGAAGTTTAATTGAGATGGATGGAGGATTTTTGTTAAAATGAGTTTAAACAAAGGAAGAGACAGCCATATTGACAATATTAAGATTTTTTTATTGTTTCTGGTAGCATTTGCGCATAATTTGATACCTTTTAGAGAGGAAAATGTCCTTGTTGAAAATTTAATAAAAATCATATATTTGTTTCATATGCCACTGTTTGCTTTCTGCACGGGATATCTGGTCCGTAAGTCTAAGAGAAATGTCTGGAGTTATATCAAAAAGTTGTTATTGCCGTATTTGATATTTCAGCTATGTTATGTATTGTTAGGAACCATAATGATCCATATGGGAGTTATTGATTATAGTACAAATACAATGACACGTTCAATGGTGGAGCCGTCTAGCCCATTGTATTTTCTTGCGTGTATGATATGTTGGAGGCTTTTTTGTGAAATATTCAATAATATTCAGGCGATAAAAGGCGAAGGGGTGAATCTTCATAAAATTATTGTGGGCATATTCTTAATTGTAATTGCAATTCTAATATCTGCTGATCCATATGCAAATACTATGATACTTCCGATTTTTTCACTATTGCCGTTTTATTACTTGGGTTATGTAGCCGATTGGCACAAGTTGGAAGAATGGGTGAACGGGATACCATGGTGGATAATAGGAATGATGATATTCGTATATATAGGAATTTGCTGTATCGTTCCCTACGAAACCATTTTATTTCGCATGAATATCTGGACAATAGATGGAATATCAATTATGGCAGCATTTTTAAGTAAAATTTTGTATTATGTTACCGCATTGGTAGGCAGTGTTATTGTGATGAGGATTCTTACTGGGAAATTTATAAAATATGTGACCAAGAAATCAGAAAACGGAATGATAATTTATATTGGCTCGTCTTTCGTTTCACCTTATCTATATATTCTGCTTTATAATAAGATTAATGTACTTGGTTCTCAAATTGCTATTAATTTGCTGGGAATAATTATATTTACATTGGTCAGTATCGAAGTATTAAGTTGGAATTGTTGGAAGAAATTGTATGATTTTATTTTTGGAAGGTTTGTATCATGAATGTAGCGGAGTATATAGTGAAGGTTTTACAATCAAATGAAATTGATACCGTCTTTGGTTATCAGGGAGGGAATATTACGTATCTGATAGATGCCATTTCACGAGAAGAAGGCATGAGGTATGTGCAGACATACCATGAACAGGGAGCGGCTTTTGCAGCGAATGCGTATGCACAGGTATCGCATAAGTTCGGGGTAGCTTTATCCTCCAGCGGTCCAGGGGCAATTAACATGGTAAATGGCATTGCGAATGCATATTATGATTCGATTCCCTGTCTGTTCATTACAGGAAATATCAATACGGCGTCTATGAGGGAGTCAGACAAGATTCGGCAGAATGGGTTTCAGGAAGCAGATATTGTGGGGATGGTAAAAGGGATTACGAAATATGCCGAAACAGTATGCCAGCCGGAAAGGTTTCCGCAGATTTTGGAACAGGCATTATACCTCATGCAAGAAGGAAGGCCAGGACCGGTGCTGCTGGATATTCCGCATAACATACAGCGGACGGAATTAAAGGAACCGATTCAATGGGAAAGGATAATAGAAAAAGAACCGCCAGCAACAGAGGCGGCAGCAGTTGAACTAATATTCAAGAAAATGAAGAGAGCAAGAAGGCCGGCGCTTTTATTGGGGAATGGAAGCCGTGGGGAGACGGAGAAAAAGCTAATAGAGAAATTTTTAAGCCGTTTTCCAATGCCTGCAGTAGCCTCGCTTTGCGGAAAAGACGCCATATCCAACCAACATCCATGTTACAGGGGGATGATTGGTTCCTATGCCCTTTCTTATGCCAACCGCATCTTGAATGAAGCAGATTTTGTGTTGGCGCTTGGGACGCGAATGGACGAGCGGCAGAGGACGGTCGCAGCCAATGACTTCCTGAAAGAAGCAGATGTCATTCATGTGGATATAGATAAGAATGAATTAGGGCATGTGAAGAAAGATGAGTTTTGTATGAACCTGTCAGTAGAACAGTTTTTAACGGATTTTCTGGGTAATATATCTGACGGCACGAAGGAATTGCATCAAACATGGCTTAAGCAGACAGAACAATGGATGCGGGAGCCAGTAGCGGAAGAGGAATGGATATATGGTTCTTTGCTGAAACAAAAACTCACAGAGATTTTTGGTGAAACAGTCTCTGACAGCGTGGTATGTGTGGATGTAGGAAATCATCAGATGGCTGTCGCGCAATGCCTGAATGTTGGCGAGGGCTCCCGGTATCTCAACTCTGCAGGGCTAGGTTCCATGGGATACGCACTGCCGGCGGCAATAGGCGCATACTATGCTGCGCCGGAGAAAAGAATAATTGCAATAGCCGGCGATGGCGGGATTATGATGAATCTGCAGGAACTGCAGCTGGTAAAGAGGGAGAAGCTTCCGATTACGGTTGCAGTAGTCAACAATCAAGGTCTTGGGATGATAGAAGATTATCAGAAGCTGGCAATGGGAGGAAGAGTCTATGGCTCCCGGTGGGGATATGAAGCGGCAGATTTCAGCAAAATAGCTAAGGCTTTTGACCTGAATTATTGCAAATGCAGTGATAAGAAAGATAAATTGTCATTAGCAAACAGCAAGCAGATACTGATTGAAATTGAGGTGTGATATGAAAAAATATAATGTATTGGTGACTGGGGTTGGAGCTATCATTGGATATGGAATCATTCAGTCTCTAAGAAAATCAAAGTATGACGTGCATGTGGTAGGTATGGATATCTACGACGACGCGTATGGACAGTATATTTGTGATGAATTTATTCAGGCAATTCCTGCTGCCGCGGAAGATTATCCATTGTTTTTGAAAAACATAATAAAAGAAAAGGACATTGATTTAGTGATGTTTGGGACGGAGCAGGAGATTTACCGTTTAATTGATGAGAAGGAAGTCTTGCAGGAAGCTTATCATAAACTTGTAATTAATAACAGAGAAATACTCGGTTTGTCGAATGATAAGTGGAAGACCCATGAATTTCTGGTGGAAAATGGCTTTGATGCAATCCCTACTTATATCGAAGGAGAGTATGCGGCATTATCTGCGGCGTTGGGAACGCCATTCCTGTTAAAGCCTAGAAAGTCTTATGCTTCCAAAGGAATCGAAAAAATTCATGATGCAGAAGAATTTAATTTTTTTAAGAAGCGGGTGGCAGAGCAATTCATGGTGCAGAAGATTGTCGGGGATGCGGAACATGAATATACGGTTGCCACGTTTGGCTTTGGCGACGGAACTTGTATCAAGCCCATTATGTTAAAAAGAAAACTGAGCCAGGAAGGCGCCACGGCAAAGGCATGGGTTGTGCACAGTGAGGAGGCGGAAGCGTTAGTATACCAAATGGCGGAACTCTTAAAACCAGTGGGACCGACAAATTTCCAGTTCCGCTATGATAATGGGAAATACTTACTTTTGGAGACGAATCCCAGAATATCTTCTTCCACATCGTTAAGGACGGCTTTTGGATATAATGAGGCAGAGATGTGTGTGGAATATTTTGTCGAACACGTCCGTCCCCGGGCAGCTACAATAAGAAAGGGAACTGCAGTCAGATATATTGCAGATTATGTGAATTTAGAATGATTGGCTTGATTTCAGATATACATGGAAATTATCCAGCGTTACAAGCGGTGTTAGAGAAGTTGGACAAAGCCAGCTGCGGCCGGATAATATCCCTTGGCGATGTCAGCGGTTATTACTGCATGGTAAATGAATGCATAGAAGAACTGCGCAAAAGGGGCGTTGTAAATATTATGGGCAATCATGATTCTTATATTGTTTATAATGAAAAATGCGAACGCTCCTATACAGTAAATGTATGCCTTGATTACCAGAGGAAGATTTTAAAGGCGGAAAATCTTACATGGCTGAGGCAATCTGTACCGTATATTCGGGAAAATGGGATGTGGCTTGTCCATGGGGGCTGGCATGATTATGTGGACGAATATGTAAGGGATTTTTCCTTTCTTGATGAGGGGGATACAGATATAAGGATGTACGTGTCGGGGCATACGCATGTACAGAAAAAGGTAGACGGTAAGTATGCTTCCTACATTAATCCAGGGTCAGTGGGACAGCCCAGAGACCATATGCCAACGGCAGCATATGCTGTAATAGACGAAAAAGGAACTGTCTGCCTGAAACGGACAGGGTATGATATTGACCGGATTGTATACGCAATGGAGCAGGCGGGATTTCAGGAGAGAGTGTCTTCCTGTCTGTATAGCGGGGTTAAGATAGGAGAAGATGGAAAATGAAAAAACAAAAGATTTCAGTTGTGATTCCCTGTTATAGATCGGAGAAAATGATTGAGACAGTGGTAAATCAGGTCTTGGTGACAATAGTTACCCGCAAGGAATATGATTACGAAATAATATTAGTGAATGATGGTTCTCCAGACAACACCTGGTCGGTTATCCGTAAGTTAGCAGAAGAAAACCCTCATATAACGGCAATTAATTTTGCACAGAATTTTGGGCAGCATAGCGCATTGATGGCGGCATACCGAAAGGTCTCGGGAGACATTGTATTGGGGCTTGACGATGATGGGGAACATAATCCGCAGGAAATGTATCAGTTAATTGATAAGCTTCAGGAAGGTTACGATTATGTCTGTGCAGATTATAATGTAAATCAGTCGGCTTTCCGCAGCGTGGGGACATGGCTGAATAATTTTATGGCAACCGTACTGATTGGAAAACCCAAAGATATCAATTTTTCCAGCTATTATGTTATGCGGCGATTTGTCATAGATGAAATTATTCGCTACCAAAGGCCATACCCTTATGTAGGCGGGTTATTGCTGCGGGCCACAAGAAATATCGGCATGGTTCCTTTAGAGAGACAAAAACGTCTGTCTGGGAGTTCAGGCTATAGCCTCAAAAAAATGATGCAGCTATGGGTGAACGGATTTACAGCTTTTTCCGTAAAACCCCTACGCCTTGCCACGGGGTTAGGAATGCTATGTGCCGTTATCGGGTTTATCTGGGCGGCGATACTGGTTATAAAAAGATTATTTTTTGTTGATTACGTATCAGGATATGTTTCCACCATCGTTTGCATTGTATTTTTTAGTGGAATGATTATGATGCTGTTAGGAATTATTGGCGAATATATCGGGCGCATTTACATTAGCATCAATAATGCCCCGCAATATGTGATTCGGGAAGTAGTAGGTGTGGAAAAGAATGAAGGACAAGATTAAGACTTTTTTTCTTCTGCATGTGCTGCTGCTGATATACTCGTTAGCCGGGGTTTGCTCAAAGTTCGCAGCAGGAGAGAAATTTTTATCTATCAAATTTATACTGCTATATGGCGTATTGCTTTTCATTATGTTTTTTTATGCGGTAATGTGGCAGCAGATATTGAAAAGGATGCAGCTGGTAACTGCCTATGCCAATAAGGCAGTCACGATTATCTGGGGGCTTATCTGGGGAATGCTTTTATTTGGTGAGGGCATTACGGTATGTAAGGTTCTGGGGGTTGCCGTTATCATAATTGGCGTTTATTTTGTTGTGACGGGAGAGGAGGGGCAATGATGTATGTAGCGATTTTTTTGTTCAGCGTGTTTATTTCATCCATATCCCAGATTTTATTGAAAAGCAGCGCCGACAGGGAACATAAGAATGCGCTGCGGGAATATTTAAATCCTAAGGTTGTCATTGCCTATGGAATGTTTTTTGCGGCAACGCTGATAACAATCCTGGCTTACAGATATGTGCCGTTATCAATGGGCGGGATACTGGAAGCCAGCGGATATATTTTTGTAGCTGCGCTAAGCTACTTTTTTTTGCATGAAAAGATTGGCAAGAGAAAATTGCTGGGGCTGCTTCTGATATTAGGCGGCATTATAATATTTAATTTATAGAAAAATAAAATCATTGATTGGATATAAACAAATTATTGATAAGATCATAGGGCGTGTAGATATGCGTAAAATCTTAATACTTGTCAATGGAACGAACCTATACTATAATAATTAATATGTAAAGGATTTTGCATAAGAGGAAAGTTTAGAGGAGTTGTAAATGAAAGAAAACAGCATAAATTACTTTGATGTGGAAAAAGAATTTTTCCTGATAGATTCGGACAACCTTCAGAATGTAGAGACTAAATTATATGGGTATTCTTTTCAGGAGAGCGGGATTTATGAGAATGATAATCTGACTGAGACAGCGGTATCAGGGTTAAATGGCTGCGGCGTTTATATTTATGTGGAGGAGAAGGACGGAAAAATTACCATTCAGCAGGATTTTAATGGAAGTTATGGAATCTATCTTTTTAGAAAAGGTGATTATTTCGCTTTAAGTAATTCATTTCTCCGGCTGCTGGAATATGTTAAGGTCAGATACCCGATATCATTGAACCGCGATTATGCAAATTGTCATCTTGCTGAATGGTATTCAAACCACGTTGCGTATTCAGATACGCTTGTACAGGAAATTCAGACGCTGGGCAGGGATATTGTCATTGAGATAGATATATTGGGCAAGGAACTTGTTTTTCGGACAGTAGACTATAGGGAATCATCGCTGTGGATTAATTCTGCGGAAGGAATAGAGGCATTGGACAGATGGTTTTTGCGGTGGACAAACATTTTCCGGAGATTGAAACAAAAAACGGATCAGATTATCATGGATCTTTCTGGTGGGTTTGACACCAGGATTATGTTTCTGCTGATGCTCCAGTCAGGTATTGATTTGAATGAGATATATGTGCGTTCTATCAATGATGACCTCTACACGCATAAGGAGGATTATAAAATTGCTTCTGAAATGGCAGAATACTATGGGTTTAAATTGAATATCGACAAAGGAATCAAACAGAGTTACCTTCCATACAGCATGGAGGATATACTTAATATTTCATCCTATTTGAAAATGGGGTTTCATAAGGAAATGCATTTTAAAAATATGAAACATGAATGGCCGAGATTTCGGGTTGTAGGGTTTGGCGGCGAATCCGTGAGATCTTATTATAGTGTGACAGCGCAGGAATTTAAAGATAAAGTGTGCAGCAGGGCGAATCAATATTCACAAAGCGTTCAGGTTGATATGAAGGCTTCTATCTGCAGACTGTTGGACAGCGCATATCAGGCTGTTGAAAAGAAATATAAAGTTATGGACGATAATTCTACAGATTATCCGTTGTATCTGTTTCGGGAGACAGACAACAGGGTCCACTTTGGAAAAGGGTCTATTGAAAATTATTTTTCTAACACCTTTGATTTGACTCCCTACATTGATCCGGATTTATTAAGGCTTCGGCTCAACGATCCGGAGTGTTCGGATAACAATCTTCTTATGGCTGTAATGTATGTCAGATACTGTCCCAAGCTGCTGGATTATAGGTTTGCAAGAGGCGGCATGGAACCATCAACGGTAGAATTTGCACACAAGATAAATGAAAGATTTGATAAAGCACAGAGTGCGGTGTTACGTGATATGGGCAAACAAGACAGCGTATTTCATGTGAAAGTCAGGGATGAAAAAGTGACAAAATTAAAAAGCACTGCTGACAATCAGCTCATTCCTTCAGGAGAACCTGAGAAATATCTCAAATCTGTTTTTGATTCTACAAAGTGCCGTAAACTTTTTGCAACTTGTTTTGATGAGGAGATATATTGTCAGGCAGACATGTTCTATGGGGAACAGGGATATCATCCTATGCGCTACTGCTATTCTGTCCTTGCGGTTACGAAAGTAATAGAGGATACGATTGGCGGAAAGGGGGAGCGTCCTCTGACACCGATTGAGAGCATGGATAGGTATATCCATGAAAATTATTATCAGCCTGATAACAGTCTGGAATTAGTCATGCGCCTTAAAGACTATCTTACGGCAAGGATGGATTTTCGGCTTTCCGGTGTAGAAAATCCAGAACTTGAGGTGGTTACTGTTTCCGATAACCGAGCAATGGTGTCTATGCCTGAGTGGATGCAGCAAGAGGGAATTGGATATATGGTGGAAGCATATATGGGATGTATCGATGTCTCCTTGCGTTCTGCCACGGGCGGTAGACTGGCTATCTGGGAGAGAGGGAGAAATGTCAGCGCTGGAGAGGACGGTCGGATTGCTTACTGGATTGAATATCAGAATGTTCGATACAATGAAGAGACTATATATGAGGCAGAAGGTTTGGTATGGCATGATAAGCCGATTCGCCTAGAGTATTCACTGGAAGCGGGAGAGACAATACATTTCCATGCAGAATGGAGACCGTTTAGGGGGGATTATAGATATGTAGAAGAAACAAAGAGACAGGAAAATAGGATCAAAAAATTGCAGAAAGAATTAAAGGATAGTAATGCAATGATAAAAGATAAAGACAATGAGATAAGGGATATAAAGAATTCGCATTCATTCCAAGTGGGAAGCAAAGTTATGTATGCCCCCGGCAAGGTCAAAGAGAAACTGAAAAGTTTGAGGAAAGGGAAGTGAAATGAAAATAGAATGTAGCAAAAATTATTTTGATGTGGAAAAAGAATTTTTCCTGATAGATTCTGATAACCTGCAAGATACAGAAACAAAATTATATGGGTATTCCGTTCAGGAGAGCGGAATATATGAGAATGATAATCTGACACAAGCAGCAGTGTCGGAATTGGATGGCTGTGGCGCTTATGTTTATGTGGAGGTGAAGGATGGGAAGATTACCATTCGGCAGGATTTTAATGGAAGCTATGGCATTTATTGCTTCCGGCAGGGAGTCTATTTTGCCTTAAGCAATTCTTTTTTCCGGCTTCTTGAATATGTGAAGACCAGATTTTCAATATCACTAAACCGCGATTATGCAAACCATATTCTTTCAGAAGATTTGGTAAACAATATTGCATATTCGGAGACTCCTATTCAGGAGATTACGGCGTTAGATAAGGATGCTTTTATAGAAATAGATATTCACGGCAAAACCCTTACATATAAACTGCTGGATTATAAGGTCGCATCAGTTAATCTTAACTCAGCAGAAGGCATGGCAATCCTGGACAGATGGTTTCTGCGGTGGACAAATATATTTAAGAAATTGAAAGAGAAGACGGATCAGATTACGATAGACCTTTCTGGTGGGTTTGACAGCAGGATTATTTTTTTGCTTATGCTGAAGTCTGACATCAATTTAGATGAGATACGTGTCAATTCTATCAATGATACCTTACACACGCATAGGGAAGATTATGAAATTGCCTCTGGGATTGCGCAACATTATGGTTTTCCCTGAATAATAATATTTTTCATGAAAGTTCTCTTCCATACAGTGTGGAAGATATATTGAATATATGTTTTTATACAAAAATGGGTTTTCACAAGGAAATGTATTTTAAGTATTCAAAAAATGAATGGAAAAGATATCGAATAGCAGGTTCGGGCGGCGAGACAATCAGGGCATATTGGGATATGTCAGCACAGGAGTTTCGGAATAAGATATGCCGTGCAACCGGAAAATATTCACAAGATGTCCAGCATGATATGGAGGAGTCGATCCATAGACTGTTAGAATCTTCCTATGATACTCTGAAGAAGAAATATCGGATTAATGATGATAATTCTGCGGATTATCCAATGTATATGTACCGGGAGATAAGGAACAGAGGACATTTTGGGAAAGCGTCTGTAGAAAATTATTTTTCCAATACTTATGATTTGACGCCGTACATAGACCCCGCTTTATTAAGATTGCGGTTGAACGATTCGGAGTGTTTGGATAAAAATCTCCTTATGGCAGTGATATATGTCCGTTATTGCCCGCAATTGTTGGATTTTAAGTTTGAAGGGGGAAGATTAATTGATCCGGGAACCGTAGAATTTGCACGAAAAATAAGCAAGAAATACGAGGGGGGGGGGGTATACGGCGAGACAGAAGAAGACAGGGAATTTCATGTTATTGAAAGGGATGCAGAAATCACTCGATTAAAAGCCGATAATGTAAATCCGTATATTTCGGGCAGCATTATGGAAGAATATTTCAAATCGGTCTTTAACTCTATAGGTGTTCAGAAACTATTCGCAACTTGTTTTGATGAGGAAATATACCGTCATGCAAATATATTTTTTGAAAATAATGCTTATCATCCGATGCGGTATTTTTATTCGGTCGTTGCAATCACAAGAGTGATAGAGGATGTAATTGCTAGCCGAGGTGTTCTTTCCCCCATTCAGAGTATGGATAAAATCATCTGTGAAAACTATTATGAAGCAGATAATGGCAGGGAGATTATAGAACGTCTTAATGATTATATTACAGCGAGGATAGATTTTAAACTTTATGGTAAAAATGCGGATTTAGAAATAATTTCTGTTTCTGATGGCAAGACAAGGATCCTTAAGCCACAATGGTTTCAGAAAGACGGAGTTGGATATGTAGTAGAGTCATACAGAGGAAGCATAGAACTATTATTTCGTTCTGCCAATGGGGGAGATTTGAAAATATGGCAGAGAGGGAGATGCGTACGCGATAAAGAAGATAAAAATATTCCTTATTGGATTAGCTATCAAAATGTCCAATATAATGGTAATATTGTTACGAGAGCGCAAAATATGGCAAGCCATGATAAGTCGATTTGCCTGAATTATCATGTAGAGGCGGGGGATATTATACGTTTTTATGCGGAATGGCTGCCATATAGAGGCGATTATGGGGATATAGGAAGGCTAGAGCGTAAAATTAAAAGATTGCAGAAAGAGATAAGGGATATAAAGAATTCACATACGTATCGTGTGGGATACGTTATCATGTATATTCCCAGAAAAATCAAAGAATGGTTTGAAGGAGTAATTAGCTTTAGGAAGTGAAAGAAAGGGGCATAGAGCAAAGGAGCAATAAGATGGATTTAAAGAGCATACTAAAAAAATTTGTACCGGCGACTTATAATAAAGTTGAGATTGCCAATGAAAAATTATTTCATGAAATAAAGTGCTTGTATCGTGAAATGGAACGTTATGCCGAAAAGTCGCAGAAAAATGCTAAAAAAATGATTTGTGAAGCAGAGAGGAAAACAGAAAAAGAAATTGATAGTATATGCCAGCGGATTAAAGCGTTAGAAAGGGGGAGCCTTTCTAAAATGAATAAAAAACTGGACAAGTTGGAGGAGGTGATTCCCCAGACGGAGAATAATTTTGCAGAGTTGCGTGAATTATTGAATCAAGTGGGGCACAGATATTTTTATAATAATAATTATGAGAGGGAGGCAATTGCCTCTTTTTATGAAATGTATGAGCGGGAAGATTTTAAAGACATTTTTTTGAGGTTGATTGATGGATTAGAAGAAGAGGATATTGCAAAGGTATCTTTAATCTTGCATAGGCAGCGTCTGGCGAAGGATTCTGTTAACCAGGATGTTGATTTATTTACGCCTGCAGAGCAGGAGCAGATTCTTGCGATTAAAAGGTATTTAAGTAATCAGATTTTTCAGGTGGCAGAGGATATGTATTGTTATAAGCATTATTTTCTTCCAACGCGACAGTTTGCGGCTAGTGTATTCTGTGATAAACATGGGATTGATAGTATAGAGAATCTTGCTGCTCTCAGAAATAAGGATATTCTGGACGTGGGAGGATTTATCGGTGATTCTATTTTAGTGCTTAAACCTCTGACCGACAGACGTGTCATTAGTTTTGAAGCTGTAACGAAAAATTTTGAATTGATGAAACGTACTGTGAAGATGAATAAGTTGGATAATGTTATTTTGGAGAAAATGGCATTGGGTAGCAGGCAGTGTGAGATTGATATAGAAATAGCAGGCTCTTCAAGTAGTTTTGATCCTAATAAGGCGGTAAAAGTTACTGGAGAAGAGAGAGTGCGGATGGATACATTGGATTCTTATATTGAGCGTAGTGATTTGGATATTGAGGTTGGATTGATTAAAGTTGATATTGAAGGCGCAGAGCAGGATTTTATGGTTGGCGCGCGGAAAACGATTGAGAAGTTTCGCCCGGTACTGTTAATGAGTATATATCACAATGCAGACGATTTTTTTAATATTAAGCCTATTATAGAAGAGTGGGATTTGGGATATCGTTTCAAAATTCATAAGCCGGTGGATTTTTCTGTGTCACGTGAAGTATTACTGATTGCAGAAGTGCGTTAATTATCAGAAAGAGGATGGGAGAGGTTGAAAAAGATGGTTGATATTTCGGTTGCGATACCAGTATATAACGTGGAAGATTATGTTGCTGAATGTATAGAGAGCGTGTTGGCAAATAAGCAGATAGAAGTTGAAATTCTCTGTATTAACGATGGTTCTACGGATTCTTCTTTAAAAGTGGTAGAAGAATTGGCGGCAAAGCACGACTGTATCAAAGTTGTTTCACAGGAGAACAGTGGGCTGTCTGCGACGAGAAACAAGGCAATAAGAATGGCCACTGGCAAATATCTTTATTTTCTGGACAGCGACGATAAAATTGGCAAGAACGCTTTGAAAAAAATGTTTGACTGTCTGGAGAAAGAAAATTTGGATGTGTTATATTTCAGTGGAGAATCTTTTTACGAGACAGAAGAACTTGCGGAGCAACACAGGAATTATGACACGATTTATCTAAGGACCGGGAGCTATGACAGCTTCTGCAGTGGATTAGAACTTATGCGCAAGCTCAGGGAACAAAGGGATTATGCTGTATCTGCCTGTGTGCAGATTGTGCGGCGGGAGTTTTTGTTGGAGCATGGTATTTTCTTTTATGAGGGGATTATCCATGAAGATAATTTGTTTACGTTTCAGGTTCTTATGAATGCCCAGAGGGCAAACTGTGTGAATGACGTTTATTTTTACCGTCGGGTCAGGGAAGCGTCTATTATGACGACAGAGGTTACCCATAAAAATCTATGGGGATATTATGTTAGTTTTAGAGAAATGATGAACTATGTGTATGGCTCGCAGATAAGAACGGAGGAAGAGAATACTGTTAGTGGAGTAATCCGTAACACGAAGTATCATGTGCGAAGATGTTTTAATGTTATCAATAAAGAAGAGCGGGAGAAATTTTTTGAAAAAATGGAAATTGGCGACCGGCTTTTCTTTAAGAGCGTTGTAATGCCGGAGATAGATTTAGAGCGAAGGAACAGAGATTTGAACAGGGAACTTCAGGAATTTCGGAGTTCTTTTTCCTATCGGGTGGGTAAGGTAATTACCTGGCCAATGAGGAAGACAAATAAGTTAATTGAAAAAGCTAAGCGAGGACTGCGAGTTAAAGTATCAGTTATAATTCCAGTCTATAACGCTGAAAAATATATTGGGGAATGTTTGGACAGCTTAAGAAAACAAACGTTAAAAAATATAGAGATTATCTGTGTTGATGACGGCTCTGATGATGGAACATTAGAGATATTGCAGCAATACGCAGCAAGGGATAAACGTATCAAAGTATTTTGTCAGGAGAATAAGTATGCAGGAGTTGCTCGCAATTTCGGTATGGACAATGCCCGCGGCAGGTATCTGCTCTTTCTTGATGCAGATGATTTTTTTGAAGAAAAGCTTATTGAAAAAATTTATTGGGAGGCAGAGAGATGTCAGGCAGAGATAGTGCTGTTTGGAGGGCAGTCTTATGATGACAGCACAAAAGAGATAAAGCCTATGCCGTGGCTTTTAAATACTTCTGTTCTTCCCAAGGAAGTGCCGTTTAGTTGTAAAGACACAAATGGTATGCTTTTAAGCGCTTTTTCACCAGCGCCATGGACTAAGTTGTTTCGTCGTGACTTTGTTAGAAGGAATCGTTTAAGATTTCAGGAATTGCAGAATAGTAATGATGTTTTTTTTGTGTTTTGTGCAACATGCCTTGCCAGTAAAATCACATATTTGGATGAGAAATTAGTTTATTACCGTCGTAATTCTGGAAGCAGTTTGCAAAGTACCAAGAAGAAACATCCGCTATGCTTTCTGGAAGCATATAACAGCGCTTATAAATTATTAAATAACGAAGGAATTTATCAGGATGTAAAAAAAGGTTTTCGCAACACTGTAATCTCAGGCTGTTTATATAATTATGATTCCTATCAGGATGACGAAGAAAAAGAGATTCTTTTAGAGGCATTTTTGTCTGATAAGTTTACGGAAATGGATTTATTGGGAGGAGAAGAAAGCGAATATATAAGTCCGAAAAATTACCGGAGATTAAAGGAATTAATAGAAAACTATCAGCGGAAAAATGTCTAATGCGTAAAGGAAGGGAAGCTGAGACTATTTCTGAGGAGTATGGTTGGGAGCACAGAAAATGAACAAAACCAATAAGGGATTAAAATTTGCCATTCTGCTGATGACTGGTATTCTTTTATCGTGGATGCTGACAGCCATGTATCTCACGGGAAGTATTAATTTGCAGTGTTTTTATGATACAGGGAATCTGTATGATATGTCATCGGGGTATTACCGCCAACCAGGTATCCGATGGAGTTATGATCCTGCTGTGGGAACCATCCAAACAGAAGGAGAAGAGGCCAGCTGCTATTTCTATGTAAACAGCAGCCAGAAAAGTTGGAATTATCTCTATCTGACGATAGGAGATTTAAATAAAAACAGTCAGTGGAAGATTGAGTTTCTTGACCAGAATAATGAACTGCTCTTTACAAGGAACCTGGAAGTGCAGAATGGGCGTAATATCCTGCAATTGCAAGAAGGAGAGATTTATGCCATTAAAATTATTGTCAGAACTCCGTCTTCTTTTTCCATTAAAAGAATACAGTTTCGGGAAAAAGAGCAGAATTTTGAGTGGAATCAGGTGCCATGGACGTTTATCAGGGTATTGATATCGTACGTTTTGGCGGTTTTTATTATTTATGGATTTGTGCGGCATTATAAAAGCGTAAGGCAGCTGACACCAAGAAAAGGGATATGGGCTTTGACCATGCAAAAAGCGTATGCCAGGATGTTGGATTGCGTTGGGGCACTATTTCAGGGGATTCCGCAGAAGGGAAAATCAGGACTGCGTAAGTTGTTTTTTTTAGCAATCCTCTTGATTCCGTATGTAACATATAGGATGGGGAACAGCACTCTTATGGTCGTGAGGAGAGAAATCCTGCTGTTGGCAGCCTGTTTGCTTCTGATAGCGTTAATGTCTTGGGAGCAGGGCAGACAGAGGGTGGACTGGACAAATCCTTTGGTTTATTCCTGGATGATATTATGGATGATGGTTCTGGTCTCAGATTTTGTGATGGGAAGGACAATTCAGAGCGCGAGTATTCTGATGATGGGCGCAATGGCTTTTCTCTATATGGCGTGGAACAGTATGAAACGAACGGAGCGGCTTACGCGGGATTTGCTGGCAGCATTGCGTTATCTTTATTGGGCAGGGAGTATTTACTGCCTTTTTTTCCGACCTTATGAACCTGGATATCGTTATACGGGGATATATGGGAACTCCAATTTATTTGCCGGCTATCTTGTGACGGTAAATATAGCTTTTCTGGCAAATCTGAGTGAGAATTTGGGTAAGGAAAAGCTTAAGAAACGCGTTTTGGCAGAAAATGTATTGGGTCTTGTGACTATCTGGGGATTTCTGCAGATGACGGAAAGCGTCACCTCCCTGGTGGCATATGTCGCGGAGTGGACAGTGTTTGTTTGGGGTCAGTTTCCGGTGGAGAAGAGAAAGTCTTATCAACGGAATCTCAAAAGGGTGGTGGCAATGTCTCTGATTTGTATTGTGATAGTAGGCATTTCAGGGAAATGGTGTCTGAGCAATATCCCCAGAGTATGGGAGGTGCAATTGGAAGAGCAGGAACGGCAGCCATTAACCGGACAAAATTCATTGTCTCTGGTTACAGAGGCTGCCGGACAGAACGCTGCTGCCAGCGGACTGTCAGAGCGTCTGCGATACAAGATTACCAGTGGGGAATGGTTTGATTTGTTTGCAGGCAGGGATGAGATATGGAGAAATTATATCCGCAGTTGGAATTTATTTGGGCATTATGGAAATCTTGAATCTTTGGATGGAAAAACTATGCATGCCCATAATGCGCTGTTACAGATGATGAATGATTATGGAATTTTTATTGCTGTGCCGTTTTTGTGTATGCTTTATTATAGTTTGAAATATGGTATCAAGGCTGTGTTTGTCAAGAAGAAATTTGGGTTGTTTTTCCTTCTGGCAGCGGTAAATTATATTGTACAAGGGTTGGCGGAGAACACGCCTTATCTGAGTTATAGCTGGCTGGTTTATTATATTGCGCTGGGAGGGCTGTTTTCACAGCCAGAGGAGGCAAATGTGTAAGAGGTGGAGAAATGAGAGAAAACAGAAAATTTCATATATTTCTGCTGTTTCTTACCGGAGCGCTTATCAGTGCGATGCTAGTGATGATGCGGTTGGGAGGGAGCGTTAATTTTCAGGAATTTATGTCTGCCGGAAGGGTGTATGATTTTGAACCGAGGGAGCTTCAGCAGAATTCTAAAAACTGGATTTATGAGAAAGAAAATAAGGGACACAGACTCTTAAAGAAAAGGGCACAGATTAAATTTCTTTTGGACGGTGAGGTGCAAACCTGGGATTTTCTTTATATTACAGTGGCACAGCTGAGTAAAGAGTCGGCAGATGGACTGCTTAAGTATTATGATGGTGAGGATAAGAAAATATTGGAACAGCCGATTTCTCTGAGCCAGGGAAATAATATGATTCAGATGGATAGTTCCCTTTCCATAAGCAAGATTGGCATATTGCTTTCTGATGTACAAGGCGAGTTTATTTCTATTGCAAAGATGCAGATACGGACAACGCCTTCCTGGTTTACCCCTATGCATTTCCTCAGCCTGTTTGCAGTTGCGTTTGCAGGGGTTATGGCAATGCTCATCCTCTTTGATTTTTTTGTGCGCAGAGTCCGCAAGGGCAGAAAAAGGAGTGTTGCGTGGGTTATTTTGGAAGGCATACAGTCTGGGATAAATGTGGTGGGGGATTTTCTGGGTGGCAGACTGGGTGGCAGGCTGTACCAGCAGCAAAGGGAATCTTTGCGCAGATTTCTATTCAGCGTGCTGTTTGTATGGATGATGCTTGGCAATGCAGCGGGCTGGCTAAAGAGCACGCAAATGTACCGTTACCATGTGCTGGTTTGCGCATTGCTGCTTTTGTTTATCTCTTTTGTATCCTGGGAGGGTCCGCTGCAAAATCGGTCGTGGCGCGGACCGCTTATGAAAAGCTGGCTGGGCATCTGGCTGGGCATGATACTCTGTGATTTTTTTGTAGTCAGGCAGTTGGAATCCATAACAGGGTATGCCATGCTTCTTGCTGGGAGCGTATTTGTCTATTTTTGGCAGAATATGGAAAGACCAGACAGGATGCTCCTCAATATGATGGAAGCCCTGGAAGCAACGTTTTTTCTGGGAATTCTCTATTGTATGATTTTTCGTATGAAAAGGCCGGCAGTTGATTATAATGGGATTTTTAAAAGCCCGGAAGAACTTGCGATGTATGGTGTGCTGATGGCAGTTGTCTTTTTGGTCAGGTTGGATTGGTTTCTGGCTGGGAGGCTTGCGGTGTCTGGCAGACGAGGAGAATCTGCGGCTAGAAGGGGGGATTTTGCTTTTTGCATGAAGAATATTACTGGCGGCGCATTGTCGCTGTTTCTCGTGCTGAGAAGCGGCTATGCAGTAGGAATTGCCATATTTATGATGATTGGCATATTTTATATTCCCAATTTGGCAAAGAAGCTGTATAATATGGCTAGAAAGTGCCGGGCACTGTTATTGAGTATTGTAATGGCGGCAATTTTTGCTTATGCGTGTACAACAGCGGTTTTTATCAGTATCAAATACTTCCCGGGGATTCTGGGCATGGACTTCAAATACGGAAATGAATTGCTATTGACAGGACTTATGGGAGAGGAACAGGAGCTTTACCTTCAGCAGTATCCGGCAGGCCTGTATGGCGTGAGGACCAGGGAAGTTGAGAAGCTTCCCATTATCTGGCAAAATTATGGCAGAAGGCTGAATTTATTTGGACATGGTGGAGAATGTTTGGTGTTTCGCCGCGTAATACAGCCTTATAACGGATATCTGGATATGGCATATCATCATGGGATTTTTATTTTGCTCCCATATGCGGCATATCAGGTTATGGTAGTTATTTTGGGCATAAAGTGTGCAGCGGGAAAGAAAGGGAGAGGGAATCTATTTCCATTGTTTATAGGAATAGCATACCTGTGTTTTTCATTTTGTGCCAATGTAGAAATGTCCTGGGGACATCCTCTATGGCTGTGCTACTACTTGCTGGTGGGGCTGCTGGGAAGACCAGAGATAGAAAAAACTTAAGAAAAGAGGGATTTGCATGAAGATGTGGATAGAGACAAATCAGCTTATGCTAAAAAAAATTGGACTGGCAATCTACGACATGTTTGCGGTGGTGATATCCAGCCTTCTGGCTCTCTTGCTTCGTTTCGAGGGAAAATACAATGAGATTCCGCAGGAATATATTGACCGGAGCCTGCAGTATATTTCCATTGTAATTGTCGTTACACTGGTAATTTTTTATGTGCTAAGACTCTATGGCAGTCTTTGGACTTATGCGGGAGCTACAGAGCTAATGAATATAGTGATTGCAAGTATTCTGTCAGCGGGAATCCAGATGTGGGTCATCGTGTTGATGGATATGCGGATGCCCAGAAGCTATTATGTATTTTACGCCATGTGCCTGTTTGTGATGGTGACCTGCAGTCGTTATTCCTACCGTGCATTGCGCACGGTCATAAAGAGGCGTAAGGACAATGAATCCAGAACAAATGTCCTTGTGATGGGAGCGGGCGGCGCAGGAAATATGCTGGTGCGTGAGATTGCCAACAGCGGTCATGTAAACAAGCGTGTCGTCTGCATTGTCGATGATGCTAAGGCAAAGCAGGGGAGTTACCTGCACGGCGTGAAGATTATGGGGACGCGTGACGATATCCCCAGGCTGGTAAAAAAGTACCATGTAGATGAAATCATGCTTGCGCTCCCATCTGCTCCGGCGCGGGAAATTAAGAAAATTCTTGATATCTGTAAGGAGACTGGCTGTGAACTCAAACGCCTTCCAGGAATCTACCAACTTGTGAATGGCGAGGTGGGAATCAGCAAATTGAAAGAGGTAGAAGTTAATGACTTGTTGGGGCGGGAACCGGTGGAGGTAAATTTATCTTCCATTCTTGATTATGTGGCGGGAAAAACCATCCTGGTGACTGGGGGCGGCGGTTCTATCGGCAGCGAAATCTGCCGGCAGGTGGCGGAACACAATCCGAAACGGCTTGTGATTGTGGATATCTATGAAAATACAACTTATGATATACAGAATGAGTTGAAGAATAAATTCCCATATCTGGATTTAGTGGTATTGATTGCCTCTGTGCGTAATACCAAGCGGATGGACATGATTTTTGAAAAATACCGCCCGGATATTGTGTATCACGCTGCGGCGCATAAACATGTGCCCCTGATGGAGGACAGTCCTAATGAAGCGGTGAAGAATAATGTCCTCGGCACATGGAAGGTGGTGCAGGCAGCGGACCGCTGGAAGACCAAGCGGTTTGTGATGATTTCTACGGACAAGGCGGTGAATCCCACGAATATTATGGGGGCTACCAAGCGGATTTGCGAGATGATTGTGCAGACGTATAATAACCGCTCAGAGACGGAATTTGTCTCTGTAAGGTTTGGTAATGTGTTGGGCAGTAATGGAAGTGTAATACCGTTGTTTAAAAAGCAGATTGCCCAGGGGGGGCCGGTAACGGTTACCCATCCCGATATCATCCGTTATTTTATGACGATACCGGAGGCTGTGTCTTTAGTTCTGCAGGCGGGGGTATATGCCAGAGGCGGTGAAATCTTTGTCTTAGATATGGGGGAGCCCGTCAAGATTGTTGATTTGGCAAGAAATCTCATCCTCCTGTCCGGGCATAAGCCGGATGAGGACATTCCCATTGTTTTTACTGGTCTCAGGCCGGGGGAGAAGCTCTATGAGGAGATGCTCATGGAGGAGGAAGGATTGAAAGACACAGATAATAAATTGATACACATTGGTATGCCGATTAAAATGGATGAAGACAGATTTCTTATGCAGCTGGAAAATCTGGCAGATTATGTCGTGGAGGAGCCGGCGGATATCCGTAAATGGGTGCAGGATATTGTGCCGACGTACCATCCGAAGTTAGGAGGAAAGAGATGAAACAGCATATTTTTCTTGCCTCGCCCCATATGAGCGAGGAGGGATATGAGAAAGAATATATTAAAGAAGCGTTTGACACCAACTGGATCGCGCCGCTTGGCAGGAATGTGACAGAGTTTGAAAATGAGATGGTGCATAAGCTTGGCGGCAGCAGGGCAGTAGCGCTCTCTGCCGGCACGGCAGCCATACATATGGCGTTAAAGGCTGTAGGCGTGGGACAGGGGGATTTTGTATTTTGCCAGTCCCTGACCTTTTCTGCCAGCGCCAATCCTATTGTATATGAAAAGGCAGTTCCGGTCTTTATTGACAGTGAGGCGGACACCTGGAATATGAGCCCGGCGGCATTGGAACTGGCATTTGAAAAATATGCCAAAATAGGCAAAAAACCCAAAGCTGTCATTGTCGTGCATCTCTATGGCATCTGCGCGAAGATAGCAGAAATCAAAGAAATCTGTGACAAATATCAGGCGCCGTTAATTGAGGATGCGGCAGAGAGCCTGGGGACAGTATATCATGGCAGGCATACAGGTACGTTTGGGGATTATGGTATCATCAGCTTTAATGGGAATAAGATTATCACAAGTTCCGGCGGGGGGATGCTGTTGGTGAATACGGAGGATGCAGAGGAGAAAGCCAATAAAGTGTTGTATTGGGCAACGCAGGCGCGGGAACCAGCACCTTGGTATCAGCATACAGAAATCGGATATAACTACCGTATGAGCAATATTGTGGCTGGAATCGGCAGAGGGCAGCTGAAAGTTTTAGACCAGCGTGTGCAGAAGAAACGCTATATTTTTGAATATTACCAGAAACATTTGGGCGATTTGCCAGGTATTTCCTTTATGCCCATGCCGCAGGATACATATTGCAACTGTTGGCTGTCCGTCATCCAGCTTGCTGTGGACTGTCCTGTGAAACCGAAAGATATCATGCAGGCGCTGGAGGAAGATGATGTGGAAAGCCGCCCTGTGTGGAAGCCCATGCATCTGCAGCCCATCTTTGCAGAGTGTGATTTTGTCTCACAGGTACAGGAGCGTTGCATATTAGATGAAGAGTGCGGTGCGGATTCCAGTATCAGCGGTCAGATATTTGCACATGGCATTTGTATGCCCAGTGACACTAAGATGACCGATGAAGATTTACAGAGAGTTTGTAAGGCAGTGCGGAAATTATGGCTTTAGTGGCGGTTTCTGTATTGAATAAAGGCTTTACACTTGAACTGTGTGTCTGGTATAATGAAATTACTATATAAACGGCACAGGTAAAGGATGGTGATTGCATGCCAATAAATGAAAAAGAATATAACGGTAATTTGTTTGATCAGTTGACGCTTTTAGAAAGGCTTGAAATTGAGGCGCAAAAAGATAACGCTGAAAATGTTTTAAAGCAAATTGCTTTTGAAAAAAATGCTATCAATCGAAAATTATATCAAAAACCGCCATTAATTGAAAATTAGGACTTAATAGCTAAACAAATTTTTTGCCAGGTACCTGAGGAAAGTTTCCATGTGTATGGAGGGAGAAACTATACCATAGGAAATGCGAGGGCGTTTCCTATGGTATAAAAGCAAATATGCGCGTATGCGTGTGCCCACCCATCTTTATTCATCAGGATGACCGTGGAAGAATTTCACCTGTCCCATAACGAGATTCTTGTGTTTGGGAATCAGGGTACGGTATAGGCGGATTAACTCAGCCTCATCCGTATCCAATGTGGATGGAGCAGGTTTCTTTTCGTTGGAAAGTCCCAGCAGGTAATCGGTGGACGAATCCAGGTAAGTTGCCAGCCTTACGAGCATCTCGAAATCCGGTTCCCGATAGCCGGTGATATAGCCGTTTATCGTGGAATTGGAAACGTGAAGGTCGATAGCCAGCTGTTTCTGTGAGATATTTTTTTCTTCAATAAGGTTTTCAAGACGGATGTTAAAATCCATGCGGTAATACCTCCATTCTTTAAAATATTTGTGTATCTGTTCCTTAATCTTAATAGGATATTTTTGTTTCAAACTAGAAATGCGCGATTGGCGTAAAAATAATTCGCGAAAAGAGCGCTTTAATCTGATTGGGGAAGGCTGTGGTAGAATTTTGCTTGTCCGCTGAGGAGTTCCCGGCGTTCAGGGTTTAGGGAACGGTAGAGATGAATCAGTTCGGATTCAGCGGAGTTCAGGGAAGAGGGAGCCGGCCTTTTCTCAGTGGAAAGCCCCAGCAGATAATCAGTGGACACGTCAAAGTAAGCTGCCAGCCGAATGAGCATGTCGAAATCCGGTTCGCGGTAACCGCTGATATAACCGTTAATCGTAGAATTGGCTATGTGAAGGTCAAAAGCCAGTTGTCTTTGTGTAACATTACTTTCTTCAATTAGATTTCCAAGACGTATATTAAAATCCATAGTATTAATACCTCCGTTCAATTAAAATAAAATGTGTTGGTTTCATGCTATCAATGTTAATAAAATGAGTATTATTTAGGTGAAAAATACGCGAAAAGCGAAAATCGAATATGCGGTTGGAGATTTTGCACAGGTATGGACAGTCAGTTCTTGAATATATTTATGAAAGTGCTGATTGTAAATGAGGGGGAATTATAGTAGAATGTGTGGTGGGATGGGATAAAGTCTTCTAAATTTGAATGAATATATTATGGAGAGCATTTGATGGGTAAAATATTGATATTTGGAGCTGGAGGGTTTGGTAGAGAAGTTCAGTGGTTAATTGAACGAATCAATCAGAAAATACCAAGTTGGGAGATTGAAGGTTATCTGGATGACGGTGTGGAGGTGCAGACGGAAATTAATGGTTACAGGGTTCTGGGCGGCATAGAAAAGTTGAAGGAATATGATTTTGATACGGCGATTGCAGTTGCAGTTGGTTCTGCAAAGACAAGAGAAAAGATTGTGGAGAAGATAAAAGGGATTGGAGACTACCGATTTCCCAATTTGATTGACCCTGATGTACAGATTTCTGATAAGGTGTCTATCGGAGAGGGAAATATTATCTGTGCAGGGAATATACTGACAGTAAATATTACAATAGAAGATTTTGTAATTATAAATTTATCCTGTACAGTGGGGCATGATGCTGTTTTGAAATCTTTTGTAACAGTTTATCCAGGAGTAAATATTTCTGGGAATGTCCTTGTGAAACGAAGGACGGAATTGGGAACTGGAAGTAAGATTATTCAGGGTATTAGTGTTGAGGAAGATACTATAGTGGGGGCTGGTGCTGTTGTAGTACGTCCCATTCCTTGCGGGTGTGTTGCTGTGGGAATTCCTGCTAAACCCGCAAAATACCCGGGGGGGGGTATAACAGACTCCTGATAGTTGGAAGTAGCGGGCATGGAAAAGTAATAAAAGATCTTGTGTCCAATTTGAGTTATTACCAAAGGATACAATTTTTAGATGATAATCCGAAGTATCAAACAGATGATTCCTGTATAGGAGGAAGCAAAGAGGTATTTAAACATAAAGGGGAGGCTGATGTGATAGTTGCTATTGGAAATGCCGATATTCGCAGGAGACTTCTGGAATCATATGAAGCGGCAGGCATTTCCATAGTGTCTTTGATTCATCCTAAGGCAAATCTGCCAGATAAAATGCCGGAGATAGGAATCGGTACGGTTGTTATGATGGGAGCAACTATTCAGGCGGGTACAGTTATTGGAAAGGGCGTTATTGTAAATACAGCGGCTTCTGTAGACCATGATTGTCGGATTGGAGATTATGTACATATTGCGGTAGGGGCTCATTTGGCAGGAAATGTGGAGGTTGAAAATGGTACATGGATAGGAGCGGGAGCTGTGGTCAGAAATAACATAAAAATCTGCAAGGATGTTATGGTGGGAGCAGGTGCAGTGGTTGTGGGAGATATTACGGAGAGTGGGACTTATGTGGGAGTTCCAGCAAGGAAATTAGTGAAGTGTCAGTAATGAAAGCATTCTGGAGGTGTTGCAAAAAATACAACCAGATGCTAATTATAAAAAAATTTGATTGGGTTAAGGTGCGATGAAAAATAGAAAGAAATTTGCAATATTTGCTGTGATAGGTATTTTAAGCAGTTTTACTTTAATCAATATGCGAAGAAGAAACAAGGAGACTGATATGACCGCAAATGTTCACAAACAGAATATATATGAGAAATACATAAAACGTCCGCAGGATTTCTGCTGTGCAGCTTTAGCTATGATTTTTCTATCGCCGTTAATGCTGCTAGTTGCTGTTCTGGTACATATAAAACTTGGTTCACCAGTCATATTTAAACAAAAGAGACCGGGACTCGGGGGTGAAATATTTGTTTTGTATAAGTTTCGTACAATGACAGATGACAGGGATGAAAATGGGGAATTGCTGCCAGATGGAGTGAGGCTCACAAAGTTTGGCAGGCTTCTTCGTTCCACATCTTTGGATGAACTGCCGGAATTGTGGAATATTCTAAACGGAACTTTGTCCATAGTGGGACCGAGACCGCTTTTGGAACAATATATTCCGTTGTATAACAATCATCAGGCAAGGCGCCATGAAGTTAGGCCAGGTCTCACTGGATATGCACAGGTACATGGTCGGAATGCGTTGACATGGGAAGATAAATTTGATAAAGATGTCTATTATGTGGATCATATCAGTTTTTGGGGAGATTGGAAAATCATTTTTCAGACAGTGGGGAGTGTTTTAAAGAGGGAGGGTATTAATTCAGAAACATCAGAAACCATGGAGGAATTTAAAGGTACAGCGGATACATCTATTCATATGAACCATAGCAGCCTAAAGTTCCCATGATATATCTCTCTTAATAACTTTTGCGGGAATGCCTGCAGCCAGGCAATTTTCCGGTATGTCCTTTGTCACTACTGCCCCGGCTGCAATGACAGCCCCAGCGCCAATCGTTACCCCTTTCAGGATGATAGCCCGCTGTCCAATCCATACATGGTTTCCTATATTGATAGGTTTCGATTTCTGATGTCCGTTAATTGTTATATTATGTGCATCCGTGTCTCTTATAATTACATCTCTTGCGATTGCGGCATCTTCCCCAATATTAATCTCCTGTGCACAGATAATCTGCACAAAACCATTGAGATAACCGCTGCCCAATGATAGCTTGGCATTTTCAAAAATTCTGATGTCGCTGCCGCATCCTATACTAAATTCATTATCAACGATTAGTTTGCCATATTTATGGATTTTAATCCTTGTTTCCTGTTTAGATTTATGATTTTCCTTTCCTCCGACTGCCAGGCATTTTGGAATCTGTAAATCTGAACTTTTATCTATGTCTAAAGCACAATTCTTAAATACGAGAATTTTTCCTTGGACTTTGAAAGTATATATCAAAGTTTTTATAACATCAATCTGCAATTTTGTCCTCCTTTTTGCTGTTTTAAAGTTAAGCAGCCCCTGACGATTACCAGTATTTATTTTTTGATGGTTTTCCGCAGTTTCCTGTATATAGTCTGGATATTTTTATTAAATTTAAAAACCAATATTATTTTTTGGAAAAGCCCTGGCTGGGGGAAATATTTATCACTCAACTGCTTATAGGTCAAGTTGTCTGCGTCTCGGAATACATTTTCTCTGATTTGGGTCATTTCCGAAGATTCATTTACGCATACATTGCTGTTAAATATATCCCCAGATACGACAACCTCAGATTGAATATTGTCCTTTATCCTCTGAAAGAGCAGACGTCCTTTTTCCGAATTGATAAGCGCCATGGATGTGCCTTTATCCTCATCCAGGCTTTTGTCAATATTTTCAATTCCCCAAAAGTCTGCCAGGGTAATATCTGCTATGCGTGGAAAGCCTTTAAATTTGCAATCATAACAAGATGGTCTCATAAAAGCATTGTACTCCAGATAACCTATCATAAATGTGTCAAAATATCTCCAGCCTACATAACTTTTGCCATTTGCAAAATTGATTTTAGTAGAAAAGTTATGCCATCCATATTTTTTGTTTTTAAATTTAACGTATGTGACTCTGGATTTGTATTTTTCTTCTAAGTATGAAAGGTATTTTAAAAATATTTTAGGTGAATTCATGCCTTTGCAGATAAAATCAACCGTATACAATTTCGTATAATCTTTTTGCAGGAAGTTATATAATGCCGCTATTTGGCAAGGGCTGCCGCAGAATAGCGCTTCTTTTCCTGTTTCTAAGTTATATTTTATTTCCTTAAATGCGCCATTGAGGTCGCTTTGGAGGTATTTGGAGCTTCTAATCCGCTCTAATTCTTTAGGGTTATCAGATATTATATGTTCTACATGCCAATCGTCTGTGTATACAGCTCCTGAGACACATCCGCCTTGCTGATATATATTTTCTGCCAGTTCTGAGAATATTCCGCCGGATGTACTGTCTATTCTGGTGTGGCTGTTCTTTGACCAGCAGGCGTACACTTCTGGACTGGATGAGTTCTTATTGCAGATAGGGGAATTTACAGGGCATACATTGTCACATAAACCGCATGATACGCATTTTTTGCTATCGACAAAAGGATATTTAAAACCTTCTGTATCCTCTTGCATAGATATGGCATTTACAGGACAAATATTTGCACATGAAAAGCAAGATACACAGTCTTTTTTATTGATAATTTGAATCATTTTCCCTTTTCCTCCCTTATATGGCAGTCGTTTAGGCTCTTCCTTTTGGCTAAAGTGTATTTTATCTTGGCAAATATCCTATGCAGTAACGTATAGATTTTATATGTCCCCTTATAGAAACTCATAAGATAGGTGATTCTGTCCCAGAGATTGAGTGATGTCAAGAAATCCCTGTTTTTAACGGCATTTAGAATCTCCGGTTCGTCAATTTCCATTTCCTTATAATAGTCCGTAATCAATCTGTCAGCCCTTGCATTCCATGAATAATCTATCCCCTGCATATATGTGTTCTTTTCGTAAAAATTGACTGAATGGCGTATTCCCTCCTGAAAGGTTGTCTCAGCGGAAAAGTCTTTTACCGCGTTTTTTATTTTGCTGTTATCGAATTCCCGGTTTCTGCCTTTATCGCCAAACAGCTCGCCTTTTAATTCAGGCATTTTTTGGGCAATATAGGCAGAGGGGATATTTGCAGTTAAGACATGGGGTTCTCCTAATGCTTCTGCAAAATATTCGAGAGCCTCTGCCCATGTAAGCGTATAATCAGTTGTAATATGAAAGGCTTGCTGATATGCGTCATCATTTGCAAATAAGCCTACGACTCCAACAGCAAAATCTTTGGAATATGTGAGCGTACAAGTAGCCTGTCCGCTGTCCCACAGGATTACCGGCCGTTTATGCCTGATCCTGTCAGCCAATGTCCAATGCAGGCCGTGCGGAATAACGGCAAAGGGAATACGTGCGTTGCTGTAAGTCACATAAGGCCTGACAATCGTATATTTCATTCTGGATGCAGCATAATTGTCCCGTAAATAATTTTCACAGGCAATTTTATGTTCCGCGTAATCCCAATCTGGATTGTTTAATTCAAAATCTTCCGTTATTTTCTCACCAGCAGAGGTCTTTCTGTAGACGGTTGCGGATGATATGAAGATAAATTGGCTGCATTTATCGTCTACGATACTTAACGTGTTTTTTAACTCGTTGATATCGTATGAAATAAAATCTATAACGACATCGAAATAAAAGCCCTCCAAATCCTTCCGGGCTTGTTCTTTGTTTCTGATATCGCTTATGATGCTTGTCACGTTATTATTTGTATTTTTAACCTTGTTAATTCCTCGGTTCAGGATATAAACGTCATATCCACGCGCTGCAGATAGATCTCTGATATCTGTACTCAGGATTCCTGTGCCTCCGATTAATAAAACTTTCAATGCTTATCGCCTCCATTTACAATAATACCTTAGATTTTATGGGAAAATTTGCCCAATACCCCTTTGACAATATTTTTTTCATAGGCATTCATTGCAAATCTATATGCAAATAAACAATAGAATGCCACATATACAGAACCATATATGAGAACGCCGATGATACCGTCTATATTGGTTACGGATATTATAACCAGGGTCATAGCGGCTGTAGGCAGGAACTGTAAAAACATTTTTATGATTTCCGACCAGAATGCTTTTACGTTGAGGTTTATAACTTTTTTATAATAAAAACACAATAAAAATCTGATTATCCGCTAAAACACAGTATCTATCAGCATTTTCAAGGAAACAAACACATCAATTTACTACTTATTTACTACTAACGAATGAGCCTTGATACGCAAGTTTTCCTAGATATGCAAAGATATGGTACAGCACATCAGTATTGAAACAAGAAAAAATTGAATAACTTATAGACTATGGAACGCCTAAAATGACGTTCCTTTTCTATTTCCAGCCGTTCTTATTGGACGGCTATTTTATTACCAAAAATGAAAGCTGAAAGAACTTGAAAAAGATTAAAAGCTACACGGGTATCTGGAACGTGGAAA
>CAJUHY010000005.1 GCA_910585895.1 uncultured Lachnospiraceae bacterium
GTTGGTGTGATGATATCAATCAGTCTCTTATGAGTTCTCTGCTCAAACTGCTCTCTGGAATCCTTATACTTATGAACAGCCCTCAAAATCGTAACTACTTCTTTCTTTGTGGGAAGCGGCACCGGTCCGCTCACCTGTGATCCGTTCTTCTTTACAGTTTCGATAATTTTCTTCGCAGATGCATCCACCAGCTGATGGTCATATGCCTTCAGTGTGATTCTCATTACTTGACTTGCCATAAAAAAAGTCGCCTCCTTTTCGCACTTTTACTTCAGTACGACAAGCGGTGACTGTACACTTTTCCGTGTGTGTCATATTCGTTACACACGTCGTTTCTGCTTTCTGCAGACAATTTCTTGTGATACAGTGACTTGTCGCCAGTTTCCTAACTTGACATTCGCTCCACGGAAAACCTGCCATATTTGCGGCAGCAACCTCTCGCTTCTTTGCTATCATGCCACAGCAGATATTAGTATAACGGATATTCTCAAAAAAAGCAAGTACTTTTTTATTTTTCCCGATTCATTCCGGCTGAGGGAACGCCATTTTATGAGCAAAGTTAGCTGCAAAGCAGCGTGAAAGCACCGTAGGTTGCTAAGTGCCAGTGGCACTTGCTAAGCAACGACCGAAGCGAAGCGTAGACTTTGCGAATGGCGTGGGCTGAACTGCAGTAAAAAGTCAAAAGGGCGCAAGCCAAACCGACTCACGCCCTGTCATGATTCCACACTACATAATTGTCTGTATTATTCTGCCTTGAAAGACTTCTCCGTCAGCACATTGCCGTCCGGATCAAGATAACGCACGGTAAAAGTACACGCTCCCGCCTGTCCAACCGTATCATCAAGTGTCTTCACCTGCGCCTTGAACGTATCTGCCTGGGTGTCTAACGCTGTATCTAATGCTTCACTGATACCGTCTGTAATCAGGGAACTATCCTCATATTTAACCTCAACTATCATCTCATTTCCCACTGCGCTGACCGAAGCGGACATACCGTCTGTCGCCATAGCCTGAACCATGCTGTCAAAAGCAGATTTTGCGGTTGGATCTTCAAACAGCTCTTCCAATGTAGTTCCAGCTGCTGCATTACCATCTGCCGCATCCGCATTATCCGCGCCGTCGGTATCTTCTGTTCCTGCCGCATCCGCATTATCCGCGCCGTCGGTATCTTCTGTTCCTGCCGCATCCGCATTATCCGCGCCGTCGGTATCTTCTGTTCCTGCTGCGTCCGCATTATCCGCGTCTACGTCATCTGCCCCTGCTGTGTCCTTGTCACCTGCTGCCTCTGCGCCATCAGCATCATCGCCGGCTGCGGTCTCTTCAGCAGTCTTATCTTCTTTGTCAGTGCCCCCACAAGCTGTGACAGACAATGCCATTGCCATAATGGCTGTACACGCAATTAACTTTAACATTCTTTTTTTCATTTTACTTTTCCTCCTAATTTCCATAAATAATACTTTATTCAATGTCTGTAAGGTTGACACCCGCTACGTTTATTATTTTACTCCATACTCGTCCAAATTTCAATGAAAATCTGCCAACCAGTACGGAAATCAATCTTACTCCCTTCCCTCCGGCAAAGGCTTAATAATCTTCTTATAAATACTTACCAGACAGAGCGCAGATACCAGAAGGGACATCGTTTCCGCAATCGGAAACGCCCACCAGACTGCATCAAGCCCGCCAACCCTTGCCAGAATATACGCCGCCGGCACTAACACCACCAACTGTCTCATAATGGAGACAATCATACTATAGACCGCTTTGCCCAACGCCTGGAAAATGGTTCCGGCAATGATGCAAAACCAGGCAATCAGGAAATGAAAGCCGATAATCCTCAGAGCCTGACAGCCAATATCCATCATTTCCTCCGAAGCATCGAACATACGCAGAAGTACTTGCGGGACAAGTTCAAATCCTGCAAAACCAAACAACAACAGTCCGAAGGCAATCCCCATGCTTATCTTGATAGTCTTAATCATACGTTTTCTCTGCTGCGCACCGTAACTGTAGGCAATAATCGGCGTAATGCCGTTGTTGAGTCCAAAGACCGGCATAAAGAAGAAACTTTGAAGCTTGAAATAAACCCCAAAAACTGCCGCCGCCGTGGAGGAGAAATCAATCAGTATTTTATTCATGCAGTATGTCATGACGGAACCTATGGACTGCATTATAATAGAAGGAACGCCCACCATATAAATACTGCCAATCAGCGCCCCGCTCAGGCGGAATCCTTTCAAAGACAGGTCCACCTCATGGTTAAACTTCATATTACAGACACAAGCTACAATTGCAGCCACACATTGCCCGATAACGGTTGCCACCGCCGCACCTGCCACGCCCATTTTCGGAAGCCCCAACCATCCAAAAATAAGGATGGGATCCAAGATAATATTTGTGATAGCCCCTGACAGTTGCGATATCATGCTGAAAACCGTCTTGCCAGTAGAAGTCAAAAGCCTCTCAAAGAAAAACTGACCAAAGATTCCCAGAGAGAAAATCATCACGATACTCAGATACTGTACGCCCATGTCAAAAATTTCCGGCGAACTTCCTTTCAACTGGCTTGCATAAAACGGCTTTACTGCAACGAACCCCAGCGCCAGAAACAGAATATAACTCACTATATATAAAAATCCTCCATTCAATGCCGTGGCATTAGCTTTCTTAAAATTCTTCTCACCAAGTGATTTGGAAAGGATTGCATTGATGCCGACGCCAGTACCAGCTCCTACCGCAATCACCAATGTCTGCAGGGGAAACGCAAGGGACACTGCCGTCAGTGCATCCTCTGAGACTCTCGCCACAAAAATACTGTCCACAATATTATAGAGCGCCTGCACCAACATGGATACCATCATCGGAAATGACATATTCCACACTAACTTATTGACCGGCATGACGCCCATCTTGTTTTCCTGAATTTGTTCTGTATTCTTACCGTTCATCTTATCCCTCCTTCGCACTTAGCTTTTGAGCAACAGTCCTATTATAGCCCCGGCAGGAAACGAAGTCAACAAGGAATTGAAATTCCCCTCTAAAAAACAGGCTGCGCCCACACGGTCTTAAGACCACCGGACACAGCCTGTATATGGTTGAATGTTAAATTATTTTACCTTAACTGTAAGAGTTTTGGTTCCCTTTCCACTGGTAATCTTAACTTTAACTGTTCCTTTCTTCTTACCTTTGATGGTAAGCTTACCTTTCTTGAATGTTACTGTAGCAATCTTCTTCTGTTTTTTAGTCAGTTTACCAACCTTGATACCGGAATTCTTCGGGTTTACACTGACAGTCAGTTTCACGCTCTTCTTTCTCTTCACGTCAATTTTCTTAACCGCCTTCTTGCCCTTCTTGATAGTAATGGTAGGATTCTTAACCGTTACAGTGACTTTCTTGCTTATGCCGTTAGCTGTAGCCGTAATAGTTGCCTTACCAGCCTTAACAGCGGTAATCTTACCATTCTTATCTACCTTAGCAACCTTAGCATTGCTGGTTTTCCATGTCACAGTCTTGGAGGCTCCCTTTACTGTTGCTTTAATTGCAGCTGTCTTAGAAGCCTTACCCGTATACAATGTAACCTTTGATTTGTTTAAAGTCAAGTTAGCTGCTTCAGCAATCGTAAAGCTCTTTCTAACGGAACCGGCATATTTATCACCCTTAAACGTGATAGTAGCTGTCGCCGTACCCGGATTTATATTATTGCTATAGCCTACTGTATAATTGCTGGCTGCAATTACTGCTCCCTTACTGTCCTTTACGGTTACTGCCGGTCTAATTTCCTTGCCTGTGTGTGCAAAACTGGTTCCTGCCAGAGTGATATTGCTTGCCATATAAATTACTTCTGTCTCCGTATGCTGGCAGACACCACATACAGACTTTATTACACCATTTGCACTGGCCGTTGCTTTGGTGGTAGCTGTTGTATAAGTATGAGGAATCTTATCTATTACAAGCGTAGGTCTGCTAACCTCTTCTATCTTAGAAGTTCCGTCGTCCGCACTCACCATCTGACCATAACCATTACAACGAGCACATTTATAATGCTCCTTCATGCCTGTCTTTGAACAGGTAGCTTCTGTTGCGGCAACAAGTCCACCATAGTTATGACCTAATGCCGGAATTATCTCCATCGGCACCTGACTGCATATTGTACACGCTGGCAAACGTTTCACTCCAGCAGTTGTACATGTAGCCTCTGTAACTATAACTGCTTCTCCTTCTCCAGGTACATGCTCGTGTTCTGAAGATACCGTCTTTAATTCAATGTTATCCATAAGACCAACATAACCCTCGTTGCTTGTCACAACACCTTTACCAAGACGAAGCTGTCCATCTTTCAATGCCTTAAAAACATCCGCCATATAGCCATTTGTATCCTGATACGCCACAATCGGTACACCGTTAATTGCAATTGTCAACCCCTCTAAACTGTAGATAAAGTCAAGATGATACCATTTATGAGCATTCACTGGTTCCTTAAAAAAATTCCAGTTATAATTTCCTTTGTTCTCATGAATCCAGTTAGGATTATTTGGATCTGCGGCATCACCTGCTGCAAACCCCATCCACGAGGTCCCAACAGTATCTTTTTTCAATTCACTGTCAAAACCTGCCGAAAAACCTATCGTTCCCACAAAAGCATTCTTCACTTCTCCGAACGTACCAATGCCGAAGATATAATTCCAGTCAGTGCTCTGCTGGTCCGGATAGATATCACAGGATAAGGTAAATCCTTGAGAGAAATCGTAATCTTTAAGGGCCTCTCCGGCAGTTGTAATCCAGGACTCACCCGTCTTTTCATTCTTTTGTGGGTCTGGATTTGGGAATTTAAATACCTTTCCATGACCACCATCATCGCCAGTAACCGTCTCACCAGTTGCTGGCTGACCATCTTCGTCTGTTATAATTGGAGCATCAACAATCTCAACGCCATCATTGGTAAAACCAATGCCACCTTCCTCATAACTCTTTTTGTCTGTTGACATTGTACCATCAGCGCCAAATGCCAATCCATCCGCTGGGCTTGTTACTGTTTGCGTACTTCCAACCAACTCTTTATCTGCTGCCGGATCCCCTGTAGCGGCGAAAACTGAGGTACCGTTTCCGACTACCAAGGCAGCAGAAAGAACCAGAGCAAGTACTTGTTTCCATACTTTGTCCTTTCTCATTTCAAAAATGCCTCCTTATATGTATTAAATTTCTATAATCTGCATTATAACAGATAAAACAAAAAAATGGTATGTTAAAATCTACCAATAGTTATCAACATAATATGCATTTTATTAACATATTGACTACTTCCGGTATCTTTTGGACGCTAAGTCCGGAATAGTTGATAACAAAAGTATGTTCCTGGATGTCTGATATTGGATTACAATAATATTCCGCCAGGCTGGACAGGCGGATTCCTGCCCGCTCTGCTCTCTGCAAAAGTTCTTCATCTGAAATCTCAGTATCAACATGAAGCAGAAAATGCAGCCCCGCATCTTCTTCCATTATTTTACAGCAGGAAGCGAGAGGGCTTTTGCGGATACCCGCCATCAGCTCATCGCGGATTCGGCGGTAATGTGTGCGCATACGGTTAATATGCTTTTCAAAATAACCATCCTCAATAAAACGCGCCAGGGCATACTGCTCAAAATTCGACACCGTACAGGAATAGAAGGACAGCCTTGTTTCAAATTCCTCCAGCAGATGATACGGCAGCGCCATATAACTGATGCGAATCGTGGAAGCCAGGGTCTTGGTAAACGTGTTCATATATATGACCCGCTCAGACCTGTCTATGCCCTGCAGCGTAGGAATCGGCTTTCCGGCAAGACGAAACTCTGAATCATAATCGTCCTCTATGATATAACGTCCCCTGTCCCTGGTCGCCCAGCCAAGAAGCTCATAACGTTTGCCAATCGGGGTCACAGCCCCAGTGGGAAAATGATGGGCCGGCGATATATGCGCCACATGACAACCGGATTCTTCCAGTTCCCTGACATCCATGCCATTCTTATCTACCGGGATAAAACAGTGCTTCACATCATTGCTTCCATAAATTTGGGCAATTTTATGGTAACCAGGATTTTCCACGGCATAGATTTTGTCACGCCCCAAAAGCTGGATAAGCAAGCCGTACAGGTATTCCGTTCCTGCCCCGATGATAATTTGTTCCGCTGAAACTTCCATATTGCGGAATTCTTTTAAATGATTGCTGATAGCGCGGCGCAATTCCAAAATGCCGCCCCAAGGCGGTGCCTCAAGCAGTTCCTCATGCCGGTTCAAAAGCGTTTCCCGAATGAGCTTCGACCAGACAGAAAAAGGGAACTGCTCTGGATGGATTCGGTTGCTTACAAAATCTGCCACATACCGTTTCTGCGGAATATCCTGTTCTGAAAGCCCCTCCCTCCTTGTCCTGGCAGGAGGGATAAGGTCAGATATCTCCCTGACGTAAAATCCCTTCTTGGGAATCGAATAAATATACCCCTCCGCCTGCAGCTGCGCATAAGCATTTTCCACCGTGATATTGCTCACGCCAAGATTTTTGGCGAAACTCCGCTTTGAGGGAAGCTTTGTCCCGGCGGGAAGCCCGCCTGATAAAATATCTTTTTTGATACATTGGTACAGATGGTGATACAGGCTGTCTGACCCTATATCGGTAAATGAATATGTCAACATTTCTGTGGGAATCCTCCATTCTGACTATCTCAATTATATTTAAATTGATTATTTTAACATGGTCAGAAGTAGTATAAAGTATTAGTAGGTTGTTGTAAACAGAGAATTTTATAAACCGTACAGCAAATAGCAGAAATAATTAAAATGTGATTTAAGAAAAGAGGATTCCTATGAACAGACAGTATGAATTGAACAAAGAATTGGCACAGATGTTAAAAGGAGGCGTCATCATGGACGTAACCACACCGGAACAGGCTAAGATAGCAGAAGCCGCCGGCGCCTGCGCTGTAATGGCGCTTGAACGGATTCCCGCGGACATCCGCGCTGCCGGAGGCGTATCCCGCATGAGCGACCCCAAGATGATTCGCGGCATCCAACAGGCAGTATCCATCCCTGTCATGGCAAAATGCCGTATCGGACATTTCGTGGAAGCCCAATTATTGGAGGCGATAGAGATTGACTACATTGACGAAAGCGAAGTTCTCTCACCAGCGGATGATATTTACCATATTGATAAGACAAATTTCCGCGTTCCTTTCGTGTGCGGCGCAAAGGATTTGGGCGAAGCACTCCGCCGTATCAATGAAGGCGCGGCAATGATTCGCACAAAAGGCGAGCCAGGCACCGGGGACGTCATACAGGCAGTGCACCATATGCGCATGTTGAAACGGGCGATTGCACAGATTTCCTCCATGCGGGAAGACGAACTGTTCGATGAGGCAAAACGGCTGTGCGTACCATATGAGCTAGTATGCTATGTGCATGAAAACCAAAAACTTCCAGTCGTAAACTTTGCGGCGGGCGGCGTGGCAACCCCGGCAGATGCCGCACTGATGATGCAGCTTGGCGCAGAAGGCGTCTTTGTTGGCTCTGGCATTTTCAAATCCGGCAACCCTGAAAAACGTGCCAATGCCATTGTTAAAGCGGTCACAAATTATATGGACGCCGCAATGATTGCAGAATTGTCGGAGGACCTGGGTGAGGCAATGGTTGGCATTAATGCAGATGAAATCCAGCTTCTGATGGCAGAGCGCGGAAAATAGCACTCACACCACATTGCATAATACAGGAATATGCCGTTGCAAAAAACAGCATTTTAGCTGCATCGCCTAACACTAGGATACGCAGTTACAAAAAAGCAGCAAATTTCAGGAGGAAATGACATGAAAATAGCAGTTTTGGCAGTGCAAGGCGCTTTCGTGGAGCATGAGAAAGTATTACAGGAACTGGGCGCAGGAACCTTGCAGCTGCGCAAATCCAGCGACTTAGACAATGATTTTGACGGCTTAATCCTGCCTGGTGGTGAGAGCACCGTGCAGGGAAAGCTTTTGCAGGAATTAGGTATGATGAATGCAATCCGCGACAGGATTAAGAATGGCCTGCCCATATTCGGCACCTGCGCAGGCTTAATTCTTCTGGCCGAGAAAATTGCCGGCGAGGATGCCCACCATATCGGCACATTGCCAGTGACCGTAAAACGCAACGCCTATGGCAGACAGCTCGGAAGCTTTCACTATGAGCAAGGAACTTTCCAGGGAATCGGCACATTTCCCATGGAATTTATCAGGGCTCCTTATGTGGAGAGCATATCGGACGATGTAGAAATCCTCGCCTCGGTAGAAGGACGCATTGTGGGCGTACAGTACAAAAACCAGTTCGCTGTTGCTTTCCATCCTGAACTTGGCGGAGACCACCGGATTCATAAATATTTCCTGGAACGTATATGTGCAAAAAATTAAAAATGGATTTAATCTTCCTTTAAATACTTCTTATTCAGTTTATTGTGATACCAAACCATCACGAATATGCCGCCTATGCACTCCGCCATGACCAGAATTACAGCAACCAGCGCAAACCGCTCTCCAAAAAGAATCATCAGCAAAGAGCAAAGGAACAAACCAGCGCCATACAATATCCACATCATACCATGTTTTTGATTGTACGCTTTCACATCCGTAATCTGTTCCCTCTTTGGCGGCTTGCGCCCGCTCCAAAAGCCAACCGGCTCCATGCTTCTGTAGCAGAATATTCCCAAAATAACAAACGGTAACGAACTGATTGCCACTATCACCAAACAAATGATTGTTTCTGCTGTTGTCATAGTATCACCTACCTTACATATAATCCTGCCAGCCGCATATCCTTGTCATATGTCAGCCGATAAGTTACCGTGATATTATCATAAGTGACTGTGATTTCTCCCACAGCAAAACGCTTATTCCCCTGTACAATCTCTACGGCATACACTACCCCATACTGCCGCCTCTCTCCCCAGTCATCCGACATACCCCCTTTTACCTTGTCTATCTCTTCCTCATTCAGGAAGGTCTGCATCTGTGGAATGGCTTTTTCCTGCAAAGCTTCAAACTCCCCTGCATCTATCAGCTCAATGGTTTCCTTCATTGCTGCTTCCACCCCAGCTTTGTTAAAATACTTACTCTGTTCTATGTCCCTTCCCTTCGGAAGCATCCAGTAAATAAATACTGCCAGCAAAACCAATACCGACGCAATGGGAATTACAATCTTAAGTACCTTATTTCTGCGGTATTTTTTCTTCTCCTCTTCTGAAATATTTTCATTAAATCCCTCTACAATTTCCGAAGCGGCTCCCATCTGGGCAATTATTTGCTCTAATGCTTCTCCACGTTCTATTCGCATGTTTATATCCGTCAGCAGCTGTCGTTTAATCTCTTTTTTCTTTTTGCCATCACATTTAATTTTCTTGGCAACATTATTTACGTATCGGTCTGCATTCATAGCCTAATCCTCCATTATTCTTGATATTCCAGCGGAAATCCTTCCCCAGACAGCTCCGATTTCCTGCAATGCCTTAAGTCCTTCCGCGGTAATTTCATAATATTTTCTTGCCACCTGTTTGCCCTCAGCCTCGCTCCACCTGCTCGATACCAGACCATCATCCTCCAACCGATATAAAATCGGATAGAGCGTACCGTCTTTTAAGAGGAATATCTCTCCGCCCTTCTCCTTCATTTCCTGTATAATCTGATATCCGTACATAGCTTCTGAGGCCAGAAGCTTTAAGACAATCATGTCTAAAACTCCTTTCTTCATCTGCCTTTCGTATTTATCATTCATAAATCACCTCTATACTTTGTATTACTAAGTATATTGTAACAGTTAGTAAATACACTGTCAAGACACATAACATTGCAATTTTTGTCTGACAGAGGTATAATATGTAAAACAGATGGGAGGTAGGACGTATGATTTCAACAAAAGCGCGTTATGCGCTCAGGGTGATGATTGACCTTGCACAGTATCAGGAAGATAAATATATTCCGCTGAAGGAGATTGCCGGACGACAGGAAATTTCTGAGAAATATCTGGAAATTATATTGAAGCTGCTTGTTTCTGGCAAAATGCTGAATGGCCTCCGGGGAAAGGGCGGCGGATACATGCTGACACGCACCCCCAAAGAATATATTGTTGGCGAAATTATTGAACTTACAGATGGGCCTCTGGCTCCGGTTGCCTGTCTTATGCCGCGCGCAGAAGTCTGCCCGCGGAAAGACGACTGCATTACGCTGCCATTGTGGCAGAAATATGATGCCCTTGTCCACGACTTCTTTTACAGTATTACGCTGGAGGATTTAATTACCGGGAACTATTAAGACATATTTTTCAATATAAAGATTAAAAATGAATCCGGGTCACCATCTCGCTGGAAATGATGACCCGGATTCGTTTTTTTAATTAAGTCTAAATATTATTTCACAATCTTAATTTTAACTTTCGCTGATTTCTTTGTGCCGTCTGTTGATGCCGCAGTGATAGTCACCGTCTTTCCTTTGCCGGCCTTCTTGGCAGTTACCACACCCTTGCTGTTCACGGTTGCCCACTTTGTATTTGAAGACTTCCAGGTAAGTTTCTTGTTGACCTTCTTGCCGTTGGTCTTGACAGTTGCCTTGACTGTCACCTTCTTGCCGGCTTTCACTTTCTTGGATTTTGCCTTCAAAGTAATCTTGGTAACGGCATTCTTCATAATCTTAATCTTAATGGTTCCCTTTACGTTGCTTCCGTCTTTGGCGGTTGCAGTAATGGTCACGGTTTTGCCGGCTCCCGCTTTTTTGGTGGTTACCACGCCCTTGCCGCTCACGGTTGCCCACTTGGTGTTTGAAGACTTCCAGGTCACCTTCTTATTTGCCGCATTAGATGGCGTAATCGCCGCCTTTACCGTCACCTTCTTGCCCGCTGCAATGTTTTTACTGTCTGCAGACAATGCTATCTTCTTAACCTTAACGCTTGGAGGCGTCTGCGTCTGTGCCTTTTGAAGGGCAGCTTTTTTCGCATTCAGGGTTGCCAGAGCGTTATTTACTTCTTGCTGCGTCGCATCCGCCTTGGCTGCAACCGCCTTAGCCGCATTTAATGCTGCCTGGAATGCATTCCAGCTTTCCGGCGTATAGTCTGCTGCTTTGAGGATAGCACAATCACTGATTGCCTTATTCAATGCTGTCTTATCAACATTAATGACAAGCCCTGCCTTGGCTGTATTCATTTCGGCGATTGCTGAATCAATCTCAGCCTTAGTTACATTATTATTTTCCTCTGCAAGGCGGTCGGAAATCTTCTTCATTGCTGCCAATGCTTTCTGATATCTGTTCCAGCTTTCCTGAGTGTAATCCTCAGGCTTCTTGTTTGCTGCTTCTGAAACTGCCGTTTCATATTCAGCAGAAAATTCCTGCTTCTTCTGCTCATCCGGTATCTGTGCTGCGACCGGTTTAAGCGCTGCTCTTGCATCTTCCAACGCCTTAGCCGCATCTTCCGCTTCACCCTTTGTTGCATTTGCTCTGTTGAGTACTTCTTCCAGAGCATTTAACGCTGCCTTATATTCTCCCCACGTCTGTGGTGTGTAATTACTGCTTGTAAGGGCTTCTTCCTTTGCTTCTGCCAGCTTTTTATCAAGTTCTTCTTTGACTGTTCCCTCAAGCTTATGTTCTTCTTTGACTTCCAGAGCAGCCATCACACTCTTTAACTCATCTGCTGCCGGAGCATAATCTTCCAGTCTCTTGGCAAGTTCCGCTTTCGCTGTCTGCAAAGCTGTCACTAAATCATTCCAGGTTGTCTCTGTGTAAGCTTCCTGATATTTCTCCAAAGTTTCTGCCACTGCAATCGCGTTTTCCAAAGGCTCTTTGTCGCCACATGCTTTAAGCGCAGAAACTGCGGTCTCAGGCAGAGATTCAACGGCTGCGTCAACTGCTTCCTTTGTGGCATCCGCCGTTTCCAGTACTTCATTAGCGGCATCCAGCTTACTCTGCAATGCCTCCCAGCTTTCGGTAGTGTAATCATGCTCGTTTAAGTCTTCCATTTCAGATGTTAACTCTGCAATCTTATCACGCAGTCCGGCAATATTGACCAGTTTGCTCTCTGCGTCTTCCAACGCACTCTTTACAGCTGCTACTGTCTGTTCATCATCTGGATTGTCTACCTGGTCCTGAGCGTTTTTGATTGCTGTATGCAAAAGCGTCCAGCTTGCCTGGGTATAATCCTGCTGTTTCAGGCGCTTATCTTCCAAGGCTTTAAGCGCTGCCTCTAAAGCTGTTGTATCCGTGTTGTTCCTGAAATATACCCTACATTTAAATACAATTGTTTCTTTTTCCTGGCTGTCTCCCTCCCCAAGGGTAATTGTTGCTGTCAGGTCAGCCGTTTTTGCCGGCTCTTCCTTGCTGTCTGGCACAGCAGCTGCTCCAGTATCCGCATTGATGACATTATTATCAGAAGATTCCCACTCAACCTTGGCATCCCCATAGCTGGTTTCCGGCAAGGTAAACACTTTGTTCGTGGTATTGAGGTTCGTTACATTTAAAATAACCGTACCATCCTCTTCCACTCTTGCGCCCAGAGTCTTCATAAGGTCGTCCTTGGCATATTTCATCGGCAGCGTATTGATATAATTATAAACTCCTGCCACCTGCTCCTGCGCGAGTGATGCATTGTATATACGGAAATCCTTGATGGAGCCATTGTAATCGCTATCTCCACCGTTGGGGTTTTTACCATAACTGCAGTTTCCAATATATACAGCCCGGGTATTCGGGTCCGCATCCCACATTTCTTTCACAGAATGTGCAACGTCCTTAGTCCCTACCAGCTCTCCGTTTACATAGAGTGTAAGGTTGGTTCCATTCAGCACACAGACGATATGATGCCAGGTATCCTGAGCTGCCGCTTCTGTGGAAATATTCACTGCACCGCTCCAATATTTTGGATTCATGCTTGCAACTAATTTACCCCCATCGTTTGTGTTAACGTAGAAGAAATGCGCATCTGTCTTTTTATTGTCTCCAAATCCATCGCCTGAGCCAATTCCAAACGCATTTGACTTAGCGCCCCTTGCATCCTTTGCCCAGAATGCAAATGTCATCTGCTCTCCCACTTCCAACTCATTCGGAAGGGTAATAACATTCTTTAACGCGCTTCCTCCATTAAAAGTCGCACCGTCTTCCCTGCTGAATGTAACGCTCTCTGCCGTAACGCCATCCAATCCGTTACTGGAGGCATCTTTCGCTTTGTCAGTACTGTCGTCCAGCGGATACCAAGCAGCCAGCGCCTCATCCATCTGCTTGAACGTCTTTAAGACAAGAACATTTACTGCTTCCAGAAGTTCTGCGGTTGCAGCATCTACTGCATCTGCGTCTTCATCAGGTGTTCCTTCTGTCGCCTTTATTTGCTCTGCAGCGTCCACTTTCGCTTTTAAAGCTGCCAAGCTGTCTGATGTATAAATATTCTCTTTCTTTGCAGAGACATATCTGCCCTTTGCTTTTTCATAGGCCTCGTTAAACTCTACGAAAGATACTCCGTCTAATTCTAATACCGTAAGGCCGGAAAACGTCTTAGTCATGACACTGGACCCATATTGAATCTTCGCTTTCAGGGTAATATTCGCCGCATCTCCTTTGCCTTTGGAAGGACGTACAACGGTACCGTCCGCTCTGATTGCCGGATTGCTGGATTCCCAGCTAATTTTCAATCCCTGTACGGTCTTGCCGTCGCTGGTCTCCACAGTTGTCGGCAGATTCAAAGCCTCTGTAATCTTAGTTTTATCTAATTCCTCTCCTGACTGCAGACTTAATTCCAGATTATCATAGATATCCTGTACTGGAGCGCTGCACAGCCTGTCGTTAGCAATTTCCTGAATTTCCTCTTCTGTCAAAATTCCATTGTATACTTCAAAGTCATCAAAGGTTGCCTTGTAATCGTTATCTCCCCAGGAAGCACGGCCTAAGTAATTATTCTGGGCAACCAACCGGGATGGGTTAATGATGCCCGTCGCCGTGCCCACCAGCACACCGTCCAGATACAATTTTGCCGTGTCCTTTGAGCCGTTTGTAACGATTGCCACATGTGACCACTGTCCAATCGGAGTAAGTAATTTTTTACCTTCTGCATCCTTTGCCTGCAGATTAGCTACTGTTTTACCGCCAATTCTGTATTCCATATCCACCAGGTCATCCCTATTGATGAATCCCAGATGTCCCAGCGGATCCGGCTTTCCTACCTGCGTTGCGTGCAGCGTCATGGCAAAAGAATTACCGTTACTCTCACGGTTGATAAACATGGAAACAGTGAAATCATCCTGTGTCGTTTTGCTGCCGTCTGCCTCCGTCAGCTGCAGCAAATCATCCGGCAGCTTCACATTAGAAGAACCATTGCTGCCTCCTTTTAATTTCACACCTTTGCTGGCAGCGTCCACACCAGCTACACCCTGTTCCACATTGGTAAATACGGCATCTGCATGACGTCCTGTGCTGTCCGCTGCCGGCGTATCGCCGTCAAATGTATATTTAGCTAACAAATATGCATGTTTTACATGAACTTTGGCAGTTATTGTCTTACCACCAGGGAATGTTCCGGTTATTTCCAGAGGTGCATTATCTGCTGTCTCAGTATTAAGGTCAACGCCTTCCAGATTCCATGTGACCTCTGTTGGTATTGTGCCCTCCACATTTTCATACTTCGCTTCTAAGGTCAGAGGCAGGATAGGCGCTTTGCCCACCAAAGTTTCCACTTCAACTGTTTCATCGGTTCCAAGAAGTTCAGCCGCTTTATATTTGGCAATGTACTTAACGGCATCGCCAGCTGCCGGTATGGTTGTGCTGTCCGTTGCAGCTGTATCTGCGCTGCCGTCTCCGTTTGTATCCCAACCGGAGTTATCTGCATCAAACAAATAGGTCTTGCCATTTACGCTCTTGGGCGTAAAGATAGACGTATCAATAGTTTTTGTGCTGCCAGGCAGTTCTTTCATGGATGTTGCAAAATCTGTCCATACCTGACCAGCAGGGTCTTGGTAATTTATCTGCACGGTCGCATAGCCGGACTGCCAGGAGATTTTGTGGTTGGTAACTGATAAATTTTCACGTCCCAGGAAAAACCGTCGAATAGTACCATCGTTGTACGTCCGGTACTTATTTCCCTCTGGCTTAGTAACTTCAACCGTCCTGCCTGCTTCATCTGTCACATAAATATGATAATTGCCTTTATCCGCCTTTGTGTCAATGACCATACGTGCACGGTATGTCTTCCCGGATTCATACATCATTTTTTCTACGTTATCATTAGCCGTTGGGTAATTTCCAGCATTTCCATTCCCATCTCCGGTACGGCTGGTAAACCATTTTTCTGTAGTATGGAGCATTGGACCTGACTGGGCAAAAGCCTGACCAATACTTTCATTGGTCGATGAGAGATAAGAATAACATGGGTCGTTCGGATTTACAGATATGATATCAAATTCTGTAATTAGCTCCCCGCCATATTCTTTCGCTAACTTCTGGAACTTTCCAGAATTTTCGCTGCCCGATGTAAAATCCGCAACCGCTTCATCGCACTCATAGATATGAACTGTTGCCGACACATTTGCAGCCTCGCCTGCAAGCCCTTCTGCTGTTCCTGTCACCGTATTATCACCAACAGTCCACTTCTTATCCGCAACATCCCAGGTCACATTTACCGGAAGCGTAACTCCCTCAATATTGGTATTTGCCATCAGCTGCCCGGGGAGAATCGGCTCATTGCCCTCAATAGCATAAATTGTAGATGGAGCAATCACGGAACTGAGCTCTGCTTTGTTGTAAGTAAGATTGATTACATTCTGAGCAGCGTCTTCTCTGACGTCTGCAATTGTAGCATTGCTCGTCTCATCGTATATGTAAGCGCCAGATTCTGTGATGATTCTTTTTTCATCATCCGATATGTCATAGGTGTATTGAGATCCTACAGATACATCTACTTCCTTACTGTCCTGAAGTTCATTATTCTGTTTATCTACATATTTTACCGTAACCTTGGTGGGGGTTGTTGCATCAATGGTTAATTTAATATTATTAAATGTTAAACCTGCTTTCGGAAGCTGTACACGAAATACAATATTCCTGTCCCCCTTCTCATAAGCAGCCTTAAAAACATCTTTGACATCAAAATGAATTGTACCACCAGTATTTACCGTACCTGCGGCATTACTGCCGCTTATCTTCTCCGCGCTCCAAATAGGAGAAGTTTCTGTATAGGCAAGCGCCGCATAGGTATTCTCCTCCTTGGCCGTTACTGCCTGATTAGCAGTCTCGTATAACGCAGCCTTAAACCACTGATTGGAAGCTCCACAGTTACTTACGCCAGTGATACCCAAAGATACCTGAGCGCTTTTTAAATTTGATAGATCCATATTTGTCTTCGACAAATCAAACACAATACACCCATTTCTCTGTCCGCCACATGCACCAAGTCCTCCCGATGCCGTCTCACTGGTATATGGCGCCTGATTTGCTGTTCCCATTTTATTTCCCTCTGAGAGGTCTGTCTTTAAAGTGATTTGCCCTTCTGCTACTCCTTCTTTTACCTCCTCCTGGCCGCTTGCATTATGACCAAATCCATAAAACAGGCCATTTTTCTCTAAATAATAAGTCTCCGACTTCACTTCCGCCGCTTCCACCGGCGCCAAAGTCCCAAGATTTACTCCTGTTATCACCATCGCGACAGCCAGAAGTATTGATAAAAACCTTTTTCCTTTCTTCATTTTTCCTCTCCTTTTTGCATAACTTTTTTGCAGTTCCATATTTTCTGTCCTTCTAAAAATAAATCCTCCTCCTTCCTGAATCTCTTCATGAATGTCCCTTTCCGCTCAATAATGCTATAAATATTCACGAAGAATTCTCTGCACCCTCCATTATGTTATATTACATTTTACTTCCTTTTAGTGTTAATTGCAAGTGTTTTTAGTAAAAATTTACCAATCTTTACCTATTTATCTTAAATTCTTATATGTAACAAATTATCATTTTTATAATAAAAAAGAATCAGAACAAGGAAAAATACTCCTTATACTGATTCTTTTTTCAATATAAATTCTTTCACTAACGCAAACTATTAATACATTTTCATCACATTTCCTTCAAAATGTTTACTAAATTTCCAGGCACTCCTGCAAAAGCGATTCTGCAAACACTCTTTTTTCATCCATCTCGCGGACTGTAAAATCTACGGCAAATTCTTTCGTAAACCCATACGGTGCAAGCCCTACATCGGCTTCTTCAAGCATGGAAATGTCAAACTCGCTGTCGCCCGCCGCAATTACAAAATCTGCATGAATATATTTGCGGAATCTTTGGACAGCTTTACCTTTATTTAAACTCTTGGGAACAACATATACCTTCTCTCCATTATGGAACACATCAACCAGCGCTATATCTAAGGCTTCTCGTAAATTCTCTACTACATGCTGCGGATTCTCACATTTTGTGAACACAAACAACTGCTCTATAAAGCGAAGGTCAAACTTCCTGCGGATATCTTTTTTTAGCAGACACAGCGCTTTCTGCAGCTCTGCCTCACTCTGGCCTATCAGTTCAAGCGATTCCTGATACCAAGATTCGTCCCTTTTGCCATCAGCCAGGAGAATGCCGCCATTACAGACCAGGGCATAAGGAAACGCCCCTACCCCCAAATCAATTCTCTGATACTGCTCTAACGACCTCGTGGAGGTCGGGACAACCAACATACGTTTTTTCACCTGCTGTAAAAGAGCATATGTTTTCTCTGTAACAAATGAGATTTCCCTGCCCTGATAAAGCTCTACATTTCTCTTTTCAGGACCAATCTCATGTTTATAAGAATATATTATCGTATTATCCAAATCTGTATGTAATACTACCATCTTCACTTCCTCAAAAAAGGGCTGCCCGGTCATGCGGCAGCCCCTTCTGCAATCCTATTATACTTTGTTCGTAACAGTTCAGCCCTGAAATGTTACATTTGTCCTATTTTTTTGATATAACCGCCTTACGGATAAGGTCAACCGGAATTATCAATACTGCCAGCAGCATGGATACGAGCAGAGCTTTCACGCTCAATAATGTTGTGCCGAATACTTCTCCGCCAATCTGTATGATGACTGTCTGCATGATAAAAATGGCTCCCATTACCAGCATAAAGTTCTTGTTTTCACCAATGTGTTCAAAAAGGTTAAACCGCTCTGACCTGGTGTTTAAGCTGTTAAAGATAATGGAATAGATGAAGAAAGCAAACATAAATGTCTTTTCATACAATCCAGGGTTTGCACAGTCTGCAGGCGTTACAAAATCAGTGATTCCCCCTATATTTTCCAGAATCAGGATAGAACCTAAGGTTATGAATATGGAACTTGTGCCAATAGCCGTCTTGATATACCCGGTGAGGATGTTATCAGTACGAAGCGCCGGCTTATCATTCATATAGCGGTCGAGAATTGGCTCACCGCCAAACGCCATCGCCGCCAGCGTATCCATAATCAAGTTAATCCACAGAATCTGTACAATGGAGAACGGCTCCGTCCATCCCAGCACCGGAGCAATAATATTCATGAGCAAGGTACTGATGTTGACGGTAAGCTGGAAAATCAGGAACTTACCGACGGATTTCGCCATCGTCCGGCTGTTAAGCACGCAATCTTTGATAGAGGTAAGACTGTTGTTCAAAATTACAACGTCTCCTGCTTCCTGGGCTACGGCAGTACCATCTCCCATGGCAAAGCCGATATCTGCCTGTTTCAATGCCGGAGCATCGTTTACGCCGTCACCGGTCATACCGCAGACATTTTCAATCTGCTGGGAAATAGATACCAGACGCTTTTTATCCAGAGGCTTCGCCCTGCTGACTACACGAAGATTTGGCAGTTTCTTCTTCAATTCCTCATCGGACATCTCCTCCAGCTCTTCATGTGTCAGTACAACATCCTTCTGTTCATCTTTTAAGATTCCCGCTTCCTTGGCTATGGCAACAGCTGTCTCCTCCGCATCACCGGTAACCATTACCACCTGGATGCCGGCGCTGTTCAAAATTTCTACAGTCTCCACCGCATCGGTCCTTACATTATCGCGCAGGCAGAGGACTGCCATCAATATCGTCTTTCCCTCAGCAATCTTGGCTACTGACAGAAGCTTCATGGTCCTTTTTGCCTGTGCAACCATCTGCTCTTCCACTGCCTTCTTATCAGACGCGGCAAATTCTTTCACTTCTCCGTCCGGCAGCATATAATGGGTTACCTGGTCGATAATATTCTCAGTTGCGCCCTTCCAATATATCGTATTGTCTTTGAGCGTTACAGTTGCGCACTTTTTCTCCGAATCAAAACCGCTGATATCCTGCACTTTATCCTGGTTAGACTTTGCCGCATCATATCCGTTATTCAAGGCATAAGTGAGCAGCGCACGGTCCATATTGTTACTGCCAATCGCTTTGCCTTCTGATACCTTGGCAAGGTTATTAAGCGTAATGGCATCCATAAATTCACTGCTGTTTATGGAATCAGTAATATTGCCTGCACCAGTAATAAATTCCACGAGTGACAGGTTGCCCTGCGTAATCGTTCCGGTCTTATCGCTAAACAAGACATTCATGTAAGCAGAGTCAGAAAATGCAGCCTTATGGCTCACAAGGATGTTCTTTTTGTACATGGACTCCGTATTCATGGACTGCACAAGGCTGTTCATCATCGGCAGCCCCTCCGGCACTGCCATAATAACGATGGACGCCATCAACATTACTGCTTCAGCGACAAGCAGCAATACGGCTACTACTGTGACTGCCTCATTTGCCCTGAAAAGCGAAAGCCCTACATGCAAAATACCTGCAATCGCCGCTGCCGAAACGCCAAGTTTACCAATCCCGGCTGCCACAACCTCAAGCTTTAAGCTGGAGGTGTCTTTACGCTCATCCTCTTCATTGTCCTCGGTCAGCGCTTTGTTAATCTTACCAAGTTCGGAATCATCGCCGATAACCGTCGCCACCAGATAACCTTCCCCGGAGGTTACAACAGAACCCATAAATACTTTGCTTGCTGACGCATAATCTGTAGATTCTGCTTCCTCCATATTAACAGCCGCCGTCTTATCCTCGTCCCTTGACTCACCGTTCAATGCTGCCTGGGACACTTTGATATGTCCTTCAAAAATAAGTCCGTCGACAGGAACTTTATCCCCCGCCTGTACGAGGACAGTATCTCCTTTGACAATCTCACTCGTAAGGATATTAATCAGCTTTCCATTGCGGATTACCTTGGCATATGTCTTGCTGTACTCTTCCTGTAAAGCCTCACTTCTGGAACTGTTGCGGTATTCAGACAACGTACTGAATCCGGTCGCCAAACCAATTGCCAAAATAATGCTGATAATTTCTACAACATCATTCTCACCTGCCATCGCGGGGACAAACATACCCAGCACAGCAAGCGCAATCTTCAATACCAAAGCTGCACATAAAACCTTAATCCAAATGTCATTAAATGCGCCGATAAACATTGACCACAGAGATTCCGCTTCCCTTTTGGCAAGTTCATTCGTACCAAAATCCTGCCTGCTCTTGTCTGCCTGGGAATCTGACAGACCTCTCATCAGCGCTTCTTTGTCCATATTATTCATTATAGATAAATGACCTCCTCATTGTGTTTTAAACCAAGGAAAGAGAAACGCTTTAATCAGCGTTTCCCTAACACAATAGTTTCTCCATTCCTGATAGAAATAATGTAAAACTTACATATATCTTCTGCTGAGTTCACCCAGTCCAGGGTCGTTGGTTCCCTGGCCAACAGCGCTGAACTTCCATTCGCCATTATGCCGGTATACCTCACCGAAAATCATTGCCGTCATCCCGGAATAATCCTCGGTTAAATTATACTTACACATCTCATTATTATTTCTGGCGTCCACAAGCCGGATGAATGCATTCTGAATCATCCCAAAATGCTGCTGCCGCTTAACAGCCTGATAGATATTGACGACAATGACAATCCTGTCATAGTCCTGGGGAACCTGTGATAAATCAATGATAATCTGCTCATCGTCCCCTTCTCCTGCTCCCGTGAGGTTGTCGCCCTGATGTACAACCGTTCCTGACGGATGGCGGAGATTGCCAAAGTATACCAAATCTTCTTTATATTCCAATTTGCCATTTCTGAGCATAATGGCAGAAGCATCACAGTCAATTTGCTCTGGCGATGAAGAAAATACAGATTTCAGGAATCCACCGGAAGATTTCTGCACCTCATCCCAGCCAAGACCCACGACAACCTTCGCCAAACCGGCATTGTCTTTTGACAAACTGACTTTCTGGCCTTTCTGTAAACTGATAGACATCTCTTATCCTCCTATTCTACCTCAACGCCAAAATTGGCGCACAGAGCTGCCAATCCTCCCTGATAGCCGCTTCCAATGGCATTAAACTTCCATTCATCACCATTCTTATACAACTCCCCGAAGACTGCAGCCGTTTCAATGGAGAAATCCTCTCCCAAATCATAGCGCAATAGTTCCTCGCCCGTAGCTTCATTATAGATACGGACAAATGCATTGTTCACCTGACCAAAATTCTGCCTTCTTGCCTCTGCTTCATAAATAGTCACTGTAAAAGCAATTTTCGTAATATTTGCCGGAACTTTGGAGAGGTCTACCTTTATCTGCTCATCGTCTCCATCGCCCACGCCCGTAAGATTATCTCCCTGATGCTGTACGCTGCCTGAGGCATGTGTCAGATTGCCAAAAAATACGAAATCTTTGGAATCCGCTACTTTGCCGGAATCTGTAAGCAAAAATGCTGCCGCATCCAAATCAAAATCTCCACCGGTATCAAATGCATTTACATCCCATCCCAGGCCGACAACCACTTTAGTCAGTCCAGGATTTCCTTTGGTCAGGCTAACCTTCTGACCTTTCTGTAAATTAACTGGCATAATATGTCACCTCCTATGCTACCTCAATTCCATAGTGTCCGCATAAAGCCGCCAAACCACCCTGGAAACCGCTGCCAATCGCATTAAACTTCCACTCACCGCTATGCCGGTACAGCTCACCGACCACCACCGCAGTCTCAATGGAAAAATCCTCCCCCAGGTCATAACGAATCAACTCCGTATTGGTAGCCTCATCGACAAGCCGGATAAACGCATTGCTTACCTGGCCAAAATTCTGCCGCCTTGTCTCCGCCTCATAAATTGTCACCGTAAAAGCGATCTTCTCAATATTGGCGGGGACTTTTGTAAGGTCAACCTGAATCTGCTCGTCATCTCCCTCACCCTCTCCTGTAAGGTTATCGCCCTGATGGTTTACGCTCCCGCTTGTATGGGTGAGATTGCCATAAAATACAAATTCTTTATCTGTCGGGCATTTCCCGTCAGCCTCCAGCATGAATGCTGCTGCATCCAGGTCAAAATCTGCACCGGAATCAAATGCGTTTACATCCCATCCAAGCCCGACCATAATGTTTTTGAGCCCTGGATTTCCCTTCGTTAAGTCCACTTTTTGTCCTTTTGATAAATTAATTGGCATATTGTTACCTCCTAGTAATATATTTTGAAACACTGTTGTTACTTACATTTTCTTACATACTATGTTATCTGCCTGACGCAAAACGTAATACTTATATCACTTATCTCCTGGACGGAGGCATATGATACTCCCTGTTGAAGTCCGCTTTAATCGTCTCAAGCCTTGCCTGTTCCTCCACGCGTTTCTTTCTGGCATCTTCCTGAATTCTCTTGGTCTCCTCAATGCCGCTGGTAATTGTCCTCCAGGTCGTCTCCAAAGTCTCTATCTGGATGGAACTTCCCGAAGCAAGCCTTGCTGCCATTTTCGATGACTCTACGGTATTCTGGGCATTCCTGACAAGCATTTCATTCGTCTTCTTATCAAGTTCCGCCATAGACTCCGCCTGAATTCTCTGCCTTTTCAGCAAAATGGCCTGGGCAAGCGCTTGTTTAAATACCGGAAGCGTTACAATAAACGCTGAATTAATCTTCCTGACCAGATTATAATTACTAAATTCCATTGTCTTAATCATTGGAATAGACTGCATTGCCACATTTTCCGCCACACGCAAATCCTGCGTCCTCTGCTCCATCATCATCAACGCCTGATTGAGGCTTGTAAGCTCAAATTGAATGGACTGGTCGCCGGTCTGCTCCATATCCTGCTGCCTCTGCGCAATATACGCTTCGATTTCCCCACAGGCCTGTTCTCCTGCCAGGATATATTTGACAAGTTCATGGTAGAAGTTGACGTTTGCCTCAAACATCTGGTTCAATTTACGGTTTGACTGCTTAATCTCTGATTCATATCCCTTGAGCTGAACATAAATCTTATCAACTTCCTCGCCCATCGTATGATACTTGGCAAGAATTTTGTCTAACTGCTTCTTGAGCCCGCCAAACAGTTTGTCAAAAAAGCCAGGATTATCCTTAATCTCTTCGATGTCAAATTTATCCATAATCCTGGCAAGCGTTGTCAGCATTTCGCTCGTATCGTCAAGCTGCGACATGTTCATGCTGTTAAGGACAACGTCCGATGCCTTGGAAATTTCCTCTGCCACTTCCGCACCAAAAGATACAATCGTATCAAGGTTATTCACTTCTATCGTGCTCACGATACGGTCAACTTCCTCTGAGTTGACAAGTTGAGAATTCATCTGCTGCCTGTCAGCAACAATATCATACTCCTGAACAACCTCTATCTCATTCTTGGGTTCTGGAATCTGTGATGCCGTGGGCACTGCGGTTGTTGTTTTGCTAAAATCAAGTCCCATAATCAATTACCTCTCTTAAATATTTTATCACGCCAACCCGGGCGTGTGCTGCGCGATGAAAAGCCTTTAAAATCGGGAACCTGCAGGTCATATAAATATTCCCCAATCTCATGTTCCTCCATTATCCTGCCATTAAAATACTTCTCTATGCTCTGATAACCTGTCGGCACAAAAAACAGGATGTCAAAACCTATCAGGTTTAAATATGCCGCCAAGATGGTATCTTCCAATGATATCACAGTCTCTGTCGCGTTGATATAAATCAGCTTGGGATTCTTCTTGGTAAAATCAAATTTCTGAATCAGCCTTACGATATCTTTGGGAAGGTTCAAGACATTGGCAATGACCGTGTATTCCATGCCGTTTTCCCCAATTCCCCTGATTAACTTCCGGTCTATGATAGCTTGCAGCTTATCTAACATGAATTCCTGCATATCCTCCCGCAGGATTCCATATTTATAGCACGAATGCTCCTTTATTTTGGAACGCTGCAGACGTCCATTCTTATAAAACTCCGCAGCAAACGATTTCACCGGATTTGCCGTTGCAGATTCGATATAAGGCGCTTTCCTTACCACAACAGTATCGTCTGTCACCAACTCTTTCACGGAATTCCAATACTGCTGCAGCTGCCCATCTTTCACACCAGACACCTTGGAAAATATGACCGGTATGCTGACAACTCCCTCCACCGTACTGAACCCTGGCCGGTATTTGAGCTCCTGGTCCCAGAGAATTTTTATTTCCTCATACATTGTCTGCAAGTTGATGACGTTCGCCCGACCGTACTGACGGTTCCTGTATATCCCGGAATCCTGATACATTAAGGTATCCAATTCTCTTTCCGCATGGTACGCTGCCGTGCCCATCTTTACCTGGGAATTGTCCTCTGGATATCTCTCCAACGCCAGCGTATCGGAATAGCTGACTTCATACAGGGAACGGTCGGTCAGCGTACACTTCTCATTCAGGTTCGGCACCAGAATCAGCACATCTATCGGCAATTTTGCCAGGAACCGTAAAAACATACACTCATTGCTGTCCTTGCAGCCGCCGAGATGGATGAAACAGGATATTTGCGGGGACGCCCAATTAGAAAACAACTGCGGCATATAACGTCCAAGCCAGCAGAGCAGGTACACCGCCTTGTTGGTCAGCTTATTAAGATTGCCGCCGGCTGCAGATTCCTCCATCAGCATCACATCAACGAATGCCTTATTCATAAGCCTTTGAAGTTCAATGTTAGCCGTATATTTGATATTCGCCGCAAGGTCCATAATCATCTGGTCTGTGCGGGAATAATTTCCTCTCTTAATGGAAGCTATCTCATCTGGAGTTGGCTTGGCAATCTCTCCATTTACAATTACAACCTTACGCTTGGCATTTTTCAATTCCAGCTGCAGCTGATACAATTCATTGGCATAAGTAAGCTTGTCTTCCACCCCATTAATGCGGATAAAGCAATTGTAGAATAGTTTGGGATCATTGCCTCTTAAAGCTATGCTCTCCCTGACGTCCTCGAGCCCTTTGCCTTTTATCCAGGCATTCGTACAGCCCGCAAGCGCAGGTTTTATCCCATACAGTCTCTCGTTATTCATTTCATTCTGAATCTTTTCCCTGACCATCTTTAAGTTAAACTCCGGCGGGAAAGACTTCATGCCGCCCACCTGAAATTCATCGGACAAAGAAGAAGATGTATCCAGTTTGAGATAGCCGGCATCCCCGTGATACTGCAGCAGAACCACATCACACCCCGCATTCGACAGAATTGATATCAGCATCAATTCGTAGTTGCTGATATCCCCTTCATAGAGGATTTTGGGGATATTATTATCCCCCAGCTGGTTTACTATCCTCTCAAATTTATAATACAGCCAGCACATATATTTAATATATGCATTTTTCAGCATATTCTCTGTCTTACCGGCTCTTTGCATGGAATCCAGGGAATCGTAAATTGATGTCGCCACATTCTGTCTCTGACTGTCATTCATCCGCGGGAGCCATTTTTGGAGGCTTGCCGCTATGAATCCAATGCTCATCCGGAAATCCATACCCATGATTTCACCATAATACGAGAGATTTTTCTCATCCGGGTTAGGGATTTTGCCCTCTATAATTACGCCTGACTTACGTGCAGCATCATAATATTTCCTGATAAATCCTTCAATTTCTTCCGAATATCCATTAAACCGATAGAAATACACCCCTTTATTTGACCTGCTGCCCAATGGTAAAAAATAATCGTTAAGGCTGCAGAGCTTCACATGTTCCAACATTGAGCATCCTCACCTTCAATATCTATTCATTTTATTTTTATTCATTACAAACCCAAGGCATGAGCCAATCACCCCGCCCGCTATATGGGTCAGGTTAGAGACATTGTCCTTAATAAAGACGCCCTGGTAAATCTGCGCTCCAATATATATCACTGCCACCAGAATGAAGGTTAGCGGAATCTTCCCTTCCGTTATAGATGTAAGGGAAGACAGTAATATCAATGCAAACACTACACCGCTTGCTCCTAAAAGACGCACTCCCGGGAAAAATATGAAATGAATCACACCAGTGACAAGAGCCGTTGTTAAAATAACAAACAAAATATTAGACGAACCATACTTTTCTTCCAGCAATGGTCCCACAATCAGTATCAGCATGATATTGCCGATGAAATGTTCCCAACCCGCATGACCTAAGACATGTCCAAAAAAACGCACATATGTGAGAGGACTCAACAACGAAGACCTGTACACGCTGAACAATGCATTCGTAGTAGCTCTCATTGTCACCTGGTCAAGAACCAAGACGACAAAACATAAGATGGTAAACCCCAGAATAACAGGTGCGTTAAACGACACGCTGACTTTTCTTCCGTTACTGTTCATTCCCTATTTCTCCTTACAATTACTTTGTCCTCTATACTATCATATCTTGTCTGGATTTACAAGTTTGATGTCTTTTTCAGTTTCCCCATTTTTATACAGCTTATATTATAGTACCAAAAGGTCTTGCTGCCTTTGGCAGCATAGACATCTTGCACAAAAAGCGTCTGGAAAGCTAGCTTTCCATAGCGCTTTTATGTGCAAAGTGTTTTCAGCGCTTTGCGCTGGAAACCTTTTGGTACTATAAAATTACAAAATGGGGAAACTGGAATGATGTCTTTACAGCCCACGGATAATACTCAAATATCCTAAAGCTAACTTTCATCAATAGAATCCCCGCGCAAACATCCGTATATCTTCATAACTGACTGCCAGATTTATATTCTGTCCGTCGTCAAACCCCGCCGTGCTGATACCGATTACTTCGCCCTGCATATTGAGCACCGCGCCTCCGGAACTGCCGGGGGAAATCGGCGCCGTAAACTGTATCATGTCAACATTCCTGATATTGCGGAAACCGGAAATAATGCCATCACTAACGGAGTTAAACAGCCCCAGCGGGCTGCCGATAGCCACCACCTTCTGCCCACGCACAAGCTTCTGGGCGCCGTTATAAATCGGCAATGGGTTGAGCTGTCTGGAAATCCTTATCACTGCCAAATCAAGGTTATAATTATATTTAATAATCTCGTCCGTCGGATAAATTTCTTCATCATCTTCCATCCGCACCGAGAAAAATCTTCCCCCGGACACCACATGGTCATTGGTTAATATGTACCCCCCTCTGCCAATCATGATACCAGACCCTGTACCAATCACCTCGTGTCGGCTGTCGTGCACAGCTATCATCACAATGGAAGATGCCAGCTGTGCCAGTTCCTCAAACGTCTTTTCCATATTTCCTCTATGAACAGACGCTGTATGTCCCGCAGATGGCTGCCGGACAGGGCTTATCGGCGAATTCTGCCGGTTATTCTGCGCAACGCTTGCAGGCTGATGATTCTTATGCCGGTTACGTTCCGGTATCGTAACCCGGACACTGCTTTGCTCTGTTTGCGGCACATAAGGAGAATATACGGGCAGATTACTTGTGCCGAACGGTCCGAGTATAAGCTCCTGCGAGAGGTTCTTTAACTCTTGAGAAATCTCCACATCTTTCTGATTCTCCAGTAAAATAATATCACAGCCCAACAGCGTGACCAGATAGTAAAACAGGTATTCCTGTTCTTTTCTCACGCCTTCCGCAAGAATCTTCATGCAGTTTCCTTCACTCCAGCCGGATAACACATCCTTGAGCATCGTGTCCAGCCAAAAAAGATATTTGACCGCACAGTTCCTGAGCATGGATTCCGACACCTGTTTTTTCTGGCTTTGGTATTTGCCCAAAGTGTCTGTCAGTCCGACAGACAATGCATTTGCAAAAGCATCGGTCATGGATATATTTTTAAGGTTTATCTTGCCGCCCTGTCTCCACCCATCGTATATCCCTGCATAAAATGCGGCATCCTCCGCTTTGCTTAACTGGGGCAGCGATTTCAGCCTGACATACCGAAGCCTGCCCTTTGCCATCTCTGCCCCCATTCTTCTATCTGCCTGGCATATCTTATCAGAATACCCGCTGTCCTCACCCAGCGCGCGGACAAAATACACGTCCCGGACAGCATGATTGTACCCTCCTTTGACACCCAAAAACATCTCCAGGGAGTTAATCTGTATGGTATTATGCCTGTACGACACTAATTTTTCCACTTAACATGCACCGCCTTTTGTACAACCTCTTTTACTGCCAATTTTATCACGGATTACACCCCCCGACAACTGTAATACTTAAATTTTCATCCCTTTATGCGGCAAGTATGATATAATATTGTCCGGAACAATCCAAGCTATATTTAATATGACTCCAGGAGGATGAAATATTGAAAAACAATATTTTATACTACAGTGTAGGTGCACTGTTATATTGCCCCGCATACAAAAAAAGCATTGCAGATGCTGTCATTCACGAGGAATTTGGAACAAAATATTCCCTTGCGCTCTGTTTAGAAGATACCGTCAACGACCGTTTTGTGGAGGAAGCAGAACAAATTTTGATTCGTTCCATCCAGAAAATCCACAATGCACGAAAGAACAGCGAATTTTATCTGCCTCAAATTTTTATCAGGGTCCGCTGCCCACAGCAAATCACAAAACTCACAGCTGCTTTAGGCGAATCCGCTGAAATAATTATGGGATTTAATATCCCTAAATTCAGCGTTGAAAATGCAAACGAATACATTCAGGTAATCATTAAAGCAAACGAATCTGCCAATAAGAAGATTTACATGATGCCCATATATGAAAATTTATCTATTGTTAATATCCAGAAGAGGGCGGAGATTCTTTACCGCCTGAAAGACAGCCTGGCAGCAGTGGAAGAACTTGTCCTGGGTATCCGCGTAGGGGGAAATGATTTATGCCATTTATTCGGATTCCGCAGGCACTCGGACGAATCCATCCACCGCATAAAGCCTGTCGCTAATATTTTTTCTGATATTGTCACCGTCTACGGTATGGATTACGTAGTCTCCGGTCCAGTGTGGGAGTATTACTCAGGAGAAAACTGGGAGAAGGGGCTGCTTGCGGAAATTCAGGATGACAAATTATGCGGCTTTACTGGAAAAACTGTGATTCACCCCAAGCAGATTGCTGTCGTCAACAGCGCATATCAAGTACCGCAAAGCGATTGGGAGGATGCCAAAGCCATTTTAAACTGGAATCAGGACAGCAATGCTTACGTATCCGGCAACCTGGCAAAGGAGAGAATGGACGAATTTAAGACACATGCCAATTGGGCACGCCAGACCTTACTTCTGGCAGAGGCTTTCGGCGTAAAACAATCAGAAACCCGTTAAGTATCTGCCAGCTTTTTAATGATTCCGCAGCATTTGTAATGTCTGAGGGGATAGTACTCCACCGGTACATACTTTTCCTCGGCAAGCCTTATCAAATGCTGCAGCTGTGAATCATTGCGATACCTCTCATCTATGAGGATTTTCCAGGGCACTCTCCGCAGCAGAACCCTGGTGGCCTCGCCGATTCCGGGCTTAATCAGATTTACGTCCTCCACAGAAAAATGCTCCGCGATTTCCCGAACCTCGTCAATCCCCAACCCAGGTACCGGCGGCTTTTCTTCCTGCGGCTCTAAAGCAAAATGCTTCTCTATCTCTTCAATAAATTCATATGATAAATCAGAATTTTTCAGTCCCTCATAGAACACTGCACCATGAAAATCATTTTTGCCGATAATATCATGGCGCAGGAAAGTCCTGCTGATAAGCCCGGATACTGTACAGTTCAGACAGGAACTGGGTATAAGAATATCGTCATGCGTACCGCAGAGTTCCGTCACATTTGCCGGGTCAGCAATTACTGCAATTTCCGAGGAAACTCCTTCATACATTGCAATGTCTTTCTCAAGTTCCCTTAAAATTGCGCCTTTTCCTATCCAGCCATCCACAAATAAAAGCTGCTGCGGCTCATATCTATCGAGCAAATATTTCATGGCATTATCATCAATCCCTCTGCCGCGGATAATAGATATGGCATAATGAGGGACGTCATATTGATATTTTGACTTAATATATCTCTTAACCAGGATACCGATGGGGATTCCTGCCCGCGCAAGTGAGACAAGCACAATATCCCGTCCTTTTTTGCTGATAATTTTGTCTGCAAGACGTCCGGTTGCCTGCGCTGTCGTTGCTGCATAGTTTATAAGCGCTTCGCGATACACCTGCATATACTTTTCTGTTGGCTCATATTCGACAGGCAGCATCTCACTGTAATGCCTGCCAGACTGTATCAGCCGTTCCCTTTCCTCTGTCGGCTGCGGCTCCACCAACCCGGTAATATCCTTTAAAAGCAACGTCACATCTTCTTCTTTATAGGAACTTCTCATATCAACACCACCTGACTACCGTAATATCTGTATTATTGATTGCCAATGCATGGACAAGACTGTCAAGGCCCTTATCCTTTGGGCATTCGCCATCTATACCTGCCTTCCTTTTATCCTCCGGGCATGGGGCATCCGTCACCACCAGTACCTTATCATACGCACCAATGTCATACAGGAAGGTTTTTCTTTCCGCATCGTAGAGGCTGCGCAGCTCATATCTGGCATGGAGCGGATACTGGCTTTCCTTGCTGACAACAATAGGACTTCTGGTGGTTGCATGGCAGCGCACTTCATTTCCAAGAGCTTCCAGGCAGCTTGCCACATACAATGCCGGATACATAAATTCTTCTGTTCCTACAACAAGAATCTTATCATTTGCTGTCCTCGGTAACTGTTTGCTTACCTGTTCAAACAAATTACGGCAAGCCATATCATACTCTGCGGTGTTTACCAGCCGCCTCGCATCCATCCTGCCCGCGACCGACAGCACGGCTGCTTTCCCTGCTGACCCGTGGGTACAGTCAATATATTCCCCATCCCCGGCAAAAGTTTCTGCAATGCTGCCATAGTTGCTATGGTTCGTCTTCTTAAGATAATGAAGGTCAATGGATTTATTTTCATATACCCTCCTATATTTGTCGGACATACCGTTTAAAATGGAAGCAACCGCAAACTTCATGTCATTATGATACACGTTCTGTATGACGGAAATAATATTCAAAATCGTTTTCCCGGTCGTAACTTCGTCCTCAATAAAAATTATTCTGTCGGTATTTTTTACTGCCTCATCCATATCGTTTTTGACCAGTTTCTGTTCCGTGGCATGACTATGTTCTTCTGAAAAAAACAGATAATCTGCCTCCGGGATTATCTCCCTGGTCGTCTGGATATAAGGTGCAGCCAAAGAAATTGCAATCTGCATACCTATGGCAGTGGCAGTCTCTGCAAATCCAATCAGCAGAAGCCTTTCTCCTTCGTATTTATCTCTGAGTTCTTCTGCCAGGCTTGCAAACAGTTTTAATGCTCTGGTCGGAGAGACTGGCACATGCTTTCCCTGCAGCGGATTGACTACCAGATAATTCCTCTTTGCGTTGTTCTCTCTTTTTGCTATACCCACTAAATCTTTCTTTGTATATTTCATTCCTTTCTCCCATTTCCTGTATTTCTAAATTATTGCCAGCCTTTGCACACGTCAACCCAAGACGTATTTCGCGAATATTTCTCCAATTCTGCAATCGACAGTTCAATTGCGCTGTTGCTGCTTCCGCAGGCAGGAAAGACCGTCTCAAACCGTTTAAGCGAACTGTCAAGATAAACTTTCACGCCTTCGTTGATTCCAAAGGGACATACCCCGCCCACCGCATGACCAGTCAGTGTCTCTGCTTCCTCCGGTGTAAGCATTTTGGCTTTCGCAGCAAACTGTGCCTTATATTTGGGATTGTCAATTTTAGCATCACCAGCCATAACAATTAAAATCGGACTGCCATCCACCATGAACGAAAGCGTCTTGGCAATCCTGCAAGGCTCACAATTGAGCGCTGCTGCTGCAAGCTCCACCGTTGCGCTTGATACATCAAATTCCAGTATTTTGTTTTCCATCCCATATTCACTGAAATATTTTTTTACTCTTTCAATTGACATCTTTTTCCTCCAGTAGTTTCTTTCGTATTTTATATTAATAAATAAAAAGGGAATAGTCAATGGATTGTCCTCTTGGGTTCTCGCTTTAAGAAAAAGCTGAACAGCCACTATGCTGTTCAGCTTTTTCTTATCTTATAAGATTAGGGTGTCAAAAAGTAATTTTTAAATATCTACTGGCAATTTGCACAAATAAGTACAAACGCTGCTCCGCATGTTACAGCCAGTAGAATTTCTAAGCATTCCGCAAACAAATATGTATACTTTCGCAACCGGCTTATATTCGCCATCCATGGCTCAAATAAGCCTTTTACAAACATCGTGTTTGGAAATTGCTTACGATAGATGGAATGCCAAGAAATACTAACTGACTGAACAAGTCGATGCTTTTTGTACCCATTTGTGCAAATCGCCAGTATCATATTTATTTCCACTCTTTTGACACCCTAATCCTTATAAACCAATAAAACAAGCTGCCGTTTTCCTTTAGGAAATCTTCTCCATCGCTTCTGCCACAGCAGCTTCGCAGCTTCTCATCGCCTGGATGGTTTTATCAAACAGGTCATCTAATTCCCAGCCAAGCCGCTCTGCACCTTGGGAAATAATCTCTCTGGAACAGCCCGCGGCAAACCGCTTGTCCTTAAATTTCTTCTTGAGGCTCTTAACCTCTAAATCCATGGTGCTCTTAGATGGGCGCATCAGGGCGCAGGACCAAATCAGCCCGGTCAGCTCGTCCGCCGCAAAAAGCACTTTCTCCATTTCAAGCTTCGGCTCCTCCTCACTGCAAATACCAAAGCCATGGGAACAAATTGCATAAATCATATCCTCGCTTACCCCCGCTTCACGCAGAAGTTCCGGCGCTTTCTTACAATGCTCCTCAGGATAAAGTTCAAAATCAACATCATGGAGTAAGCCGGTGATTCCCCAGAATTCCTCCTCCTGCGCAAGCCCAAGTTCCCTGGCAAACCAGCGCATCACGCCCTCTACCGTCAGGGCATGTTGGATATGGAACGGTTCTTTGTTATATTTCTTAAGCAGCTCCAGCGCATCTTCGCGGGAAATGCTGCTCTGCTTTGTGGGAGCATTTGCCTGCTTTTTCTCTGTCTTTGCGTTATCAGACGGTTTCTTATCCAGGCTCTTCATTGTCGGGAAGAGTAAAACATCGCGAATCGCTGGCGAATTCGTCATCATCATTACCATACGGTCAATTCCATAGCCAATTCCACCCGTTGGCGGCATACCGATACTCAGAGCATTTAAGAAATCCTCATCCGTGTGGTTTGCCTCATCATCGCCGGCGGCAAGCAGCGCTTCCTGCGCCTTGAAACGCTCGCGCTGGTCAATGGGGTCATTTAATTCTGAGTATGCATTTGCCATCTCCCAGCCGTTCATGAAGAATTCAAAACGCTCGACATACTCGGGGTTATCCGGCTTCTTCTTCGTCAATGGGGAAATCTCAATCGGATGGTCCATGACAAATATCGGCTGGATTAAATGCTCCTCCACATACTCCTCAAAGAACAAGTTGAGGATATCTCCTTTCTTATGCCTGTCCTCATATTCAATATGATGTTCATCGGCAAGCTTCTTCGCTTCTTCCGTAGTCTTAATTTCAGCAAAATTTACATTACCATACTTCTTCACGGCATCCACCATAGTGATGCGCTCAAAGGGCTTGGACAAATCCAGTTCATGCTCGCCATAGGTGATAATCTCAGAACCAGTTACCTCTTTTGCCACATAACGGAACAAATTTTCCGTTAAATCCATCATGCCATGGTAATCTGTATATGCCTGATACAGCTCCATCAGCGTAAACTCTGGGTTATGTCTGGTATCAAGCCCCTCGTTGCGGAACACACGTCCAATCTCATAAACACGCTCCAGGCCTCCCACAATCAGCCTCTTCAAGGGAAGCTCTAAGGAAATGCGGAGCTTCAAATCCTCGTTCAATGCATTAAAGTGCGTCTCAAAAGGCCTTGCCGCCGCACCGCCCGCATTGCTGACAAGCATGGGCGTCTCCACCTCCATAAAGCCCTGTCCATCCAGGAAACGGCGGATACTGCTGAGTACTTTAGAACGCTTGATAAAGGTGTCCTTTACCTCGCTGTTCATAATCAAATCTACATACCGCTGACGGTATCTCATATCCGTATCGGTAAGCCCATGGTATTTCTCTGGTAAAATCTGCAGACTCTTTGAAAGCAGCGTTACCTCCTGGGCATGGACAGATATCTCTCCAGTCTTGGTGGTAAATACCTCTCCTTTAATGCCAAGGATATCGCCCACATCATATTTCTTAAAATCCTTATAGCTCTCCTCGCCTACGCTGTCCCTTGCCACATATACCTGGATACTTCCCTGTAAATCCTGCACATTACAAAAAGATGCCTTTCCCATCACACGTTTGAACATCATTCTGCCGGCAACAGTAACCTCCTGCCCTTCCAATGTGTCATAATTATCCCTGATTTCCTGGCTATGTTTCGTTACCTCAAATTTCGTGATTTGAAATGGATCTTTGCCATTCTTCTGCAAATCTTCCAATTTCTCATGACGAACCTTTAACAACTGATTGAGATCTTGTCCCGGTGACTGGTTGTTCTGTGCCATCTTCTCTTCCTCCTTTTCATCGGTATCGGCACGCGCCGCTTCGCGTCCCCTGCCATCTCGGAAGAAGGCATTTATGAAATGCTTCGCATTTGCCTTCTTCCTCTAATCGGTATCGGCACGCGCCGCTTCGCGTCCCCTGCCATCTCGGAAGAAGGCATTTATGAAATGCTTCGCATTTGCCTTCTTCCTCTAATTGGAACGCTGGATTCCTAATACTTTGTACTTTATAACGCCTGCCTGTGTCTCTATGGATACGGTATCCCCCACCTTGGCTCCTATCAGAGCTCTCCCGACCGGAGATTCGTTGGAAATCTTGCCCTGGAGGCTGCTGGCCTCAGTAGAACCTACGATTTTGTATTCTAACTCCTCATCAAACTCACAGTCCAGAATCTTCACCTTGCAGCCTACATTAATTTTGTCAAGGTCTACTTCATCTTCCACTACAACTTCCGCATTTTTAAGAATTTTCTCAATTTCCTCAATCCTTGCCTCTATATCGCGCTGCTCGTCCTTGGCAGCATCATACTCCGCATTTTCAGAAAGGTCCCCCTGTTCTCTGGCTTCCTTAATCTTCTGGGAAACTTCCTTTCTTTTTACCACCTTAAGATCATGCAATTCCGTCTCTAATTTCTGCAAACCTTCATACGTTAATAAGTTCTTCTTTTCCATAATACTACACCTTCCTCAATTACATTGTAAACAACTCTTCAGAACCTCACACCTGATTTCTGAACAGCCAACATTTTAAGAAAACCTATAACACTCCTTTAACAATCACAGTATTATACCCGATAGGTATGGAAATGTCAAGATTACCCATGTTCTCCACCGGGCGCCACTGCCGTTTATAGAGCGGGATATACAGCACTTCTTCTCTGAGCTGCTTCAATGGGCACTCTCCTTGCTGTTCCATATCCAGCACAACATTGACGTCCGCTGAAAAATCTTCTCCCTTGGGGCACACCTGAACAACCAGACCATCGTCCTCATACATTCTTTGAATATAGTCTGCAAAATATGCAGGACGATCGGTGACAATCCGCAAAAAATTTAAATCCTCAGAAATCTGCTCTAACAGCGCCTCCACCTGATCCTCGTCCAACAGTGATTCCGGCGGCGTATCCGTATCTATCAACAATGGACGAAACTCGCGGTAAGATATCTGGTAACGCGCCAGCACCTGCTCCAAAATCATGCGCAGTTTATGCACATACGGGTTTTCCCGGGGATAATCCTCCTCTTCCTCCAGCTCCTCAAAGCCTGTCCTTGCGGATGCTTTTTTGCGAAAAATCATCCGCAAAAACAAATGCCACCAATGCTTAAAGCAATTTGTACTTCTTCCACCCTCTGCCGCTCCCATCAGCCACCCCAGCAAATACTGTTTGTTCAATATATGAATCAGCCTTATGGGTTATGCCATGTAACAGACAGCCTTTAATTTTTCAAATACAGTTTTGAAACTGATATCTGCTCAGAGAAACAAAAATATTTATGGGAAATTTTAGTCATTCTAAAAATTTCCCTTTCCTTGCCAACAGCAGCCTAAAACCAGGATTTCTAGTACCTCTAACTCCGGAGAGGGGCTGATAATATTAATTTCCCCAATTCAAAACTCGCGTTTTCCCACTGATTTATAATATGTCGCCATCAGATATGGTAAAAGCAGTAGAGAAAACGCTCAGACAGTTGACATTGGGGAAATACCTTTAGCCCCTCACCCGGAGACAAGAGGTACACAAAATCCCTCAAATGTCTGCCTTTTGGCAAGGCAAGGTAAATTGATGAATGAATATTTTCCCATAAATATTTTTATACCTGTGCAGATATCAGTTGTGAAAACTGAGAAAAAATAAAGCTGCCTGTTACTGTGCCATCTCCAATACCTGCATAAATAATTCTTCCAGCTGCCCATAAGTCTCTATCTCATTAATCCTGCCCCGAAGCTTCGCTGAATTCTTATAGCCGCTGGTATACCATGCTGCATGTTTGCGCATTTCCCGGATTCCCATGGTCTCTCCTTTAAATGCAGTCTGTGCCCTTGCATGGCGCAGTATCATATCTGCCACCTCCCGCATATCAGGTTTGGGCAATTCCTTTCCCGTATGCAGATAATGCAGAATCTGGCGGAAAATCCAGGGATTGCCCTGAGCTCCTCTGCCAATCATGAATCCATCACAATTGGTCTGCTCTTTCATGGCTTTTACATCCTCTGCCGTTAAAATATCACCGTTGCCGATAACCGGAATAGAGACCGCTTCTTTGACCTGGCGAATAATATCCCAGTCAGCCTTGCCGGAGTAATACTGCTCCCTGGTGCGCCCATGGACCGCCACCGCAGACGCCCCTGCTTCCTCTGCAATTCTGGCAATCTCCACCGCATTGACATGCTCATCATCAAAACCTTTGCGGATTTTAACGGTCACCGGTTTATGAATTGCTTTTACTATTTCAGATACAATCTCAAACACCAGTCGCGGCTGCTTCATCAGCGCAGAGCCTTCCCCATTGTTGACCACCTTAGGCACCGGACAGCCCATATTGATATCCAATATATCAAAAGGACGCTCCTCAATGCGCTTTGCCATCTCGCTCATGATGCGCGCATCTGCCCCAAACAGCTGCAGGGAGACCGGACGTTCCCCGGGCGTTGTTGTCAGCAGGATTTCTGTATTCTTATTGCGATAGTAAATCCCCTTAGCGCTGACCATCTCCATACAGAGAAGCCCTGCTCCCTGTTCTCTGCACAGCACACGAAATGGCAGGTCACAAACCCCTGCCATCGGCGCCAAAATTAAATTATTGTCAAGAATTACATTTCCTATTCTAAGTGTTTCCATCTGCCTGTCTTTCCTATATGGATTAGAGTGTCAAAAGGTAATTTTTAATATCCACTGGCAATTTGTACAAATAAGTTCAAACGCTGCTCCGCATGTTACAGCCAGTAGAATTTCTAAGCATTCCGCAAACAAATATGTATACTTTCGCAACCGGCTTATATTCGCCATCCATGGCTCAAATAAGCCTTTCTTTTTGTACCCATTTGTGCAAATCGCCAGTATCATATTTATTTCCAATCTCTTGACACCCTAATCCTATATGTTAATTCCTTTCTGGCCATATCGACATTTATTTCTGCCGGTTCTGTTTATTGTAAATCAGCCGCAACCCCTGTAAAGTCAGCGTTGGGTCATAAATATCTATGGCATCTGTCTCGCTGGCAATTATCGTTCCCAGACCGCCGGTCGCCACCACCTTCAGATTTTCATAACCAGTCTCCTTCTTGGTTTGCCTGACAATATATTCGGTTTGTCCAATCTGCCCATACACAAGTCCCGCCTGCATACTGCTGATGGTCTCCTTCGCCAAAATGCTGTTTGGCTTACGAATCTCAATTTCCGGCAGCTTCGCCGCCTCCTCCCACAAGGCTTTTGCCGAGGTTCGAATTCCCGGCGCTGTCACACCAGACACAAACGCCCCGGTCTCGTCCACCAAATCGTAAGTCGTCCCGGTTCCAAAATCAATGACAAACACCGGTCCCCCATACAGCTCATAAGCTGCCGCCGCATCCACAATGCGGTCTGCACCAATCTGTCTGGGATTTTCCGTGGCAATGCGGATACCGGTCTTAATGCCAGGCTCTACCACCACCGGATGGATGCCAAAATATTTGATAAATGCACTTAACAGCGAATGCATCACGTTCGGCACTACCGAAGCGATTATCACATCTTTGATGCTCTCATAAGAAATTCCATTGTGCGCCAGCAAATCACGCACCGTCACCCCGTATTCATCTGAGGTCCGCTGCAGCTTCGTTGTCATACGGAAGGTTGCCTCCAGTTCCTCCCCGGCAAAAATCCCAAATGTAAAATTCGTATTTCCTACATCCACAACCAATAACATGTTTTAATCCTCCAAATCTTCCTCACTCAACTCTTCCCCCAGGAAAAAAATCTTGTAATACATTTCCAGGGAACCGAACAAATCCTCTTTGGTCCTCTGCAGCTGCTTGATTTTCAGTACGCTTCCAATATCATCGTACAACAAGTCTCCCTCGTCGCAGGCTGCCTGAAACTGCAGGCTTCCCTCGTCATCAAAGACCAGCGTCAGCGTACCGCCAATGTCCTCTGTATAGAGCACACACATGATTTTCAGTTCATCTTTAATCCCCTGAGGAAGCTCACGAAAGTCTTCATTCAAATAATATTTCCTCGTGTATGCGCTGGAGCCGCACAGCACAGTCCCGCCATCAACCATTGCAATCTCCCTTCTGAAACAACGATTTCCTTCTCCTGCTCTCTGGCAATTTTCCTTCTGAAATCGTTACACATACCCATAGATTCCCCGCACAGACACCTCGCCGGAGGAAACTTCAGATACTTCTTTGCCCCTGTCAACGAGAAGCTGACCTTTGTTATCAATGCCCAATGCCGTACCTTCATACTCTCCCAGAGGGTCCAGTACACGCACGCCTCTGCCAATATTTGCCAGCATCGAATTATACTCTTCCTGCAATGCCGATAAATCCTGTGTCTGCAGATACGTTTCGTAATACTGCTCGAAATAGAAAAGCGCCGCTGCCAAAAGTTCCGCCCTTGATATCTGCACATTCCGTCCTGCTTCCTGCAATTCCAGCTTCAGAGAAGTGGCCGTCTTGGCAATTTCCTGTGGAAAATCAGCCTGATGGACATTAATACCCGTACCTACCACGATATGGTTTACATAATCTACCTGCGCGCTCATCTCCGTGAGGATTCCTACCAGCTTCTTGCCATTAAGCACAACATCATTAGGCCATTTAATCTGCGGCCGCAGCCCCGTGACCTGCGCAATGCCTTTTACCGTTGCCATTCCTTTCACCAGCGTCAGCATAGAAGCATTGCCTGGCTCTATCTGCGGCTTTAATAAAATAGAAAAAAACAACCCCGTCCCTCTGGGAGAACTCCAGAACCTGCCCCGGCGTCCTTTGCCGGCTGTCTGCTCCTCCGCCACCACCACGGTCCCATGCCAATCCGCGCAGCCGCTTTCCTCAGCTATCCGCTTTGCAGCTGTATTCGTGGAGTCGACTTCCTCAAAATAACGAATATTTTGCCCCAGCCATTTCGTGTGCAGCTGGCTGGCAATCTCACTCTGCGACAAAATGTCCGGCACTGCCAACAGACGATAGCCCCTGTTTCTGACAGCCTCAATCTCATATCCAGCTTCCTGCAGCTGCTTTATCGCCTTCCACACCGCCGTGCGGGAGACGCCAAACTGCTCACAAAGCTGCTGACCGGAAATATAAACTTCTGAATCCTGACGCAAAGCCTGTAAAATCTTTGTCTTCATCCCTGCTCCCTACCTAAGCGTTGCATACATGACCGCCTTAATACTGTGCATTCTGTTCTCCGCTTCATCAAACACCACAGACTGGCTGCCCTCAAACACTTCATCTGTAACTTCCATCTCTGATAAGCCAAATTTCTCATGTATTTGTTTGCCGATTGTCGTCTCCAAATCATGGAATGCCGGCAGGCAATGCATGAAGATTGCCGACTCTTTAGCATTAGCCATCACATTTTGATTGACCTGATACGGCAGCAGCTCCTTGATACGTTCTGCCCACACCTCGTCCGATTCGCCCATGGACACCCACACATCCGTGTAAATTACGTCTGCATCCTTAGTGCCGGCAGACACATCCTCGGTCAATGTAATCGTTGCTCCAGTCTCTTTCGCCACATTTTTGCAGTAATCCACCAGTTCATCCTCCGGGAAAAATGCTTTGCTGGTACAAGCCACAAAATCCATGCCTAATTTCGCACAGGCAACCATCAGGGAATTTCCCATATTATACCGGGCATCCCCCATGTATACAAATTTTACCCCTCGAAGATGTCCCAATTTCTCCTTTACAGTCAGCATATCAGCTATCATCTGCGTAGGATGAAATTCATTTGTCAGCCCATTCCACACCGGAACCCCCGCATAAGCGGCAAGCTCTTCCACGATTTTCTGCCCATAACCCCGGTACTCAATGCCATCATACATTCTGCCCAGTACCCGCGCCGTGTCGCGGATGCTCTCCTTTTTGCCAATCTGGGATCCTGAAGGGTCAAGATATGTAACATGCATTCCCAAATCATGCGCTGCCACCTCAAAGGAACAGCGGGTGCGGGTGCTTGTCTTTTCAAAAATCAACGCTATATTTTTTCCTTTCAATTCATCATGCGCAATCCCCTGTTTCTTCTTGTGCTTTAACTCCGCCGAAAGGTCAATCAGGTACTCTATCTCCTCCGGCGTAAAATCCTTTAATGTCAAAAAATTTCTTCCATGTAAATTCATGCTTTCCTCCCTATTTAAACCCGCCTGTTTCCTGAAAACCTGAACGGACTGTCATATCCCTGGACAGTCCGTTGCTGTTCATCCTGAAACACATTCGTATTTAGTGATGTTATTTATCTTACAATTCCTTGGCAACTTCCGCGATACTCTTGGTCAAACCTGCCACTCCCTGAATATCGGAAGGGATGATAATCTTGGTAGCCTGACCGTCAGCCGCCTTGGCAAATGCCTCCAGGCTCTTCAACTGCAATACTGCGTGGTCGGGCGCTGCTTCCTTCAGGAAACGCAGACCATCCGCATTTGCCTGTTGGATACGCAGGATTGCCTCTGCCTGGCCTTCTGCCTCACGCATAGTTGCTTCCTTCTTTGCCTCAGCACGCAAAATTGCGGCCTGTTTCTCTGCCTCCGCATCCAGGATAGCAGATTCTTTCTTACCCTGTGCAACCAGGACCGTCGCTGTCTTCTCACCCTCTGCCTGTGTCACCGCTGCACGGCGTTCACGCTCTGCTTTGGCCTGTTTCTCCATGGCATCCTGAATCTGCTGAGGCGGAATGATGTTCTTCAACTCCACACGGTTGACCTTGATTCCCCAGGGGTCGGTTGCCACGTCCAGAGAAGCTCGCATCTTCGTATTAATCAATTCCCTTGACGTCAATGTCTCGTCTAATTCCAAATCGCCGATAATGTTACGCAGTGTTGTCGCCGTCAGATTCTCAATTGCCATAATCGGGCGTTCCACACCGTATGCAAACAATTTGGGGTCTGTAATCTGAAAATATACCACAGTATCGATGCGCATGGTTACGTTATCTTTGGTGATTACCGGCTGCGGCGCAAAATCAACTACCTGTTCCTTTAAGATGACACGCTTTGCCACCCGGTCAAGAAACGGCACTTTGAAATGAAGCCCTACGCCCCAGGTCCCCTGATAAGCGCCCAGACGCTCAATCACAAGCGCATGTGCCTGCGGCACAATCTTAATACAGGATGCCAACAGTATCAATACCAGAACGATAAATGCGATTACAACTAAAAATTCTATTCCTCCTGTCATATGTCTTTCCTCCATTTATAAAATTATTGTACAGTTTCCTTTACCAACAGCTTGACGCCGCTAATCTCCATTATCTCAACAGTCGCGCCTTGCGGAATAATTTTCTCTTCATAAGCGCGCGCCGTCCATTCCTGCCCATTGACGCTGACCATTCCCTGAGCATTGAGGTTGTCAATTTCCAGCTTTACCACAGCCCTCTTGCCAATGAGGCTCTCTGCATTGGTGCTCTCCCTGTCTTTGTTGAGGAATTTCACCGCCAAAGGCCTTGTCAATGCCAATAAACCAACCGACACCACTATAAACAGCACAATCTGTACGATAAGATTAGCTCCCAGCAAGCTTGCGACAAAGGCAGCCAATGCACCTCCGGCAAACCAGATTGTCGTCAGCCCTAATGTAATAATTTCAATAACTGCCATGACAACGACTATAAATAACCAGATAACACCTTCCATAAACAATCGCCTCCTCGTTGTTATATTACTATACTTTCCAGAGGAATACAATATTATAATGATTTTAAAAAGCCAGACCTCTGATACATAAAGGTCTGGCTTTTATTATTATATTTCATCCTATTTTAGAAAAATACATGGTTGCCGATGACAATTCCTGGAATACCGGAAGATACGCTTCGGAAACTTGTTGCACCGCCAACATTGTCAGCGCCGCCAATTGCCTGCTGCGCAGCCTGTAAGCAGCTTCCGCTTACGCCGCTTGCCAGTACGCCTGCCATTGTTCCATTCAAGGCCGGAGTAAACTGACCGCTCTGGTAAATGACACCAGAAATGCTGCCAGCATATCCTGCGCGAAGACGGTTCATTACAACTGCACCTACTGCAAGCTGTCCCTCATAGCTCTCACTTCCAGCCTCACACTGAATCAATGCTCCTAACAAAGTAACATCATCGTAAGATGCGGCAACTGCTGCTCTCTGTGTGGTTCCGCCACCCTGGCTGCTCTTACTCTGCGCTGCTTCCTTCGCTTTACGCTCTGCCTCTGCAGCTTCAATAGCTGCGCGCTCTTCCTCAACAGAAATTGCTTTGCCAAGTTCCAATTCTACCTTTACATAATCTGCACTAACATAACCGGTCGTATCATCAACTTTAACGCAGACCCAGCCATCTACTGCCTCTGCTTCTTTGTCAACTTTAATCTTGCCGCCCTCCTCAAGGACATCAAGGATTGTTACACCCTCCTCAGAAGATGCTGTCTCTCTCACGCGGACACCGCCGGTTACGGCTGTCGCATAAGTGGTTCCAAGCTCATTTGCAAGCGTTTCCGCTTCTTTGCCTGTCACACAGAATTCATTTTTTACATATCCCTCAACGCTGCCAGACTTAATTTTAGTCCATTCAGCTCCGCTCTCAATAATTTCTGCAGCTGCTCCTTTGGGGAGTTTGCCCGCTGGCTCTGCCTCTTCAGAAGCGTCTGTACGAACATTCAGATATTCCTCCACCTGAGGCATTAACTTTGTATCCCAGGGAGAAACCTCTTCTTTTTTACTCTCTTCTGCAGTTTCTTTATTATCTTCCGGCCTCTTATCTGTTTCTTCTTTGCCAGTCTCTTCCTTAACAGCCTCAGCTGAATTCTCTTCCTCAACTGCCTGTCCTTGTGCCGGTTCTTGTACTGATTCTTTCTGCGCAGCTTCTGCGGTTGTTTCTTCTATTGCCTCTGCTAAGAGATTTGCTGCCTGCGGCTGATTCTCTTGCGCCGTCTCTTTCTGACTATATTGCTGCAGCTGTCCTGCCTTCTCTTCCTGAGCGGAAACAAGCGGCTGTTTCTCATCTGAAGCTGCTGCCACCAGATTACTCTCTCTCTTTACTTTCGTTGCTGTCTCATTTGCAAAATACTTTCTTGCTGCCTCTGCTGTCAATTCTACTTTCCGGCTATCTAAATCCGCCTCCGTTGACACACCAGTCACAGGCACTGCTGTTAATGCCAGAACCAAAGAAAATGCTGCAACAACTCCGCTTTCCATAACCTTCTTATCGAATTTCATTTTGACCTCCTGAAAGATAAAACAACATGTTAAAACTTTATATGTTATTTTATTCAATTTTGTTAAAAATATTACAAACTTGTTACACTATAGCAAAGAATTTGTAAATTGTCAAGTCATTTGAATTTTTTTGAGTTTCCACATTTTGTAATTCATAGTACCAAAAGGTCTTGCCGCCTCTGACATTCAGATACATTTTTAGAGAAATTATCTATTTTTCTTCCTATTTTCAGCAATTTTATATACAAATTGCCATCAGCGTTTGATATTGCGCACTTGCTGATACCGCAAAATCACAAAACAAAGGAACTAAAATCATTATTATATTGAAAATAACTGACAAACTGCTATAATAAAAGTCAGATACGTACAAGTCGGAAGGGAGAGGGATTTGTGAAAGAAAATACAATAAAACATGAGAACGCAAAACAGAAACTGAAAACAATGCATTCAAACAGGGTCCGCAGGCTTTCCTCTATCCGAGCGAAAGTTGCCTTGGTACTGCTCTTTTCTATCGCACTGACCATTCTGCTTGGTTTTGGAACTACAATTCCAAGCATTTGGCGCAATACGGCAACTATTACGGACAATTACATGAGAGACTTAACCGATTCCTATGGGAAAATTCTTAATCAGAACCTCATTGTTTCTGCCATGAATATGAATAAGGACCGCCTGACGTCAACGTTCGGGGAGGCTGGTCTCAAAGGCATAGACAGCAGTTACTTCTATGTTATAAATGCAGAAGGAAATATTATTTACCATCCTGATTCTAAAATGCTTGGACAGAAACCGGATATTCCAGCAATTAACAATATTATGAAAGAAATTGAAGCTATTGAACCAGGCAGCGCACCCGAACCGGGGTCTTTCCGTTACAATTATGAAGGTTCTGCCAAACGCGCTTCTTATTTCGTAACAGAAAAATACAACGTAACTGTGGTCCTCTGTGTAGACGAATCTGAAATATTTGCTCCTTTAAACAGCGTAATGGGCAAAGCCGCTGTGTTATGCTGCTCCCTTGCCATTATCCTGGGAATCTCGGGATACTTTTCAGTCGCAAAAATGATTCATCCGCTGCGCACTGTTACAGACGTAGTCGGCAATTTAGCGGAGATGGATTTTAAGGAAGATGAACGCCTGGTCAAGATTGGCAGACGCAAAGACGAAACCGGCGTTATGGCACGCGCCATTATTACCCTGCGCAAGTCCCTGATAGATGTCGTTACGGAAATCAAACATCAGAGTTCTCTGCTCTATAATACCTCCGAACACTTGAGCGCCAGCGCTGCTGAGACCTCCACTACCGTGCAGAATGTGGAACGCGCAGTCTCTGATATTGCAGCCGGCGCTAACAACCAGGCTTCAGAAACACAGAAAGCTACCAATGACATCCTGCTGATGGGCACTATGGTCGAAGATACCTCCTCGCAGGTAACTTCTTTACATAACACTGCCGACTTTATGCGGAACTCCAGTGATACTGCAAGCCAGGCATTGACGGAGCTGGATGCTGTCAATCAACATGCCATTGATTCCATTGACATTATTTACAAACAGACATTGACCACCAACGAATCCGCCCTGAAAATTAAAGAGGCGACCAACCTGATTTCCTCTATCGCGAATGAGACGAATCTCCTGTCATTAAACGCTTCCATTGAGGCAGCGCGCGCCGGAGAAGCGGGACGCGGATTTGCTGTTGTGGCTTCCCAAATCCAGAAACTTGCAGACCAATCAAACGATTCTGCACGGCAGATTGACGATATTATCTATACGCTGTTGGAAGATTCTCAGAAAGCTGTGCATACGATGGAAGAAGTGAAAGAAATTATTGCCCGGCAAAGTGAAAATGTCAGCAAGACCGGGGAAGTATTCTCTCAGGTACAGGGTGGTATTTCCGATTCTATCCAGGGAGTGGATGAAATCGCAGACCGTACCAATCAGTTAAACGCCACACGCAGCAATGTCGTTGATGTAGTGCAAAGCCTGACTGCTATTGCAGAACAGAACGCTGCCAGCACGCAGGAAACCTCTGCTGCTGTCATTGAAGTCGCCAATATTATGCAGGAATTTTCCGACCATGCTGCAAAACTTCAGGAAATTGCACATACTCTGGAGGCAAATGTAGATATTTTCCAGATTTAGGAACTTTCTTGATTTCGCGTGACAAGTTTTCTCCTATCGGAGAATCACAGATTTAAAACCTTACAGAATACACAAAAGAGACTGTCGTTCCAAGAGCGAAATATACTGAAATATTCATATATTTCCCACTTGTTGCGACGGTCTCTTTTACACATCGAGCGAAGTTACATCGAAGCTATGCTGCTTGCTGTTACAGTCTTTTCAGAAGTTCTTCTCTCTCTGCCTCATATCCCGGCTTACCGAGCAATGCAAACATATTGCGCTTATAGCTCTCCACACCCGGCTGGTTAAAGGGATTCACACCCAAAATATAGCCGCTGACACCACAGGCAAACTCAAAAAAGTAGAATAATTCACCAAGATAGAACTCATTCTGCTCGGGAATCTTTACCATAAGATTGGGCACGTTGCCATCGGTGTGCGCCAGAATCGTGCCATTCATTGCACTTTTATTTACAAAATCCATATCTTTTCCTGCAAGATAATTTAATCCGTCTAAGTCGACAGCTTCCTCTTTGAGTTCCACCGTGCTGCGGGATTTCTCCACATTCATCACGGTCTCAAACATGATGCGCGCACCGTCCTGGATAAACTGCCCCATGGAATGGAGGTCCGTGGTCAAATCCACAGATGCCGGAAAGATTCCTTTCTGGTCTTTTCCTTCACTCTCTCCGTACAGCTGTTTCCACCATTCCGATACATAATGAAGGCTCGGCTCATAATTAGCAAGTACCTCGACATCTTTTCCTTTCCTCAGCAGAATGTTACGAACTGCAGCGTACTGCATAGCATCATTTTCAGCAAAAGGCTTGTCCATTGCCATCTTACGCCCCTCTGCTGCACCCTCCATCAGCTTATCGATGTCAGCCCCGCTGGCAGCGATGGGAAGTAAGCCAACGGCTGTCAATACGGAGAAACGTCCTCCCACATCATCGGGTACGACAAATGTCTCATATCCCTCTTCAGCAGCGAGATTTTTCAGCGCTCCTCTTGATTTATCAGTTGTCGCATAGATTCTCTTTGCCGCCTCTTCTTTGCCATATTTCTTCTCCAACAATTCCTTGAACACACGGAACGCAATTGCCGGCTCTGTCGTGGTCCCTGATTTAGAAATAACATTCACTGAGAAATCACGGTCGCCAATTACTTCAATCAAACCTGCCAAATAGGAACTGCTGATACTGTTGCCGGCATAATAGATTTCCGGACCTTTGCGGATTTCTTTTGCCACATTATTATAAAATCCATGTCTTAAGAACTCAATTGCTGCTCTTGCACCGAGATAGGAACCTCCAATACCGATAACTACCAGTACCTCAGAATCGCCCTGGATTTTGGCTGCCGCCTTTTTAATGCGCGCAAACTCCTCTTTATCATAATCTACCGGCAAATCCAGCCATCCTAAAAAGTCATTTCCTGCCCCTGATTTCGAGACAAGCACCTCTTTGGCATCCTCTGCCAATTTTGCCATGTAAGAGACTTCCTCCTGGCTGATGAAGCCAGCGCTCTTCCCATAATCAAACGTTACTTTCTCCATGATTTCCACTCCTTTTCCATTAAATTATCATCACGATTTCCAAATACAGGATAAGTGTAGCAAATCTGCCGCATTTCGTCAACAACTCAGACTACGTACTAGTCTTTGCTTTTCCTTCCAAGCTTATACTCGCAGGACAAGTAACTCAATTACTTCTATTTTGATTCTATAAATTGTCCTTTTTATGCTTCATCTTCCTTTTCTCTTTGTCATCTCGCTAACTTTACTGCCCTTCCAGCATTCAGCAGCGGAAATGTCTTTACTCCCATCTTTAGTACTGACTTTTACTGAGACGGTAGAACTCCTTTTCATTCTCGCCAAAATCTGCTCAGGCGTCAGATTATAATTCTTGACTTTCATCAACGCCGCCGTTGCTGCCACCTGGGGCGCTGCGTATGACGTTCCTCTCCCCTCACTAAATCCACTTTTCTTCGCAGTTGTAGGGTAGGTAGTAAAAATTTTTTTCACGCCATCTTCCCCTCCCGGCGCCACGATATCCACCGCTTCAGACCTGTTGGAATAAGACGTCAGCTTATTGTTGGGCAGCGTGGCGCCCACGCCTATCACTCCCTTGAAGTTCGCAGGATAACGTACCATACTGCTTTTATCATTGCCAGCCGATGCGACCACACAAACGTCTGCAGCAATCGCCCTTTTGATGGCATTTTCCACATCCTTAAAGTCCTTCGAACTGTAATCTCCTTTCACTGCACTGTAGCTAATATTGATAACCTCCGCACCCTCAGACACTGCATAGTTAATCGCTTTCGCCAATTTACCTTTCGTAACATGCCTATCGGAGCCTGCAGAATCATCACATTTGATGGCCATGACCTTGCATATTGAGCCAAAATAGTCATAACTCGCCGCACTGGCTACGCCGGCACCAAGGATTTTATTATTCGCCCTCGCAGCAATCACGCCCGCCACCATCGTCCCATGGTTTCCCGTATACTGCCCATAATCATGTGCCTTATCTGCACAATCTACCAATTTCTTATTATTATTGGTAACATCAACAGAATATCTGGTGAGCAGATTGCCCTTGAGGTCGGGATGATTCATCTGCACACCGCAGTCAATCACTGCCACCCAAATTTCCGTTGCCCCTCTTCTCCCTCCCAATTCACTATCCGCCTGAGGAAGGTTGATATTCTTCATGTGCCACTGTTTATCTGCGTTGAAATAGGGGTCATTCAAACTTATTGTCCCATATGAGTTCTTTACAACTCCATCCGCCTCCAGGAAAATATTCTCTGAGGCATCAACTACACAGCCGTAATCTTCAAACCTCTCCTCTGCTCGTGCAACCGTATCTTCCAGTCCAAGCTTTGCCAGCACCACTACATCGGTCTTATAGTCTTTAATCTTCTCCAGCCTCTTCTTCTTGTACTCCGGCAGGCTTTCATCAATCTGCAGAATGCCGGTGTCTATCACTTCGTAGTCTACAGCGACCTCTCCTACCACTTCCTCAATCTTCGCTTCACTGGTCCCATAGGGGAAGCGCACCACAATCTCTTCCGTCTGATAGTCAAGATTATCGCTGTTTTTACGCTCTTCCTCTGCTTCTTCATAGTGTTCTACAATGGTTTCTGCCGCCTCGTCAAGCGTTGCCTCAAAACGTTCCAGCTGACCGCGCTGCGACTCCTCCATGGAATAATATTCATCCAGAATACCCCTTACGCCTGCCTCAAAATCATGCTTGTTACCCTTTATTTTATTGAGCTGTTTTGCAGACTCCGCTCCGTTTCTCTTACAGGACTGCAGCGCGCGGTTAATTTTATCCTTGTTCTTTGTGTTGACTTTCTGCAGCTGCCGCTCCTGCTTCGCCTGTATCTTCTCAATCTTATCATTGCCCGCCTCTGCCTTCGCTGTGAACAGGCAGCTGTATATCAGCAGGGATACTCCTGCCAATACCATTGTTTTTCTTATGTTGCCCCGCATTAATTATTTCCTCCTTTTCTTGTGCCTTTTGAATTGTTGTAATTTTTTTATACTATATAACTATTTCATTACGTTATTGATTTTAGCACACTAACATAAAAAAGTCCAGCATACCGACATACGAAACTTATTTTATGTGTCAGTATACTGGAACTTATAGAAAATCTTTACGGAGTATCTAAGGAAATACTAATTTCATCTGTATTTCCTTAGGAAAAATATTCCTGCAATACGGCATTGAATACTTCTTCCTCTTCCTGCCGTTTGCTGTCCTCTAGCAAATTTTGCTCTTCCTTTGTACGCTCATCATACATTTTTTTCTGTTCATATCCATGCGGCTCCTCCTGTGCCGGCTGCTCTTCCGCCACTGGCGGCTCCTCCTGCATAATCACATCAAAATATGCCTGAATATTATTGGTAATGCTCGTCAAGCTCCGATTGAGCTTTTTTATCTGCCTCAAAATCCTTGACAGGGAAATTGCCAAAATCAATCCCATGAACACGATGGCCGCCACTGTCAGGACTTCACTGTGGGTCTGTACAATTCTTATCCATTCCTCCATAAGCATGTCCTCCTTCAAAAGAAAAAACTATTCAGACTCCGTTACAAATATATCCTATCGAAGCTCTGAATAGTTACATTATAATTATTATTTTCCGCTCTGTGAAGTAGCTGGAAGCATTTTTTCGCCGCATGTTTCGGCAATTTCCGACTTCCTTTGTTTCAAGATATCTCCTTATGTATCGTATTCTTTTATCATTGGCGCAATCTGGGACAGCATATTATCCACATCCTCAAACATAGCGCTTTTGGTCGTTCCCAGTTTACTGGCATGGTTGATATTCTTCATAACCTCCCGATACTGTTCTTTTATCTGGTCAAAGAAATTATTGACGGTAAGCAATTCCGACTTGGATTCATCAATAACACTGGAAATTTCCTCCTGCACGCCAGTAGCGCCCTCCGCTGCTTCGGTTATTTTATCAAACATGTCATAGGTCTCATCTACCTTGTCCAAACTTTGTCCCAATGCCTGCTGGGAGGTATCCATATCAGAACGAAGCTTCTGTGTGCCGCGTTCTACATCGGAAATGCTCGCCTCTACTGCCCCGACCAATGTCTTGACCTCATCCGCCAGGCTCTTCACTTCTCTTGCCACTACCGAAAATCCTTTTCCCTGCTCTCCCGCCTTTGTCGCCTCAATCGTGGCATTCAGCGCAAGGATATTTGTCTGTTCCGCAATGGAAGTTATTTTATTTGTACATCTTTTGATTTCCTGTACTGCCATCTCAAAATCATAAAATGTATTTTTCATCTCAGCAAAATGCGATTCTACCTGCAAAGCGCTGGTTTTCAATTCCTCCACCTCATCCTGCGCCTGCGTCACAGACTGGGCTATCTCACTTTTTACCGTTGCAAACTGACCAGATACCTGGGTAATATTAGAAAATGTACTTTCAAACTCCTGAAGCGTATTATGGAAATCTTCCGACTTTTCAAGCGCACCCTTAAATGAACGATTGACCATGCCCAATTGGTTTAACGAATCAACCTCTTTCTGCACAAGCTCCTTCTGATAATCCTTTAGGCTTCCCATCACGTGCAGAATAGGATATGTATCCATTTCACGCTTCTTTTTCCTCTTAAACTGCATTCCCTTTTTCCTCCTTTATTCAAACACAACACAGGTCATGGACTGGTTTACAAATTGGTTATTATAGTGTTCTCCATATCCTACAAGACCCACATGGTCGCCTAACACCCTCATCTCATCCAGGTATTCCTGCATATAATTATTATCTGTAAACAGTAAGTACCGGAACAGACAGTTTACAGAAAACACAGCCGAAATTCTCGGAAAATCCGCTTGAATCTGCTGAATCGTTTTTCTCACAATATCTTTATAATCCCCCAATTCCAGCAGCATCAGCACGTCCGAATCGTTCACCTGCCGGAAACATGTTAATCCATTGCCCGATACCTCCTTAATGGAAATAATACAGGTATCATTGCCATTAAGTTTACCCAGGGGATTCTTAAACGTCTGCGTCAAAATCTCCTGTTCCGAGACACGAAGAATCTGCTGATATACCAGTTTAGCAGACATACCGTTGAGTTCTCCGAGTAAATATTTCGATTTATCCGTTTTAGAAGCGATAAAACGGTAATTTCCCAATTGATGGTAAATATTTTCTTTATATGCTTTCACCCTGCCAGTATTATTTTTAATCAGCGCATACGCAACTGCATCCTCATAAACTTTGCCATTGGCAGATACCTTACCTGCATCGCCTGTTCCCCCTACCAGCGAAATGTTGCGGTGCTTCAAAACACTGTGTATAGTCGTCAGCACACAGGCATCATTTCCAGAACAAAAATCAATACAGATTGTATTGTCTTGTGAAGCGTTTACCTGAAGCACATCTTTCTCCAGCCGTCCAATATATTTTACAGGCATAGTAGAAACCTGCTCCAGCACATTTGCCGCTGCAGTAACCCCATCCAAATATGCGATAACTCCTACACCTTTCTCAACGACTCTGTTATCATAACTCATCCCGATACATCCAATACTGGGGATATTCGGATAAAGCATCTGCAGCTTTTTCACATGTTCCTCAAACTGCTCGCTGTTTGATAACAGCATAATCAGCTGAGGATTACTCAGTCCGCGGACAGCTTCCTGTAAATTTCCGCTCTGGCTAATACCAAAAAATTGTTTCAAGGCAACGTCCTCCTCCGTCTCTCCGATTGTGGTAAAAATTTCTTTATATTTAGATTATACTTTATTTTTGTAAAACTGAAAAGGAAAAATTTCTTTTTCCCAGCCCACTCCCCTTGACTTTTTTGGGGAACAGTATAAGATAAAAGTAATGTGAATACGATATATAGTCAGATTATCAAATAGGAATGGAGAATACTATGAAACGAATTGTCTTAACGGGCGGCGGAACTGCCGGTCATGTCACTCCCAATCTTGCGCTGCTTCCCAGATTAAAGGAACTTGGCTACGACATACATTATATCGGTTCCTATGATGGGATTGAGCGAAAATTAATAGAGCAGTACCACATTCCCTATTATGGTATCTCTTCCGGCAAACTTCGCCGGTACTTTGATTGGAAAAATTTTTCTGACCCTTTTAAGGTATTAAAAGGTTACCGCCAGGCACGCGCCCTGTTAAAAAAGCTGCATCCCGATGTTGTTTTCTCCAAAGGCGGCTTCGTCTCCGTTCCGGTAATAATGGCAGCAAAACACCGTAAGATTCCGGCAATTATCCATGAGTCCGACATCACTCCCGGACTCGCCAATAAACTGGCAATTCCCCATGCATGGAAGGTCTGCTGCAATTTCCCGGAAACCCTCAAATACCTTCCGGCAGAAAAAGCAGTCCTCACCGGTTCCCCCATCCGTAAGGAACTTCTCTCGGGAAACCGTCTGCGTGGTCTTTCGTACTGCCAGTTCAAACCTGACAAGCCTGTCATCCTTGTTATCGGCGGCAGCAGCGGCTCCCAGTTTATTAATGAGATTGTTCGTGGGATTCTTCCTGAATTATTGAACAAATACCAGGTACTTCACCTGTGCGGAAAAGGGAATCTCGATAACTCCCTGAACAATACTGCCGGTTATGCACAACTTGAGTATGCCAACCAGGAATTAAGCGACCTCTTTGCCGCTGCAGATATTGTAATTTCCCGTGCCGGAGCTAACGCTATCTGCGAACTTCTGGCACTGCGCAAGCCCAATATCCTGATTCCGCTCTCTGCAAACGCCAGCCGCGGAGACCAGATTTTAAATGCCCGCTCCTTTGAGCGCCAGGGATACAGTATAGTCATTGAAGAAGAACAATTGAACAGCGCGGTCCTCTCAAATGCAATCCGCAATTTATTTGAAAACCGCAGCCGTTATGTCAAAGCAATGGCAGAAAGCGAACAACTCAACTCCGTGGAGACTGTGGCACAGTTAATTGAACAGGCGGCAAAGAACTCACAGACTTAACTTCTGCTGAATCTCTGCGAATTCTTCCTGAGACAATTCCAAATGGTTCCAGCAAAGCTTGTCCGCATTTCCATCCTGTTCATACCGGGGAATCAAGTGCATATGGAAATGGAAAACCGTCTGTCCGGCTGCCTCCCCGTTATTCTGCATAATATTCAAGCCATCGCATTGCAATGTTTCTGTCATGTGCGCTGCCAGCTTCTTGGCAAGAATCATTGCATGTCCGGCTGTCTGCTCAGGCATCTCATAAATATTTGCGTAATGTTCCTTGGGCAAAATCAAAGCATGTCCTTTTGTGGCAGGACTGATATCAAGTATTACACGGAATTCCTCATCCTCATAAATTGTCTTTGAGGGTATCTCACCGCTGGATATTTTACAAAAAATACAGTTCGTGTCTTTCATAGTTTCCTCCATTCCTAACTGAAAATAAACGCCTGGTCTAACATCTTTAACGTCTTAAAGTTTCCTTTTGCCGTCATTTCACCGGTCATAAATGCCCTCTGAAAAGTCATTCTCCCATGGACGATATTATCCATCACGGCAGTTGACAGCTTCGTATACACATCAATTTTTTCGCTCTGCCCATAGTAAACATTAACTTCCTCATTATTAATTTCCACAGAAAGCGGTTTCTTCTTGCCATCAATCATAAACAGGTAATTGGCGGCAAAATCATCCTGAGGAACAAAATGTGCCTCCAGTTCCATCAGGTATGCCATCTCCTCGTCCTCATCCTTCTGACCGAGCATGTCCTTAAACATGCTGCTCAATTCCTCGATATCTTCTTTCTGTTTTTTCACATAGACGTCATCAGCTACATACTTGGAAAGCTGTTCACTCTCCTGCGGCGTCAGCTCTAACTGCTGTGTGCGCAGCACAGACTGCCGGATTGCCTGATTGCTGTTCGGCAGGCTCTTCTGTTTCTGAGAAATTGTACGGTAAAGATTTTCCGCTTTTTTCTCAATTATCACCGTATAGTCGTGATTCATCTCAAATGCTACCAAATCTTCCACATAACCGCATAGTCCACTGCAAGGCAGACCACCCAAAAATTCCCACGCATTGGCAAGCGTAATCTCCCCTTCACGTTCCCCATAAGTGGTCGACATAACAATCGGCTGCATATAGGTCTGGGAAATCTTCTCTTTATCCCCATACAGCCAACAGGCATCCAGAAACTGCTGCATATATCCACCAATTCCCAGCCACTCTACTGTGGTAGCCAGGATAATCCCATCCGCATCTTTAATCGTCTGAGGCAATGTCGAAATGCTGTTCTTGTCCTCATAAATATTGTAACGCTGCACTTCTACCCTCAGTTCCGTCAACACTTCCTGCATTTTATTCACTACATACAGAGTGGGATCGTCCAAAAGCCCCCGTCCTCCATAATAAATATTTACTTTCATACTAAAAGCCTCCAAACATTTCAATGTCTCTAGATTAGTATATAAATTTTTGCAGATAAAGTCAACAATTCTCATGTTCACGACAAGTAATTTCCACAATATCCTTTATCTGTCAATATATCTCTAAATCTGAGTTCCCTCATTTTTATAACAGCCGATATTATAATACCAAAAGGTCTTGCAAAAAAGGGACTGTTGAAAATAGCTGTTTTATACAAAATATGGTTTCAAAACACAAGAATTTCATCCATATATTGTATATAAACTGCATTTTCCAACAGTCCCTTTGAAACAAATTAATAATATTATTTATTTTACTTTGGCTGATTTCACTTTAGAGAATCCAGACACCATATCTTCGCCAAGACCGTTGTTGTAAACTGCCTTGAGTTTATAATAATATGTTTTCTTGGATTTCAGCTTCTTGTCCTTAAATGTTGTCTTTGTCGTAGCGCCTACCAGCGTAAACCCTTTCTTTTTGGAGGTTGAACGATAAACAAGGTATTTCTTTGCTCCAGCCGCTTTACTGAATGTAACGGTTGCGCTCTTCTTACCTGCTTTCACTTTCTTAAGCGTGGGCGCTTTCTTCGCCACACCGGAGATTACTGCAGATGCTGACTTACTTGCGCCATAACTCTGCGCTGTGTAAACGCTGCCCGTGGTGGTATCCTTCAATTCAGAATATGCAATTACATAATAATTATAAGTCACATCACTCTGAGGACCATATGTTTCTACATCATATTTATAAGCATTGCCCTTATCATCATATATCGGACGATGATAGCTATAAGCGAAATCCGTCACTGATGTACCGGGAATCTTATCTGTGGAAACATAAGAACCATATGGGCTATGGTATGCGAGCTTCTCAGCAGCTTCATAATCCTGCTGCAGCTTTGTTGTGGTATTGCTGCCTAATGTATAATAATAATTATCTGTAAGGCTGGCAGCCTTAAACACACGAATATCTACTGTATCCTCATATCCATTATAAGAATAAGTCTTGGTATCTGCATCATATTCTACGGATGAATCAGCCGTACGGTAAACCTTATAATAAGCTGCTCCGCTTACCGGCTTCCAGGAAACAGTGATACCATTCGCCGACGCTTTTGCCTTCACGCCAGTAACTGCGGCAATACGACCTCTCACATATACGGTAGCCGAACGAGAATACTTGTTGCCGCTGTATGCCCGAATTCTGTATTGTACTTCTCTTCCCAAAGGTGAAGCCGGCAAGGTATAGGAAGTTGCCTTAGCTCCCGCTTTCTTCAGAGACACCCACACGTCCTTTGCATCATCATACCTTTCAATCAGGTAACCCTTCGCCTGCGGAACCGGATACCAGGCTATACTAACCTTGCCATTCTTAGGATTCTGTGCCTGCTTATAAACAGTTACATATGAACTCATGCTAAATTTCGCACTTACCTCAGCGCCGGCAGAATCCTCTGTGAAGTATACTTTCTTACCCTTTACGAGCTTGTATGCTTTTACCCGGTAGCTGTAATAGCCTGCAGTCAATTTCTTATCTGTAAAGGAAGCAGATTTCTTTTTCAGGCTCTTAACAAGTTCATATTTGCTGAAATCGTAATTCTCTCCTGATTTAAAAGTACTGCTCACGGAAGAACCAACACTGCGGTAAATATCATACCCGGCTGCGGAAGAAACTTTCTTCCATGTCAGTTTAATCGCAGACTTGCCGGAAGTACGAGCTTTCATGTTCATCGCTGCCGTACCTGTCTCCACAGTCTTATAACTATAATCTCCATACGCATATTTCTTAGTATCAGCATTATAAAAATATGCACGTACCCTGTATGTATACTTTGTACTCTTCGCCAGACCAGTATCCTTAAACCTGCTGTCTATCGTAGTCGTCAGGTTCTGATACTTGCCTTTGCCCTCTTTCCTGTCAATCTGAAAACCTGTGTAGCTTCCATTATTTGCTGACAAATTCAGAGTAATGCCTTTATCAAAAATTTCGGTTGTAATACTTGTCACTTCCGCTACCGGCGCTTTCACCTGTACTACATTGGAGTAAGCTCCCTGCATACCATACCAATAAGCATACGCGCGCACATAATATGTGACGCCTGGCTTCATGTTGCCATAGGAGATTACATCATCAGAATCCGTATATACGTCTGCAATTTTCTCATCAAACGCTTTATTGGCAGAGTACTCGTAACGTACGGATACCCCTTCCTGAACTGCCGAACGAGAAAAGACAAAACCAGAAGACGTCATCTCCTTAACGGCAAGTCCCTGTATTGCCGGTACCGTCGGAGCCGTCCATCTGACACTGACCGCCGTACCGTAAGTTTTAACCGAATTATCGTTTTCATCATAAGTGTAAGCATACGGCTTCAACGTAAATGTATATGTAACACCTGATGACAAATTATATTTACCAGTCTTACTATCATAAAAATTTTCACTGTCAATACTGCCTCCAGAATAATAATAGGACCTGCTATACACCTCAGAACCCGTATTGGATGCCGTCACTGACAATTCAACATCTTCATAATTACTGCCTGTATAGTACAGATAAAAATATGTATAACCTGAATGCTGCTCTGCCTCGATACTCGGAGTCGTAATTGTGGGAACTGTCAGCTGCTCTCTTGCACCTAGCTGTTCTGCCTCTCCTGCGGCCATCATTTCCTTGGCCTCTGCAGACTTCTCCTGTACTTTCATCTCTGCCTGAAGTTCTTCTTGCTGACCTTCTGTTTCTACCTCCTGTTGCTCCCCTGCTTCTTCTGTCTGCACTGCTGTTATCTGCTGTGCTTCCTCTGACTGAGTTTCTTGCTCTTGTACCCCTGGCTGAATATTTTGTTCTTCCGCCTGGGTTTCCTGCTGTTCCTCAGCTTCCGGCTGAGTTGTTTCCTGCTGCGCTGCATCCTGTTCTTCTGTCATTTCCGCAGCTTCCGCCTGCATAATGCTTTCCTGTGGCTGTGCCGCCATAGTGGGCACAACATCAGAAAATACCAGCATGAAGCCAAGGGAACCAGCCAACATGCGCTTGAAAAACTCTGGTCTTTTCATAAATCTACACACTCCTTTGTTGTTAAATTTTAATAATAATTAAACACGATTACTTGAGAAGTATAGTACTTTCTCCAAACATTGTCAAATCTCTATCTCATTTTTCAAGGCGTTATGAGAAAATATATTCCTCCGCGCCAAATCGAATTTTGTCGCCTGACTTTAATTCCCGGGGTTGATGGTACTCTAAAGCTATTTCATTTAAGTAGGTCCCGTTCGTGGAATTAAGGTCTTCAATAAAATATTTATTCTCCTCACATGTAATTTTGGCATGAAGGCGGCTGACGCCCTCCGCCAGAATTACGCCAGATACCTGCTCGCTGTTTTTTCCCAGAAGAAACTCCTCGCCCTCAATCAGAATATCCTCACAGCAATGACGTCCTTGATAAACCAGCTTTCCCAAAGGCTTTTCCTGATGGATACCCAAAATCTCTGTGGGATGTGAAGGACTATCTAATTCTTCTGAAATCTTTACCTCCACTCTATCTGCACCTTCGGGCGAATTGGCAAAGACTTCTGGTCTATTGCCTTTTTTACCGTACTTTTCAGCAATTGCTGATTTACTTCGCTGCACTTTTTTCTCTTTAGGTTTCACTCGCTTTAAAATATCTGCAGCTATCCTGTTTAATGCAGGTAAATATTTTTCAAATGCTTCCTTCATCTGCATTCTGCAGCTTTCCAGCTTCTTTGACCGCAGTGTTTGCCCACAGGTCCTTTTCGACAAACCTCTCCTATCATCTGTCTCTTTGTCAGGTATCTCTTTCTCTGCGTGTCTGCATTTGCCGGTCTCTCCCATACTCTCCCATACCTCATCCCCCGATTCTTTCGGCGGTTTTTTCTCTATTGAAAGCTGCCTCTTCTCCAATGCTGTATCCAGTATCTGCCCTATCTCTGCATTACACCCCGCACAAAGCTGATATACATGGTAACCTAACTCCACCGCTTGCTTATCCTGATGGTCAAGTTTACGTAAAAGCTGCTCCATGCACACCTCAAATGATTCCGGCAAATCCTTATCATAAAATGGAAGGTAGGTAAACTGCCAGCTGCCATCCTGCAAATTAACATAGATGAATTCCGGCTCCAGACAGAGACCTCCTTCCCGCAAAAGATACTCCGATAAAAAGCTGCATACGCTGTGAATCGAAAAAAGAAATCTCCGCAACGCCTCATAACCAATTTTTTTACCGGCAAAGCAATCCCCTATCTGCTGTTTTCCACTGATATCATACAAATACCGATATGTTCCTTCCGAAATGACAGTATGCAGCCGCAAAAGACCGGGAATGCTGTGATTTTCCAACATCTGTAATTCATATGCTTCCAACGGCTGCCCCTGTTTTTCAAGACACATATAACTCTTGCTTAAATTTTTTCGGTAGGTTACTTCCATAAATAATTCCTCCATTTTTGTGCCAGTACATCGAACATAAATCATGTTTATACCCATTTTTACAGCAATGTATCAACAATATCTCCCAGCAATTCCAGTTTGCGGAATTTTGCTGCCGGATGAAACCCCAGCCACATTTCCTGCTTCTGCACAAGTTCCAATGTTTCACTATAGAGTGCAATCCCTGCCTCAACCATCCAAAAAATACACAGCAGAACAAGAGGAATAATGACTGCCGCCTCTACTGTCAGGCTGCCCCTCGTTGTCTTAAACCTAATCGTTTCTTTTTCTCTTATACGCATATTCATACACCTCCGCACAACATGACAAAATACGACAGCAGAAGGAACGGCACAAAGGCAATTTCGTCCTTTCTCTTTTTCTTCCTGAAAGCCAGAAGTCCCAGCGACCAAAGAGCGGAAAACAGCAGTCCTGTCATGAGCAGACGCAGATTTTCATATCCACCCAGATATACACCGGTCACCATCAGCAAAATGCCATCCCCCATCCCTATACTTCCCTGCGTGACCACGCTGATTAAGAGCATAAATATACCCAAAAGCATTCCACATAAGATACTATAAATGGAGCATACCGGAACAAGGAGATGCAGAATCACTCCGCCAATCCCAAACATAAGAATATAAATAATTGTCAACTGTCGATGTTTCACATCTTCCAAACTACATAAACCCAAAAGCCCTAATACGATTATTTTGTTCATTATTTTCCTCCACACCGGGAACATGGTCCCTTTCCACCAGTCTGGGTTTTTTTTACCATATAAATGGTTCGTTTCAACCCACTGCAGTCAATACGGTAATGATAACAGTCTCCCTTTGCAGTCACATAAACAATACTTCCCACCGCTCCATCCTTGGCACAATGCCCACATGGGGCATAAGAATCCCCGCCTTTATTGATTGCAGAAGTCTGCACCGGCTTAACAGACAGCTTTAAATGCGAGCATTCCCGGTTCTCATGGTAGACGCTCTGTGTCGGCGTCACAAATACCCACGTTTCCCCATTACTGTTTATGCCACGATTTTCGCAGCCTGTCCAGCGGTGAATTCGACGCCCATCTGATACTTTTATCGCACTTATGCCGAAAAAGCGCATGGGAAACTTTATCTGATACGTTACCAACGCATCTACATACGCTTCATCCACGTCTGTGCTTTTCCAGGAGAATCCGGCAATACCGCCTTTTATCAGAGACAGTGGACATCTCTGAACCGCCAGTTCTTTGTAAAATATTCCCTTGGTCAGCGTTTCCACCTGTTTGGGCGTCTTCCCCCTCAGCAGAGCTGTATCGGCTACCGCCAAATCCAGTGAATTGCCTACAATATACTGCGTCTGCATCAGCAGAAACAACGATAAAACAGTTACCGCAGCAAACAAAAATATCGGCAGGACCAAGGCCGCTTCCACTGTCAAAGCTCCTTTGCGGAGGGCATGGAAAAGTGCCTCCCATGAGAGATTTACTCCACTAAGTTTTCCTTTATTACAAATTTGCCTGAGAGAGATTTTATTCCTTTCCTTTCTTGTTTTATGAGGCACTTTTTCATACCCTCCTTATCAATTCAGATTTACTGCAAATACGTACATTCGCTTCCTTTGCGAAAATGGTAGGTTCCGTTTTTTACTCTGTGAACCGTAACAAACCCAAGAAACAAAGATTCTGCCGTATAAAGCCCCTCTGCCTGCACACCATGAATCTGACAATCCATGCGAAATTCTGACTTTTTCAGTATCATATTGCGCTCCACAATATCCATTGCCCGATATGCCAACGTATCCTCCGCTACCAGCAGCAGCAGAATCTGCAGATACTCCCGGTAATTAAGTCCCTCTTTGCTGCTTTCTGTTTTTTCCTCTTTATCTGCCACTATTTTCTCTCCCAAAGACACATCGCTTTTCCAGTCTGAAATTGATTTCACCAGCGGGACATTTCCCCCGGACAGCAAACAGCGTACATCCAAAATACTTTCAATATAACTCCACGCCAGCAAAATACCAATTTGCACTGCCTGGATTAAAGGGGCAAGCCCGGTAAAACCAACTGCCGCCGTGGCGATTTCTAAAGCAAGCGCCTGTTTTTGCCCATCCTGCATGATGGTCATAAAATTTCCCGCTTCTCGAATCAAAAGCAGTTTTTTGACTGTTTTTTCCAGATTTTGATTATCAGAATCTTTACCCGCTATGCAATATTCCAGTTCATACTCCAGTGCGTGATTTTCACTTCCCTTTTTTCCCGCACCGCTTCCACAAGAAAAATACTCGTTAAGGTACTGCAGAAACCACAACTTATCCAAACCGCCGCCCTTGGGCAGCTGCCAGTTCCCCTGTGCTATCTTACGACTCCCCAGTGTGTCAGAGAGCGAAATAGTCTTTGCGGAAATCTCCGAAGGGTTTTCCACAACCAGGGCAAGTGTCATGGAATTTTTCAACACATCCACAGAGTCCACCGGGTTTTTCGGCAGGTTTTTGCTTTCTGATCCTGACAAAGGGGAGGATGTCTTCTTTTTTCCCTTTTCTTGTACAGCAGAAGCTGCTTCCTCCGTTTCCTTTTCTATCTCATCCGCTTTTGTCATCGCAGCCTTAGCAGAACTCCACTGTTGCTGGTGAGTTTCGCTTGCTCCGGCCAGTTCCTTGCCCTTTACGGCTGTTGCCCGGAATGCTTCTGCTGCCCCTGCTGCAAGCTGTGCCTTAATTGCTGCACACGCTTGTCTTTGAAAAGCGGCTCCGCCATCATCGGTTGCCAGAATATACCCTGTAAACTGCAGATTCTTTAACGCCATCTGGTAAAAACCAGTTGCTTTCTGCGCCAGAGCAGCTTCCTCCATCCTATGTCCTTCCAGCAACGCTAAATCCAGTTCTCCGGAGTGATTGCCACCATCAAGAAATAACAGTCCGTAATCCTGCCACAAATCCGTCTGGTACTCTGCAAATGCAGACTCCAGTTCCAGGAGAAGGCTGCGGGCGGCAATCTCATCCAATGCCTGCACCCGCACAGCTTCCAGTAAAGAAAAAAACAACGAAAATACCAGCGTCAACATCAAGGCAAGATACAGTGTGATACTTCCTTTTTTCTTCATCTCTATCTCCACATTTTTATACTTTGCCTGCCTGTTTCGTTATTTTATCTAAGATTTTGTTTACCAGGCTTGTAATCTGCTCCTTAAATAACAGCGCAAGGCTTATCAAAATTACAATAATTAAAATAACCTCCACGACTCCCATTCCGTCTTCTTCTATCAGAAAATTTTTAAATTCCTGCATAATTTCTCCTTTCTGAGCGGCTATTTTCTGCCGCTTATATAAATTTAATCTGTTTTATATATTCAATGTCATTCCTGCTGGAATGACCAGAATTGCCAGCACAATTGCCAGCATTATTCCCATCGGCAACAATAACTTTGTGCCAGCCTCCTCACCCATCTGTCTGGCGTGTGCTTTGCGCTGTTCATATGCCTCCCATTCTTCCTGCTCCAGCAGCCTCTGCATTCCCTGCGCTCCTTTGCGCACATTCTGTACAATTAACGCTGACAACCTTCGATAAATGCTAAGCTGGCAGCGAATGCCAAAATTCTCATACGCCTGCAGTTCCCCCACACCATCACGGATTTCATATAACGTATTCAACATTTCCTCATAGGCATACCGCTTTTCTATTTGCCCCTGTTCACGCTTTTTCTGATAAGCAAGAGCAATTTTCTCCCAGGCAAGGGAAATGTTCATGCCGGCTCCTAACAACAGTGAAAACTTACCGACTATACCAGCATAATCTATCATCATCTGTCTCTCCCTTGCTGCTTTTTTACGCCTGTTTTCTTCCTTTTCCCGAAGAAATATCCCCGCCGCTGCCACTGCCGCCAAAAAAACCATCATCAAACTGCGGTTTACCAATCTCTGACGCCAGACAACCTCCTTGCCCTCTAACTTATCAGGCAATTTGACATAACTGCAATCTTCCGCCTCGTTCTGCGCAGACACCAGGGCTGTCAATTTCTCCGCAAACTTTTCCTGCGAAGATTTCTCCCTGGGCAATGCCTGTACCATAAACTGATAGAGACAAGTCTCACCCTGACAGACCAACTCCGCTGTAATTTTCACCAAAGTCGGCTTTTGCGGCTGCTGATGTAATGTTCCATCTGCATGAAAGATTTCATAGTCAGAAAACTGATACGTTGCCTCCACTGCGCCTTCCTGCAGATATTCCGGCAGGTACAGGCTCTCTGTCACCTCATCCTTGGAGGGATTGCTGCCAGCAATCAATGTATCCAGCTCCCTCTCTGCCTTTTCCAGACATTTCATTTTCTGCGCCTTTGTCAGTTTTTTCTCTGCAATTTCCAGCCTGAGCGGATAATCTTCAAGCTCGCCTGGCACATCTACGAAATACTCTTTTTCCAATGCTCCCTGTCCTGGTTGATTTCTGGCAATTTCGCTCCTGTTCTCTTCTTTTCCATCCAAATGAGCGGTCACAGCTGCCAACAGGAATCCTACGGCAAGAATGCATGAGACATGATACCATTTCTTCTCCTGCAAAGCTTTGCGCTTTCGATATAATGCAGCTGCCAGACAGACGACTGCCCCTGTAAGATACCAGTACATAAGTTTCCTCCTCTCTTTCGCTCGGCGCCAGCTCGGCAGAAGGCATTCCTATAAATGCTTCGCATTTGCCTTCTGCCTCAAATACGAATATTTAAGATTTTCTCCGCCAGCAGGAAGGCTCCCACATATACCAGCAGGCAAACCGTCATCACCGCCGCCCCCAGCAGGTTCCCATACAGCGGAGCCAGGAATTCCGGGGAAGTCAGCCCTACGTAGAGCAGAATGCCAAATGGCACTAAATCCATAATGCGCTGTTCTGTCCTTTTTGCTGTTATCACTGTGACAATTTCCCGCTCCACATCCGACTTCTGTCTAATCTTTTCCACCGTACTCTGAAAAATTTTCATCATATCTCCGCCGCCTCGCTTAGCAAAGGAAAAAACCTGGGAAAAACTGATGATTTCCTCGACTCCGCTGCGCTGTGCCAGGTCGTCCACCAATTGCTCCAAAGGCTCATTAAACTGCAGTTGATGGCAGATAGCGCAAAATTCCTGCGCTATCAGGCTTTTTTCTCCATAGAGACGCACATACTCCTTCCATGCCTGCAAAAAAGCATTTTCCATGGAATACCCGGCTTTGAGAGAAGCAGCTATCATCTGCAGCATTTCTCCAAACTGATACAGCAGCTCACTCTTTTGCTTTGCCAGAAAATAGCCGCTAAAAAGTCTTCTTGTCAGAAACAGCATAGGTACAAAGAGCGCCAGTGCATATACGCTTCGATAAAACAACCAGGATATCATGCATGTCATACCTGCCGCTGCTGCAAGCCAAAGCAAATTTTCACGCCAGTCCAATACATAATGCCTGTAATCCCTTCCTGGTCTTCGCCGCAATACTGCTTTGCAATCTCTGCTTTCCATCCCTTTCATTCCCTGCCCTCCTTAGCCTTTATTGCTTTCTTTTCCTGTTTCCCTCCACTTCCAGCCCCGCCGCATACAACTTTCCCCGATGGATTAACTCGCCCCGCTTCATCCAGCTTCCTTTAATTTTGTCAGAACGCTCTCCCAACTCGACAAACTCATACAGAGGATTCAGACGGATTTCCCCTTCCTCCAATTTATCAATTTCTGTAATAGCCAGCAGCCGCCGGCTGCAATCTCTCAATTTTCCCAAATGTACCAGAATATCCACACCGGCAGCAATCTGCGCCCGGATTGCCTGCAAGGGAAGTTCCATGCCCATAAGGACCATCGTCTCCATGCGGCTAATCATATCCCGGCAGCTGTTGGCATGACCGGTGCTCAGCGAACCGTCATGCCCGGTATTCATTGCCTGCAGCATATCCAGACATTCAGCGCCGCGGATTTCCCCCACAATGATACGGTCCGGACGCATACGCAGCGCCGTACGAATCAGATCCCGAATAGTAACGGAAAGTTTTTCATCTGCCCTGCCGCTGCGCGTCTCCATGCGCACCAGGTTCGCAATGCCCTGAATCTGCAGTTCCGCAGAATCCTCTATAGTAATTACTCGTTCTGTCTTAGGGATAAATTCTGATAATGCATTGAGAAATGTTGTCTTGCCGGAGCCGGTTCCCCCGGAGATAAAGATATTGTATCCGGCTTTCACCAGAAGATTTAAAAATTCTGCACATTCCCGACTGATGGATTCTCCTTCTATCATCTGCTCCATCAAGATTGGATGTTTGGGAAATTTACGGATAGAGACCACCGGTCCTTCCAAAGCCACTGGCGGCAGCACTACATTTACCCGGGAACCATCGGAAAGTCTGGTGTCCGCAATAGGCTCTGACTCATTAATTACCCGGTTATGGCTGCCCACCATCTGCTGAATGATATCCTCCAGCTTCTCCTTGGAAGAAAAGGATTTATCCCAGGCATGAATCTGTCCCTGTCTCTCATAAAAGATATGTTCCGCGCCATTGACCATGATTTCCGTAATGTCATCCTCACTCAGTAATTCCTGCAGCACATCCAATTTCCTAAGAGAATGGAATACCTGCATCCGCAGTTCCTTTCGCCAGTTGAGAGGAATCACCCGCTCCTTTGCCTGGCGGCAGATTTCTTCATCAATCGCTGCTAAGAGCTCCTGCTCCTCATGTTCCCTGGTCATATCCAACTGCGCCAATACGTTTTTCCTAATCTGCTCCACCCTGTACCCCCGCCAGCCTGCGGCTGAAATCTCCAATTGCTCCCCAAAGCCACTGCTTTAGCTTTCCTTCCCCAGGACAATGCCCTGTCTCTGCTGATGGGAGCGAAAGGTATATCAGTCTCTGCTGCAGATTATTGTTTTCCTGCCGTTCTGCCATCTGCTGAAACTGCTGCAGCGGCGCATTGTACAGTTCCCCTGATTCAGCGACGATATAAACTTTGCTGCAAACCTCCAATAACTGAAAAAATCCCGGAATCATCATACCAAAATCCAGCAGAATTATGCGATAACCGCTGTGTTCCGCCAACAGCTTTATAAATTTGAGGTAATCCTCTGCAGAAATCTCCCCCAGACAGCCGCCATCCTTAGCGGGAGGAATATAATCAATCCCTTCCATCGTATACAGCGCACTGCTGACACAATGGGCAATCTTGCCGCCATCGTTCAGGCACAGATACATTACATCCAGAAGGTCTTTTTCATAATCTACGCCAAACCAGCCGCTAAACCCCGCGCATTCCTGCAGATTGATATAAAGTACCTTTTCTTCCTGTGCTAATTCCTGTGCGAAGGTAAGCGCAAATGGCGTCTGCCAGATACTGTGGCATGGCGAGTAAATTCCTATTACCTCTCTTTCCCCGCCCATCTCATTTAATGTCTCATCCTCCCACTGCCGGTAAACTGAGAATATTTCCCTGAGAATGCGAGACGCCGGCTGATATTTGTCTACTGCGGGAAGTTCACGGATATAAGCGGGAATCCGCTCTTCGCCGTCCAATGCGCACAGATACATCCACAGAATTGCACCTTTTGCGCCCTTTTGCGATTCTTCCTGCACACGTTTGCGCTGTTCCATGATTTGCTCACAGATTCCCGAATGATTCAGAAAACCTGTTCCCAGCAGCACAATATCCGGTTTCCTGCTGCCATAGCTTTCCCAGAAGCTTTCCGGTGAAGAGAAAAACATGCTCTGCAGCTTTTCCCCTCTCTGCAGAGAGAACCATTCCCCCAGCTTCTCCCCATATGAACTGTCTGAATCACAGACAGCAATTAAAATTTTCCTCAATAAGTCACCTCCATTGCGATTGCATAGCCGATTAAAATAGAAATTGAAAAATGAATGACATGATGCCTGTCCTGAGAATCCTGCGGATATTTGAGCAATTTGCCGCTTGCCAGCGTCTGCTCCATATATGCTGCAAATATCTGCAGACGTGAAATGAAATTGCGATGAAACAGAATCTTACCAAGTGACATAAACGCCGCCGCAAGAAAAGCTGCTGCTATTGTAGTACAAAGCACGTCAAAACCCCATATACCGCCGATTATGGAAAATAATTTGATATCACCTGCCCCCAGGGCACGTATCAGAAACAATAGATAAAATAAGATAACCGGTATAGAGACGTTTATTAGAAAAACGCCGATTCCTCCTGCTCCTCTTTGCAGAATTTGCAAAACACATCCTGAAAATAATCCGCTTACAACCAGCCGGTTACTGATTTGAAAGCACCTGATGTCTGTTACCGCTGCCATACTCAAAAGAGTCAGGCTAAGTAGCACTTTCACCTCCCCAAACTATCACCTCTCTCTGAATAATACTCCTGTCCGCGAATCAGTGATATTTTGGATTATAAAACATGCTCTTTCCATTGTAAAGTACCTTTGCCGATATTTTTTATTTTTGTAAATAACTTACAAGAACTTATAAAATAAAATTCCATAAACCAGTCCAAAGCCGCCAATACCAAGGGTTCCGATTGTCAAAACGTTCACCGGGTTGACCCCTGCCGCCACCGAAATCCCCAAACTTTCAAGCAGCGAATTAACCACACAGATACCCACTGTCCCTGCTGCACAGCGCAGAATAAACGCAGAAATCCACCCTGCTTTCTGCTTCATCATCCCCATCAGCAGCACAACCACGCAGATACCTGCAATTGCTGTAATTCCATAATAATTTTCCATACCTGTCCTCCTCAAAATACCCTTAACTCATATATATACTTTCTGGAGAAATTTATGACTTTTTTGTATAGAGTTGGAAGTTTCTGCTTATACTTTAAGTAACAGCAAATCAGAAAAGGAAAGGGATGCATATGTTTCAGACCGCAAAAAAAGAAAAACCTCAGACAACTGCTTACTCTTTACTTTTAGATGACATAGAAAAAGCCAGATATGATCTGGCTCTTGCCTATGATAATTTTGAAAATGCTATGGAACCGGACCTCATTGACTGCTGCATTTATCAGGTAAATGCGCTGCAGATGCGTTACAAATTTTTGCTGACAAAGGCAAAGCAGTTCAATGAAAATTCCTACGCCAGAAATCCCCTGGAATTCTCTGAACCCTGAAGAGTTTCCGTCAGGCAGCCTTTCTGATAAGTCATGCCTGCCACAACCTGCTGCGTGTGCTCCATCAGGGGTTCTGACGTATCCTGGCGTGACGCCTCCACAAAAGCGTCATAAAGATTCTTCAGAACCCTCTTAGCATCTTCAAGGTTCTGGGATGTATTTTTACATATTGCCATAGAAAGCAGCTTATTGACAAACTGGTACTCTGCAAAAAGGCTGCCTGCAATTTCATAATTGAAATCCAAATCGTCCATCAACCTGCAGACTACCTGCTGAGCATGAGTGACGGCGTTCTTAAAAGCCGGGTAATCCCCGGCTTCTTTAGCCTGGATTCCTTCATCAAGATAAGCAAACAATATATCATAAATAATTACAACCATTTCACTGCGGTTGCAGCAGCTAAGCCTGCGGGTAAATTCCTGCTTCTTTTCCTGCGTCATCAATTCCTCCAATATTTTCTGCTGCTCTGACAGCATTTCACACACTGTTCTGTCTGTACTACATTGCCGCGGCAACCGGTCTGTATTTACTGCAGAAGCTGCAGTACCTGCTGCGGAAGGTCATTGGCCTGGGCAAGCACAGAAGTTGCTGCCTGGGTTAAAATAGTGTCTTTGGTGTACTCTGTCATCTCCTCTGCCATATCCACGTCTTCAATCCTGGACAGAGCCTGGGTCATATTTTCCTCTGTTAAATCCAAGCTGTTAACCGTATATTCCAGACGGTTCTGGTAAGCGCCGATACTGGAACGCGTCTCGCTGACTTTGGCAATAGCTCCATCAAAACTCGTAATTGCTTTATCCGCTCCGGTAACAGTACAAACGTTTACTTTATCAATATACAACGTCTTGGAAGAAATCTCTGGAATGCGCACACTCATTGTCTGATTCTCATTTGCACCAATCTGAAGCGTCATGGGACCTAAGTCTGCAACCTCCAAATTAACCTCTCCAAGTGTTCCCGGCTCAACCTCAAATTTCATTTCAAAGCCGCTGCGGTCTGTAATTGTTACATAATTACCATCTGTAAGGATTGTCGCCTGTGTACCAAATCCCACATCATTGGCAGAAATATTGATTTCTACATCTTTGCCGACTGTGCTGGTATCCGAGCCAATTCCCAAAAATGCTGCCAAATCCGGATTATCGCACTTTATGCTCAATTCAGCGCTGTTTCCATATTTATTAGAGACAAATACCAGATTTCCGCCATCTGCCACACTGCCAGGAACATATCCGGCATCCTCTGGCTTTCCTGTCTTATCTGTCAAATCCTTTACAACCAGCAGATTCACCTCTCCGCGCTCTGCCGTATCGCGCAGTTTGTTATAGACCTGTTCAAAGGTCTCGCCTTCTTTAATCTCTACCTCAGCGCCATTGATAACAACCTTTCCCGTTGCGCCTGCCGGAACTACGTCTGTCGCTGCCATAGGCGCTCCGCCTTCTGTCACTGCATGTTCTGCATCCGCTGTAATCTCTACCGTATACAAATTAGGGATAACGCTGTCAGAAATATCTATACGCTTAATACCACGGTTATCGGGATATACACGCTGCTCCAACGTACCATCCAGCAAATTCTTCGTGTTAAATTCTGTGTCTCTGGATACACGGTCAATCTCCTCGCGCAAGGAATTGATTTCCAATTGAATTGCTTCCAAATCGTCCGGCATATATGTGCCATTTGCCGCCTGAACCGAAAGTTCCCTCATTCTCTGAAGCATCTCATGTACTTCACTTAAAGCTCCATCTGCCGTCTCCAGCACAGAGATTCCGTCTGAGGAGTTCCTGGATGCCTGATCCAGTCCTTTTATCTGGGTTTTCATCTTACTGGCAATTGCCATTCCTGCTGCATCATCGGCTGCGCGGTTTATCCTTAAACCTGTGGACAAACGTTCTATAGATTTTGACAAACTGTTCTCCGATTTCAGTAACCTTTTATTGGCAACCAAGGCTGACATATTGTGATTAATTTTCATAATTGAATACCTCTCTTCTGAATTTATTTCTAAGGAAAAACTGATTAAATCAGTATTTCCTTAGATACTCTGTCCCATCTGCTTCATTCCCTCTAAAAACCCTTTTGCCAGACCATAAAGCGTTTGTGTCTGAACCCGATAGGATTGCGATTCTGTATCGAGATTGGCAGTATTACCTGTCTTCCCACCTGCAAAACGGTTCAAATCAAGTTCTTCACTGTAAGCAAAATCCAGCGTTGGGGATTTCCCCTCCTGCAAACCAAACTGCTCTGCCAGGCTGTCTTGCTGGTTCTTAAGTTCATCTATCGTTCTATTAGAGTCAGAAACAACATATCCCTTTACGGAATCTTCCTGCACCTGGAACCTTGCCGCTACCTTGCCAAGTTTGGGCGTTTCAAAGAGTACATCCACTCTGCCGCGCTCTTCTTTTCCACGGACAATTTTAAGCTGCACATTCGTTAATTCATCTCCGACCAATACCGGAATGGCATAATGCTCATCTTTTGCCATGCGGGTTCCAAGGGCAATCTGCTGGCGCAAAAGCCGCATATCCCGCAAATCAACGCTCGTGACGCCTTGTGAATCCTCCATAGTCCTCATGACATTTTCTGCGGCCTCAGCAAGCTCCTGCTGTGCCTCGGCCAGATCTTCCGGCTCACCCAAAGCTTCGCCAAATTTCTCGATAATTGCTTCCTTTGCCTCTTCCAAGTCTGGAGTATCAGGCTTATCTTCCCGCTCAAACAACGTCTTGAAAATGCCGCCGCGCGGATTTAACAACTGGTTCGCTGCCATAATGTTATAAGCCGTAACCGGCATATCATGTCCTGCAAGAATCTGCAGTACATGTGCCTCCGCCTGTTTTGCCTGAGAAAATTCTGCCAGCTGCTCCTGATAATACGCTTCCTCCGCCGCCTCATCGACCGGCGCGTCCCGAAGCTGCCACAACAGTTCTTCGGGCGTCATGTCCTGTACCGAACCTTGCATCTGCTGCATTCCTTCCGGCGTTGCATACCTTAAGGCTTCTTTTGCGCAATCCGTCTGGTACGCTGCCTCAATCTGCTCAGTGATGCTCAGCCCCGGCATGTTCAGGCTCTCAATTTCTCCAAAATTATTATCTACTGACACATCAATCCCGGAATTGTGGTTTGTCCGCACTGCCGTGAGCAGGTTCTTCATGGAAAGCTCCGCTCCCTGCTGCACCAACGCGCCAATCACTGCTCCGTCTGTCTTATCAATCTGATTGAGCATCCGGTATATTCCTATGTAGCTGTCTCTCTCCTGCTCTGTAATCTCCTGATGCTGTTCCAATTTCCATAAATATTTACTGAATTTCTCTTCATCACCCGCGTTCAGCTTATTCTTAATCTCCTCTGCCTTTGCGTTTAGTTCCTCGACATTCATTTCCAGAGGATTAACCCCCTCACGAATCATTTCCATCACCACAGATGGGGACAGATTCTGGAACAGATTCTGTACTTTCTGGTCTGCCGCTTTCATCTGCATGATAGATTCCGGGTTGATTGCCATCTCATTGTAAGCAAGTATCCGCACTGCACGGCGATTCGCATCTGAAACCTCCAAATCAAGGTCATCAAGAATATCATCCACGTTCTGGAACGCCTTGCGTATGGAATCTCCCAAATCTGCCCGCGGCGCAGTCCAAAGCGCCTCATACGCTTCCCCGGCACGTTCCATCTGTGTCTGCCTGGATACGCCGGCTTCATGAATGGAATTAATCGTATCTTCTGCTGTCTTAACATTACCCAGAATATAGGCGGGAACACCTTTCATCTGCTGGGTCTTTTCTATGGTATCGGCAAATATGCCGGTATTTTCCTGTGTCGGCTCTATGCCATTTTGGCTGAGCAGACCGGCATAATAGGCATTTTCCTGCTCCTTCAGCTGCTGTACCAATTCCTCTAACGGCTGTGTTTCAATGGAAATTCCCTGTCTCAGCAATGCATAGTTAGCCTGCGCTGTCATGGCAAGGCGTATCTCCTCCAACTGGCGTTTGGCCTTGAGAAATGCCAGGTCTTCCTTGGCATATTCTGGTATTTCCGCCGTTTCAGCCCTCTGTCCCCCGCTCCGGCTGTCCGTCTCCTGCTGCGCATGGTAATTTCTGGCTGCCTCAAGATTTTCAATGGTAAGGGGCATTCCCTTTTCCACTACGCTCCAGACGTCTCCATCTGTAGCCTGCTCTATGGTCTGCGCCGCCTGCTGGGCACGTTCCACATTGCTGTAACCATCCACAATCACCGCATCTTTGGGACGTCCGCCTTCTGCAATTGCCCGCATGGCTGCGTTCATCACCTGATCCATATCCGGCGGAAGCTGTGCTTCCTTCAAATCCATAACATAATTCAAATTGTCGGCTGTCAGAGGAATCTGATTTTCCATCATCCACTGACTGACAGAGAGCGTCGTATCGTTCACAGACAACCCTGCCTGTTTGATTACCTGGCTAATCTGTTCCTTCAGCCCATCATCAAGCTTAATGCCCATCTCCTGATTCGGCATTGTCCCGCTGCTGTGCTGTGCCTTATAAAGATTCTCAACGGTTGGTTCAAGTTCATTATCCAACATATATTTCACTGCTTCATCGCTGCAGGAAGTGAGGTCTGCCGCTTGTTTCAAGGTCTCCTGGATGTCTGTGACATTTTCCTCGGTGGCTGGCAGATTAGCCTCTTCAATTGCAGATTCTATCTGTCTTGCCGCCGCAACGCTCCCGGTTATCGCCTCTAACATCTCGCTGTCCGGCATATCTCCAAATACACTGATATCCACGCCGGCCCTGGCAAGTTCCATCTTAATCTTATCCATCTCGGTTACAACCGTCTCAACCTCTGTATCGTTGAGGGAATAACCGTCCTCTTCCATTTCCCCGCAATCTGCAGGCGTTGCCGTATTAGCCACCACCTGCATTTTTTTCTGAAGAAGCTGTGCCTCCATATTCTCCGCCTCCTGGCGTATCTCGTCTAACTGGGATTCCCCGCTGATATGTGGGACTTCCACTGTTGTCTGCTGTATAGACCTTATCTCTCCGGAACCTTTGTCAACTTGCTTGGTAGTGGTCTCCTTAACAGCAACGTCCACGTTGCCTTTGATTTCCACTCTGCTATTCGTCTTTGCCACTTCCGCTATATTGCTGTTATCTACTCTTATGTTCATATCCGCGCCCCATTAATCCTTTTTTTCAACTATTAAGTATTTCGGTAATAGTCGGGGAAAACTTAAGGATTTATTTTTTCGCAACTATTCAACCTTAAAATATTTTTCTTGGTTAAATCACTTTATATACCCCAGGAAGACATTGCCTGCTCCGCTAAAGAAGGCATCGCTGTCCTGCAGTCCCATCTTCTTTGCCGTATTCTCCGCTGGCTGGTACAGAATCGTGTTATGTTCATCGTACCCGACAATAAGCGCCGCCTCGTCATTGAGCATAGCAAGCACCGGATTTCCAAGATTTACATAATACAATACCTGGCTGACGCTGCAGCCGGAGAGGTCTACCACATCACAGCCCATCAACGCCTCCGTAAGAATCTGCCTGGGCGTCTCGCCTTTGGCAATCAAATCCTCCACATCAATGCTGCTCTCCTCCTCCTGAAGAAGATATGTCAGGCAGCGTACCACAGAATTCTCGCTAAGTTCCGGACTCTCCAGCGTTCCGGGGCCAATCATAGGCTTGCTCGGCTTTCTGCCTCTTCGCCAGATATATTTCTGTCTGCCGTCAATGACAACGCCTGCATTTTCATCTGCACAGAGAATGGCGTCCATTACAGACGGCGTTGACATCACAATCCTCCCTGCACTGTAAACATAATAATCCTTGCGGTCTTTACTGCTCTCTAGTTCCACAGTCCGCTGCTCCTCAACAACAATCTCCTTGGGCGCTTTGACCTGCACATTTTTTATGCCCTCTGCCTCTTCCTCAGCAAACACCAATTCCACCTGCGTCTGCTTCTTTTCCGTGACTATTGTATCCACCGTAATCAGGCGTGAAGATTCCAACTGCTGGTTTTTAATGGTATCCTGGTCTGCCGGGATAAAACCTGTCTCTGTGCGCAGTTCCCTGTCCAGAAAAATCGTATCCTGCTCCACATAAGCATTGGAAATATAAAAACCATCCTTCTGATACTCCTTAATCACCTGGGATTTGTTATCCACAATGGTCACCTTATACATGAGAAAGCGGGTGTTTCCTGCCGTATCTTCCATTACTTCCGTCTCTTTTGCCGAGCCATAAACAAAATCACTCTCCACAAAGCCAATTGGTTTGAGATATTCTTCCCCTGTTCCCTCTATCGTGCGGGTCGTCTCATCCTCCAAATCCATAATTTTGACTGCTTGTGCATATTCATCATCTTTCAAATCCTGCCATGCAATATAACGTCCATTTTCCGACGCCACATAGCTTCCGGGCTGCATACCGCGGATTACCGTCTCCGCGCGGCAGTCTTCCAGATTTATACGGTAAAGCTGTCCGTCTGCCAGAAGGTAAAACATATTTTTGTCACTGATATAAAAGACTTCGCCCCAGTTTGCTTTCAGCATCTCGTAAGAACAGTTGGCTGGCATAAACAACGACTCCTCCACCGTATTCCCCACACTGTCATAGTGGAATACGCTGATTCCAGTCATACCTTCATGGCTTCCCCGGTTCATATAACCATATACCGCAAAATCCATGCTTCCGCTCTCGTCCATACGCATAATGCGGATATCGTGCTGTCCATTATTTTCTCTGTCAGAAATTCCCTCCGTGCTGCGGAAACTGAAAATGCGGAAAAGTTCATGACTGTCACTGTTATAACTCCACAATTCGCCCTCCTGAACGAATGCGACAATCGTCCCTTTTTCATTCGTCATATAGTCCACATTTTCCGGGCGGATGCCCAGGAGCAGTTTGTTTTTATTGACCGTATGATTCTCCCCGCGGAAAACCTGATTCATATCCCTCTCATAATTCAACAGTGACATACGTCCAATCGTGCTGTTATAGCGCACCCGGTAATACTCCTCCACAGTATAATACTCCACACCTCCGCCATCTCCTGTCGCCGTCATGATATAGCGCAGCGTAACTGTATTATAAGAGCTCCCTAATTCCTTCACGGAAGCAACCGGCTGCTCCAGACGTTCACCGGTAAATTCTGCCCAGCTCACCTGTGCCAGACTGGAATTAATCGTCACCTTATGCAAGGTACTGTTGTCCCCCTGGCTGTTTGGCTCCAAATAAAGCGCAAGATTCCCCGCCTGCTTCTTGTCCAGGGACTGCTCATGGAAACTCATAACAAGGTCCAGCGTTTCGTCCACATAATAATCTTCTTCCCGGATAATTCTGGTATAGTAATATATGGGCGCACCGTCGCTGTTAACAGTAAGCTCCAGCATGTATTCTGTGCCTTGCTCCAAAATATTTTCAAATTTAAGCTCTACGCGGATTTCCCCATCTTTCTGTGAAAAACTGCCAATCTCACCGTCTTCTACCAATCGCTGCATGTCCATGGAACGCACTTCAAAGGAAATATTTTCAATATGGTTCTGATAAGCTCTGACCACCAGCGGAAGCGTCAAATCCTCCCTCAGCGGCGTAATCGTATCACGCACCGCAGTAGCATCCATCTGAGAACTGTAGCCGTAAAGCTGGTTCATTTTGACGTCATCCCGCATGAAATAAACTACCGGAAGCGTCACAGATGCCATTTCCGATTTCAAATCCATCTCGCTCTGTCTGTCCCTCTCTCCCATTACCGCTACTGTCAAACAAAAAACAAGAAATAATACCACGATTTTAATTATGCCTTTACGCATCCTGCTTATCACCCTTTCCTCTGTCCTGTAACACCGCCAACGTGGGCTGCACATGCAAAAACTCCATAAGTTTGCGATAATCTCCGCTGTCTTTGGCCTTACCCTTTTTTACGGCACGAATCAGTATATTTTTCGGCGTATGCTCCATATCAATAAATTCCAATACCTGCACCTGATAACCTTTACTCTCCAAAATCTGCGCGCGCAGCGCATCCGTGAATAAAGACGCCATCCGCTCCTTAATCAGCCCATAAGAAAATACCGGCGCCAATACATCATTTTCAATCTGTCCATTCAATTCATGCTGGCAGCAAGGCACCGATAAGATGACTTTTGCTCCCCAGCGTATTGCTTTGTCCAAGGCAAAGTCCGTTGCTGTGTCACAGGCATGGAGCGTTACCACCATGTCCACCTGTTCCATTCCCTGATACGATGCGATATCCCCTACATAAAAATCAAGGTCTGTATAACCATACTTCTCTGCCAGTATCCGGCAATGCTCAATCACATCTTCTTTCAAATCAAGTCCAATAATATGCACCTGATAGCCCTTTAATTCCTTGAGATAATGGTACATGGCAAATGTCAGATATGATTTTCCGCAGCCAAAATCCACAATTTTTACCTTCCGTTCCTGTGGCAGCTGCGGCAAAATATCCTCAATGAATTCCAAGAAACGGTTTATCTGCCGAAATTTGTCATATTTTGCGTGCACAATCTTACCCTCTTTGGTCTGTACACCCAAATCTATTAGGAATCCTACTTTGCGCTCCGGTTCGAGAATATATTTTTTCTTTCTATTATGAGATAAATCCGGTTTTTTTACACAGCCGGCAACCTTTTTCTCTTTAATGCCTATCTTTCCTTTTTTGCTGATAAGCACGGTAGCTTGTCCTGTCCCGGAAAAAAGTTCAAGCTGCCGGTAGTTTTTTGTCCATTTAACAATCTCCTCCACAGCCTCCTGCCGGTCAAAATTCTGGTGCAACACTTTCTTATCCTGCCGGATACTTGCCTGAAACACCAGCTTCCCTCCCAGCAGCACCGGGCGGAGGCTGATTTTTGCAGCCTCCGTCTTGCTTCTGGGATTACTGATGGTAAGCCGTACCAATTCCTCATTCAGATACTTATATAAGACTTCCCTTAATTCTTCCATCGTAAACCTTTCATTTCCTTCTATATATCTCAAGTTCACCACCAACGGCGGCATCTCTTATGTCTGCACCGGCGTTGATACATTTCATTAAACAGCAGTACCTCAATCAAATTCTGCAATCCATGGTTTCCTGGTGGTCTTCCTGGTCCCCAACCCGGGCCTGGCGGCGGTCCCGGCGGTCTTCCTGGTCCCCAGCCTGGACCTGGCGGCGGTCCCGGCGGTCTTCCTGGTCCCCAGCCCGGGCCTGGCGGCGGTCCCGGCGGTCTTCCTGGTCCCCAGCCTGACCCTCCCGGTCCACGCTGAGCCACCAGGTTCCCTTCTAATGGTATCGTTTCAGATGACGAATTTTCTAACGGAAACTCTTCCAAAGCCAGTTCTTCTAATGCAGACTCCTCCGTCTCCATTTCTGCACCGTCCATACCCAGCTCTTCATATGCACCATCTTCATACTGCTCTCTCTCATACTGCCCCATGTCGCTTTGCTCGATTTCAAACTTCTGAATATCTGGCTGCACATTTGCAGAGGCATCGTAAATCCGCTTGACAATCCGGTTTACCATCACCCTGTCAGGATATTCATCAAACATCAGGCTTCCTTCGTATTCCATCTTGTCACATTCATCCTCCACCATTTCCTGGATGGCGCGGACTTCTCTGGGATACATCCCTTTCAATTTATCCAAATCCCGGGCATATTCCAACTCTTCCATATAGACAGTCTGCATTGGGTATGCCATGTAAAATGGGATTTTAGACATATTTTGCTGGGGTGTTCTGTAAAATACATCTTGTTTATAATCCACAGTCATTCTCCCATTTATTCTATCCCTATACTATATGCCCGATTTTTGGTTATGCTACCCAGAACCCCGACCAGACAAGACGGATTCTCAAATATCTGTCTTGTCCTGCCGGGGTTCTCAGCTCTATAATCCTTTATGGTTTTTTTAATTAAAACTGGAATACTGCAACTCCATAGGGAGGCAGCGAATACGCAAACGAATATGGCTGATTGTCACATTCTTTCTTTTCTGCCTTGTAGGTGAGCGGACGCTCTGCACCGTCTCCGCCGTATTTTTTGTCATCGCTGTTAAGAATTAGTTTGTACTGCTTCTTCATGGGCACACCTACACGGTAATCTTCCCATGCTACCGGCGTAAAGTTACAGATGAAAAGCAGATTTTTCTTACCGTTTGCACTTTTACGCATGAAACTGAACACGCTGCGCGTATTGTCATCGGCATTAATCCACTCAAAATTACTCCAGTCTGTGTCTGCCTCATACATTGCCGGATACTTCCTGTAAATGTGCAGTAAGTCCTTGAAATATGTCTGCAGCTGCTGATGCGGAGGCTCTGCTAACAGGAACCAATCCAATTCACGTTCCTCACTCCACTCGCGAAGCTGCCCGAATTCCTGACCCATAAATAACAATTTCTTGCCAGGATGGCCTATCATAAATCCATATCCTGCTTTCAGGTTGGCAAACTTATCCTTGCCCTCCCCAGGCATCTTATTTATCATGGAGCATTTCAGGTGTACCACCTCATCATGAGACAGCACCAAAATATAATGTTCGCTGCTGTTATAACTCATGGCAAATGTCATGCGGTTATGGTTGTCTTTGCGGAAATATGGGTCAAGCTTCATATAATCCAGGAAATCATGCATCCAGCCCATGTTCCATTTAAAGCTGAAATTCAGCCCCTCGTCCTCTACGCCTCCGGTCACTCTCGGCCAAGCCGTTGACTCTTCCGCAATCATCACCACTCCCGGATTTCTGCCAAGAATCAACGTATTGATATGTTTAAAGAATTCAATTGCCTCCAGGTTCTTATTTCCGCCAAATTCATTCGCAACCCACTGACCGTCCTGTTTACCATAATCCAGATACAGCATGGATGCTACAGCATCCACACGAAGACCGTCAATATGGTAATGTTCAATCCACAATAACGCGCTGCCGATGAGGAAATTCTTCACTTCCGTCTTGCCATAATCGAAAATTTTCGTGCCCCAGTCGGGATGCTCACCCTTCCTGGGGTCAGCATACTCATAAAGGCAGCTTCCGTCAAATTCTGCCAGACCATGTGCATCCCTGGGGAAATGTGCGGGAACCCAATCCAAAATAACGCCAATATTGTTCTTATGCATATAATTTACAAAATACGCAAAGTCCTCCGGCGTACCATACCTTGAAGTAGGCGCATAATATCCGGTTACTTGATATCCCCAGGAGCCATCAAAGGGATATTCTGAAATCCCCATCATCTCCACATGGGTATAACCCATCTCTTTTACATAGGCAGCAAGCTTATGCGCCAGTTCACGATAAGAATAGAAACCTTCATCCTCACGCCCGGGATGGCGCATCCAGGAACCTGGATGAACCTCATAAATCGCCATTGGCTGCGCATGAACATCCTTACACGCTTTGCGTTTCTCCATCCATTTCGTATCTGTCCACTCAATTTTATTGATATCTGTTACCCTGGAAGCAGTTCCAGGACGCATCTCCGCATAATTTGCATAAGGGTCCGCTTTATAAAGCTTACGCCCATCCGGCGTCTCAATATAAAACTTGTACAAATCCCCTTCCTGCGCTCCTGCCACGAACAGCTCATAGACGCCCATCGGCTCTAATCGGGTCATCTCATTCGCATCTTCCTTCCAATCATTGAATGTTCCGATGACAGATACTTTCTCAGCATTAGGCGCCCACACAGCAAAATAAACACCTTTTTTCCCTCTTCTCTTGGTAGGGTGCGCCCCCAGTTTCTTGTAAACATCATAATGTGTGCCCTGACCCAAGTAGTACATGTCCAACTCTGAAAAATGTTCCATACCTTTCACTCCTGTTTCCTTAATCTTCAAAATCCTTTTCCCTCAGGTATAAATACCCTTCTGGGCTAAATTTCTTACCGCCAAAAATTTTTTTCAGACCACCTCGCTCCGCTCTGGCAATCGCCTCATCTACAATATCCTTTACCTCCGTTAAAGTTGTTGCCTCATCTAACTTCTGAATATTGCTGATTCGGTTATAAAGCGCCAGTATTCCCATATCGTCAATCTCACATTCCTGCTCCTCAGCATATGCCTTGGCAAATTCCACCAGCTCATCGCTGGTAAAGATTGGTATTTTTATCCGTTCCGTAAATTTCTTAGACAAATTTACGTCCTGGCTTAACAGCTTTTTTATGCCTTTGCTGGTATCCTCCATGAGAACCAGCAGCCCACCAGTATCCTGTTCCATCAAAAGTGATAATTTCGTGGCAGTCTCTTTCGAAATATCCCCCGCCTTTTCCACAATCAGGTAACCGCCTGCCACTTTCTTCAATAACTGGCTCAGTTCTTTCTGATTCAAGGCCTCTCCGGTAATCTTACCTACTTTGCCGCCTGGATGTTTACTGCTCTTTTGAATTACTTTAATGAAGTCTGTCGCCAACACTGTTTTGCCGCTTCCCCTGCCGCCGGTTATCAAAATATTTCCGCTAGTCGAAGTACTGTCATTGCCCTTCCTGTGCAAAGCGCCCTCTAATACCTGACAAAGCTGCTGTTCCATACCGGTAATGGGAACAAAATAGGAGAAAATCTTCTTCTGTTCCGGGCTCAGCTTGCTGATATGTTCTGCCGGCTCTTCTATGTTAATCTTAGGGATGCTGACATTTTCCTTTTCCTCACGGGAAGCTTTTGCTGCTTCAAATACGGACTGCAGATACTGTCCGGCATCTTTCTTGTCTGTATCTTTGCCCTTTTTTATTCCTTCTGCATCTGCAGTTGTTTCCTTGACGGCAAGTTCTTTTGCTGCAGTTTCTTTACCAGTATTTTCCTTTGTATCTGTTTCCTCTGCATGTAGCTTTGCCGCTTTTTCCTCACGCAGCTTCTGTAAATATTCTTCCGGTATCGGTTCTCCGAGAATCTTCGCTGCTTCCTCCCAAGTTGAATCCGCAGCGGAAGATTCCTGTATTTCTTCCTCTAGCTGCAAATCCTCCGGCAGCTGTATGTCAGGCAGCTGTGCTGGTTCCGTTAAAGGCTGTTCGCCTTTCGGCTGCTCTGGCTCCTTCTCTGGCTGTGTACTTTCCATATATCCGGTTCCTTCCGCAGATGTGATGTCTGCCAAATGTCCGATTGCCTTCATCGGCTTTGTGTCCTGTGACAGCGGTTCCCCCTTCATCTGCACCTGTTCTCGTGGCAGTTCCGGTTCCACTGCCGGCTCTACATGTTCCGGCTGCTGTACATTTTCAATCGGCTCAATTTCTTCCGACTGCTGCACTTCCTCCGGTATCTGTATTCCTTTCGGTAATTGTATATCTTCCGGCATCTGCATATCCCTGGGAATCTGTACCTCTGGCTGCGGTTCTTCCTGTAACTGATACAGCTCATCGGGAATCTGCTCTTGGAACTGCTGTCCCCTGGAAGCCGAATCTATCTGCTCTTCAGAAGCATCATTATGCAGATACTGTTCCTCCAGCAGTTCTTTGGGACTGACGCCCGCTTCCAGCTTGGGAATAATATCATGAAGTCTCTCCAACAAATCCCATGCCTCCTGCATGGCACGTGCTTTCGCAGATTCCAGTCTCTTTTGCTGCGCCGCTGCCATAGCAGCTTCCGCTGCCATTCTGGTCTTTTCCCAGTCTGCCAACACTTCTTCTATCCCAATCTGCCCATTGACCTGAGGCTCTCTGACTCCGCCTCCCTGGACAGAAAAACTAAACTGTCCATCCCGGTCCTCAGCAAGCATTTCTTCAAAATCATTTTTCAATGAGTCATCTATTTCCTCATCGGTCTCGATATGTCCATACCGCTCCTCTTCCGCTGCACGGTCAGTTTCCTCCTGCGGTACCTGCAGATAGGGAATATCTTCCACCATTTTTTTGAGGCTATCCATGGTGTCGTTGACCGTCTCCTTGGAGTTGGCATCCATTATCTGCTGCATACTCTTAGCGATTTCTGCCTGCAGATTCTGGGTATTAAAACGCCCGGTGTTAGCGGTAATATTAGGTATTTTCATGGTATCCCGTACCACCTCGCCGGATTCGAGCGCATCGGTAGTATGTACTTCCACCATGTCCTCATTAGACTGCATGAGTTCCCGGTATTTCTGTTCCTGGGTATGAGTCAGCGGCTGATAGAGCATCTTCAATTCCAATGCCTTCTCCACATATTTCCCATCACCGATAAAAAGAATCAACTCATCGCATACCTCTACACACCGCTCGCTGTTGCCAAGCCGATGGTACAGATATGCCAGTTCAAACGCCCACTCCTCCCGGTATTCGCGCCCCTTGAATTCCTCCAGAATGGCAATCAGCTGTTCTATACTGGCACCGCCTAACTTTTCAATTTGATAACGAAGGACATACTTCTGGTTGTCATAAGGCGCAACCTCCAGAAATTCTTCAAAATAATCCTTCGCCTCATCAAGATTTCCCATTTTGAGGGCAACCAGTGTCAAACGGTACAAAATGTTCCTGCCCACGGCCGCTCGGTCATATGCCATCAGCAGAATCTCATGGCTCTCATCATAACGTTTGCATCTGTCATATATCTCCCCTACCATACACAATGTGGCAGCGCTCTTAACCTTCCGCCAATTGATGGTATCTGCTATATCTGCTGCAGTTTTAAAATCTTTTTCTTCTACAAGGTTCTTCAACTGTTCCAGTTTTAACTTGTATTCGTATCTGTCCAACTATTTCACCTCAGAATTATGTTAAAAGGGATGTTTCCCCCATTATTGTCTATATTTAGACATAGCATACCATATTACCCCCATTTATGTCAAAATCCTCAGCTGAAAATTATTTCCTTTTTTGTTTATTCTGTAAATTCTTCTTACGGCCCATAATACTTTTACCCGACTTTCTATGCTCCAGCTTCTTTCCATCATCTTCTGGAAAATCAACCAATATATGTTTCTCAACATCCAGCTTTTCTACCTTAATATAATTTCCGCTGTCTTGCGGAAGCTGTTTCTTCTTTAATATATGGTTGACCGTTCTGCGGAAGACATAGAAAATCACTGCAAATGCCGGCACACCAATAATCATTCCCAGAATACCGAATATTCCGCCTCCTACAAGGATGGCAAACACTACCCAGAACGAAGAAAGCCCTGTGGATTCCCCTAAAATTGCAGGTCCCAGGATATTTCCGTCAAACTGCTGCAGAATCAGGATAAATAAAATAAAGTATACACCCTGTATGGGATTTGCCAACATAATGAGAATTGCACTTGGTATCGCTCCCAGATAAGGCCCGAAAAATGGTATCACATTGGTTACGCCCACAATCACGCTGACAAGCACGGTATAAGGCATCTTCATAAGCGACAGGCAGATAAAACATAAAATACCAATAATCAAAGAGTCCAGAAGCTTTCCTGAAATAAATCCGCCAAAAATCTCGTTGCTCTTATGTACAGTATGGATAACTGCATTGGCAGACTTGCCTGGCAGCAACGCATACATCAGTTTCTTACTCTGACCGATAAATTCCTCCTTGCTCATCAGCACATAAATAGAAATGATTATACCAATCAGTACATTGAACAGCATCCTTACCGCACTGATTACACCGGCAGTGACCCCGACCATGATATTTTTCGTCTGGGGGAGGAAATCTGTCTTTGCCCAATTTTCAAAGAATTCCGTTCCCTTCATCAGCCCGACTTCCAGATAACTGGAAATCTCGCTGTCGCTGCTGACATATTCGTTAAGCCAGTCCATAAAGTCATTGACCTGTTTGGGCAACGTGCCTATCATACCATTGATGCTCTTGTAAAGTTCCGGTATTACCATCAAAAGCAGAACTGCAATAATCAATACAAAAAAGACGAGAGCTCCAATTACGCTGACGACCCTGACCAATTTCTTTGCCTTCTCTGGATCTTTCATCTTCTGCTGTGCCAACGGCAGCAGATGACGTTCTTCAAAATTTACAACTGGCGTCATCAGATAAGCGATTACTAAACCAATCGTAATCGGCTGCAAAATGGCTATCAGCTTACCGACAATGGATGTAAATCCATGGTAACGGTCAATCAGGAAAAAAAATGCCAACGACCCTACAATAACTAAAAAAGCAGTAAGCCCTATTGCTAAATAGGGCCTGATATTCCAATTTGTTTTTTCTCTTGTACTTTTATGTTCATCCACTATAAATACATCCTCCCGCTGCAAAGCCAGGGTATTGCGGGAAGCAATACCCTGTTCCTGTTTTACCTTTTAGTTACTCTGCCTTGTAATAGTTAATAAGGCAGCCTTTTAATATAATGGTGCGCTCATCTTCTGTCAACTCACCCATTCCTAACGTAAATTCTTTGAGTGCGCCGTCTTTTACCACATAAGCCGGAATCTCCGTCTGCTTTGCTTCCACCGCTTTACGGATATCAGGAACGAAAATATAATCCCCATTTGCAAACGGCAGCTCCCCTGCCGGAATGATAAACGGCAGCATTCCCCAGTTAATCAGATTGGACCTGTAACGCTTGGTCGCATACTCGTTGGCAATATTAGCCCAGCCGCCTAACACTTTCTGACAGGAAGCAGCCTGCTCTCTTGCCGAGCCATCTCCCGGCTTCACGGCAAAAATGGTACTTCCAAATCCAATCATACCCGGTTTTGCATTTGCAAAAGATTTCTCCGGGAACATCTTGCCAACGGCTTCCATCACCGGTTTCAACTCCTCTAGCACATCCAGCGGGCAGACACCTTCCTCCACAGCTTTCTGCGCTTTTTGAATTTCTTTGGCACGTCCCACATATGCCGGGTCTTTTCTTGACAATGTAAACTCTGCCAATCCCAGCGGGTTAGAACGGTAAGAAGAAGTCTCCCCGGAGGGAATCAGCTCATCTGTAGTTGTCACCGGGTCATGAATCTCAGAGACAACCTTCAGCACCATATTCTCGGGCAATGCGCTCATCGCCGGCCAATCCTTGATATTGGGTCCAAACTTAATTTCCTGTGTAGGATCTGCCACACCCTTACTGTCAAATACACGGTTGGCATATATCTTACTGTCAAAGTAATATTTGGGATGGGAATAATAAACGTCCATATCCGTAGCCGGGGTCAAATAACCTTTATTCGCTGCTGTAGCAGCAATAGAACGCGCATCCATCAACGCTACAGAGGCAATCTGTCCGCTCTGCAGCTTACTTCCCTCACGGTTGGGGAAGTTCCTCGTGGAATGGCGGATAGAAAATCCGTTATTGCTGGGCGTATCGCCCGCACCAAAACAGGGTCCGCAGAATGCCGTCTTTAAAACAGCGCCCGCCTCCATCAAGGTTTCTGCCGCGCCGCCCCTGACCAGTTCCATATAAACAGGCATACTTGCCGGATATACGCTCAGTGTAAACTCGTCAGAGCCAATACTTGCCCCTTCCATAATATCAGCCGCCGCGCAGATATTTTCATATCCGCCTCCTGCACAGCCTGCGATTATTCCCTGGTCTACATAAAGCTTACCGTTTCTTACTTTATCTTTGAGAGTAAAGTCTACAGCCCCGTCCAGGCTCACGAGCGCTTTCTTCTCACAGTCATCCAGAATATCCATAAGGTTTGCATTCAGTTCCTCAATGGTATAAGTGTTGCTGGGATGGAACGGCATGGCAATCATCGGTTTTACTTTGCTTAAGTCTACCTCTATCATACCATCATAGTAAGCAGTCTGTCCTGGATTCAGCTCCTTGTAGTCTTCTTTTCTTTTATGAATCTCATAGAATTCACGAATCGTGTCATCTGTCCGCCAAATGGAGGACAGGCAAGTAGTCTCTGTGGTCATAACATCAATGCCGATTCGGAAATCTGCACTCAAATTGGAGACGCCAGGTCCTACAAATTCCATTACTTTATTATTTACATAACCATTGGCAAACACAGCGCCGATAATTGCAAGCGCCACGTCCTGTGGCCCCACGCCATTTGCCGGCTTACCCGTCAGGTATACGCCGACTACCTTCGGCATGTTTATGTCATACGTCTTGTTCAGCAGCTGCTTCACCAGCTCAGGTCCTCCCTCTCCCATTGCCATCGTGCCCAATGCGCCGTAACGGGTATGGGAATCCGAGCCAAGAATCATCTTGCCGCCTCCAGCAAGCATCTCCCTCGCATACTGATGAATGACTGCCTGATGAGGGGGAACATAAACCCCGCCGTACTTCTTAGCACAGCTAAGTCCAAACATGTGATCATCCTCATTGATTGTGCCGCCAACTGCACATAAGGAATTGTGGCAATTGGTGAGCACATAGGGGACTGGAAATTTCTCTAATCCTGAAGCCCTCGCCGTCTGAATAATTCCCACAAAAGTAATGTCATGCGAAGTCAGCTTGTCAAACTTTATCTTAAGCTTCTCCATATTGTCGGAAGTGTTGTGCTCAGAAAGGATATTATATGCGATGGTATTTCGCGCTGCTTCCTCCCTGGTCACTTCCATACCGGTTTCTGCCTTGACTGCAGCCGCTGCCTGTCCGTTGTCGGGCACCAGTGTCTGCCCATTTACCAGGTATACGCCGCCATCGTGTAATTTTATCATATATCTGCCTCCTAAAATTAATCTATAATTTAAACACTAATCATAATGCTCTGCAACCATCCATCCCCAGAGGGAAATTGAACAATTATAACATTCATTATAATGTGCCGATCAGAGAAATACAAGAATAAATTTTCCGATTACTTCTGCTGCTCAAACTCAATCATCACTTTAAATAAATCGCCATCCAGATAAATCTCAAATGTACCGCCCATCAGCGTGGTTAAATTCTGCGCAATGGAAAGTCCCAGTCCGCTGCCTTCCGTACTCCTAGAGACATCTCCGCGGATAAAACGTTCTGTAAGTTCCTCTGCTTCAATATTCAGAGGATTTTCGGAAATGTTTTTGATGGAGAATGAGACTTTCTCACCATCCGCCTGCAGGTCCACATATACCCGAGTCTGTTCCATGGCATATTTTGTCACATTTTGGTACAGATTTTCCAGGACTCGCCAGATTCTCCTGCCATCTGCTAAAATAACTACAGACTCTTTGGGTAGGCTGGAAATAACTTTAAGCCCACGCTCCTCAAAACGCTCGGCAAATTCTCCCTCTGTCTGGTGCACCAGCTCCACAAGGTTAATCCGCACCATGTCCAGATTAATATTGCCGGAACTGATTCTGGAAGCCTCCACCAAATCCTCCGCCAATTGTTTCAGCCGTTGGGACTTGACGTCGAGCACCTTAATATAATTCTGCGCTCGTTCATTCTGTAAATCCTCCCTTTTCAGCAAATCCACATAGTTGATAATCGAAGTCAGCGGCGTCTTAATGTCATGGGAGACATTGGTAATTAAATCTGCCTGCAGTCGCTCGTTTTTCATGCTCTCATCCACTGCATTATGCAGCCCTTCCCCGATGGTATTGACTGCCTGCGCAAACTTCTTGTTATCTCCTTTCAGCTCGCTTTCATCAATCTTATATTCCAGGTCTCCACTGGCTATTTTGCCGATTCCTTCCATAATCTTATTGCGCTGTACGCCTTCACGGATAATCAGCACAGCCTCCACACCGCAAAGTACAGCAAACATAGCCACTCCAAAGGAGAGAATTCCACCATCATAAGGAATGCTTACAATAGGCAGAATAAACAAACATGCCAGAAGATGCAGCCCAAACCAAATCAACATCTTCGTTGAAGACTTCCTCCGTTTAAACAACTGACCAATTCCATGGACAAACCACCGCAATATACTGTGCTGCCACAGCACGCCGGCACGTATTCTTCTGATAAAGCTAAGGTAGAAAACCAATAGGAACGCTGTACCCAAAAATACAATGATGCAGGACAGCAGCAGCAAACTAATATAATCACCGCCGCTGTATCCTGCCCAGACGCTTCCCAGGCCAAACACAAAGAAAATAATTTCTACTGCCGCTGGTAAAATCAACAGTTCCGTGGGAATCATGTCAAAAACATTCAAATACACTTTTCCGCTGTCATCCCTCTTTCCTGTCACTATACTCAGATAAATCAGGCAGATTAACTCCAACAGGAAACTGCCCACAGCGCCCCAGAGGCAAATTCTAATCCAGGGATGCATACGATTATATTCTGCCCTTGCCTCCTGAAAAGCATCCTTATATGGAAACAGCGTATTAACGCCTATATAAACCACACTGCCTTTTTTGATAAACATTGGTTCTATTCTGTTATAAAAAAATTCATCCATATCCTTGACATTTGTCTCCAAACGAGCATCGCTTTCCCGGTAAATAATAAATTTTCCCAGTTTTCTGCCAAAGGACGGCAACTCCAGCCCCTCGCTGTCTTCTATATTGGTATAAATATTACCATCCTTGTTCCGGACAACCCAATAATAGATATTTGAAGTTCCTGTTTCATGCTTATAATAATGATTTACTCCTTTGCGGTAACAGCTAATTTCATCACTGATATTATCAAGTGTAAATTCAATCGCGCGACTGGCATTCTGCAGATATTCCAGAGAACATTCCCCCTGCAGGAACATTTCCCAGATTCCCACCCCTTCTATCGGCAGGTAATCCTCATCCACATAATTACAGGCAACCTCACTGCTGCTAAAGGACATGTCCATATCGCTTAACAGCCATGCCAGCTCATTTTCACTCAACTCAAAGAGTTTTCCCTCTACGACTTTATCAATAATATCTGAGCCTTCTGTCTCCTGTCCGACTGTAACTCCTTCATCTGGCAATCCCTCAGAGATTTCACTGCTGGCTGCCGCTTCCTTTGCTTCATCGGAAATTTTACTGCTGCTTACTGCCTCATCTTGCGCCTGCGTATTGCTGACAACAGCCCATCCATCAACTGCCGCGGAGACGCTGTACGAGCCGCCATAATAATGTTCCACCTCCCGGATAATCTTCTCCTTCAGTCCCGGCTCAAAATCTTCCAGGCAATGAATCTCTTTTTCTTCACTATATACCGATTCGCCAGCCCGATATATCTCTAATCTCTGTTTGATTCCATTATCCAGATAACACTCTGACACAAATTCCATGGGTTCTAAAAAATACCCCCGCGACCAATCTGCCAAATCACCGAGCCGGTAAGTCAGAGTATTTTTTTTCTTTCTCTTTTCTGTGTTCTCAGGAATTTCCTGGTTCTCGTAATACTGCCAGATATCCACTTCTTTATCCGCATCGTAGACGCCATCCGTCTCAAACTTTCTGCGCAAATCAATAAATTCCAGTATCTCCATCGCAGCGCTCTTAAATTGATCTGCAAAATAATCCGTATCCGCATAGGCTATATCGCTTTTTTCATCAAAGTTTAAAATATTCTTCGCAAACAGCAGAACCAGTACCATCAGACACAGCGCCAATACCGTTACAAGACACTGGTGGGCAACCAGGACTGCCGCTTTCATCCCAGCAGAATAGCGCCATTTTTTCAACTCATCACCGCCTTTACTTTGCTGACTTTTCAATCTTATAACCAACGCCCCATACTACCTTTAAGTAGCGCGGTTCCTTGGGGTTAATCTCAATTTTTTCCCGGATATGGCGGATATGTACCGCAACCGTGTTGTCCGCCCCAATCGCATCCTCATTCCAAATACTCTCGTATATCTGATTAATAGAAAAAACTTTTCCCTGGTTTTTAACCAACAGAAGCAGGATATTGTACTCAATAGGCGTCAGCCGTACTAATTCATCGTCCACAACGACTTCCTTTAAGTCGTCATTGATAACCAACCCGCCTACCCGGTAAATGCGGTTATTGTTTTCCGCCACATTCCCCAGCTGCGTGTAACGCCTGAGCTGGGACTTAACCCTCGCTACCAGCTCCAGGGGGTTAAACGGCTTAGCCACATAATCATCGGCCCCAATATTCAGACCCAGAATCTTATCCGCGTCCTCAGACTTTGCTGACAGGATAATAATGGGAATGCTGCTCTCCTCCCGGATTTTCAGGGTAGCGCGAATGCCATCGAGTCTGGGCATCATCACGTCAATTATCAGAAGATGAATTTCCTGCTCTCCCAACACCTTAAGCGCCTGTTCTCCATCATAAGCTTTGAGGATATGGTACCCCTCCTGCTGCAGATATATCTCTATGGCATCTACGATTTCTTTATCATCATCACAGACTAAAATATTTTTCATTTTTCACCTCTCCTTTGCGCCTGATTCCCGACATTTCTGCTTGTAGCCATTGTAACAGTTGATTTTTAAGTATCAGTCGGGAAATTTATTAAGATTTTTTAAATAGCAGTTATCTTTTAAAAAAAGTACCTGCCGCAGACACGCAAACGGCAGATACTAGTAAACAATTGTATCAACTTATGACTTTCTTCCAAACAAAGACTTCCGTGTCTTCTTCTGAGGAACGGCAGGCTCCTCCTTGCCGTTCTCTTCCTTCCATTTAAAATATTCAGCATCCAGGTCCACACGAATTTCAGGTTCAGCAGTCTGAGATTCCCCTCCTTCTGTCACAAACCCTTCCTCTGCAAATGCTTCTGCCTGCAGTGCATCTGCAAATGCTTCCGATTGCAGCATATCCGCAAATTTTTCTCCCTGTAACTCTGCCGAGAATTCCTCATTGGGCAGCTTGTCAATAAATTCGCCTTGCTGCATCACATCTTCATAATCCTCCCTCTGCGGCACAGCAGGAATATTTATGTTTGCAGACATATCTTCGATTTCCAGCTCCTGCCCTGACCTCTCTCTGCTTTTTGCCGCCCGGCGGCGAAGGCTTTCTGCAAATTCCTTGCCTGTCACCCGTGCAAGGCTCTCTTCCTCTTCCTTGCGGGCATTGATTTCTAACGGCGTTAACTCGTAACTCCTGCCCATTCTCTCAAAATATGTTTCATTCACATGAATTTCAGGCTGAACGCTGGAATAGGATTTTCCCTCGTTCTGAATGCGCTTTTCTTTCTGTGCCTGTATCTCTTCCATGCGTTCACGCTCTAATTTTTTATTTATTTCCTCAATAAGCTTGATGTATTTGTTGGTATCTGCAAAATCCTGCAGCTGGCTCGTCAATTCTAACTGGTTGCGGCGTATCCTGTCACGCTCACGTTCCATCTCATTATTCAACCCATGAAAAATTTTACGTACAGAATCGTTAGCATCTTCCATTATATGGCAGATGCGGTTAATGGCATCATCCGTATACATAATGGAGGCAGCATAAATATCATCTGCGTGGCGGTTAGCTTTCTGAATAATCTCTTCCCCCCGCTTCTCGCAGCGCCTTTGCGCAAGCTGATGTTTCTGATTCGTCATCTCATAAGTATCCATCATCTCATAGACAGCAAGATTCAGCTGCTCTAACTGTGCAAAAACTTTCTCCTTCTCCACTATAATCCATTCCCCACTCTCATCATACGGCTTGCTGGCAGAAAAAAGGAGATGGATATTTTTTAAAATTTGTTCCATCTTATCCTGTAGGCTCATGGTCACTTCCCCTGATTATTTTCTCTATCAGTTCTATTATATCCAAAGCCTGACAACATATCAAGATAAATGAGAGCTTAAAACCGGAAATCACGTTCTCCGTTGTGGATGTTGGCAAGATAATCCTCTACCTTATCCCTGACCTTGGGGTTGGTGATGACATCCAGCTCTTTCTCAATAAGCTTATCGCCAATCTCTTTCGTCTCCTTTGAGGCATAATCCTCCAGATATTCCTTTAAGGTCATTAACGCATTGGGATGGCAGCAGTTTACTATCTGCCCGCTCTTTAACAGGGACATAAAACGGTCTCCGGTCCTGCCTTCGCGGTAACAAGCTGTGCAGAAGCTCGGCACATAATCCATCTCCATCAGCCACCTCACTACTTCATCCAAAGTACGGTTATCGCTGATATCAAACTGCGCTGAATTCTCTTCCTCCGGCTCGGGTTCTGCATAACCGCCGACACTGGTCTTAGAACCTCCGCTAATCTGGGAAATTCCCAGATGCAGTACCTTCTCCCTACATTTCTGGCTCTCTCTGGTAGAAACAATCATGCCGGTATAGGGCACTGCAATACGAATACACGCCACAATTTTGGCAAACATTTCATCGGAAATGCCATTGTCAAATGTATCCGGGTCGATATCGTCCGCCCTGCGCAGCCGCGGTACGCTGATGGTGTGGGGACCTACCCCTTTACAGGCTTCCAAATGCTCTGCATGCATGAGAATCCCGGTAAAATCATAACGGTAGTTATTCAGCCCATACAATACTCCCAGCCCTACGTCATCGATGCCGCCGTCCATTGCACGGTCCATCGCCTCCGTATGGTATGCATAATCATGTTTCGGTCCTGTGGGATGAAGTTTTTCATAGGATTCTTTATGATAAGTCTCTTGAAACAAAATATAAGTGCCAATCCCAGCATCCTTCAGTTTCCGATAATTTTCCACTGTAGTTGCCGCTATGTTTACGTTTACGCGGCGAATAGCTCCATTCTTATGCTTAATGCCGTAGATTGTCCTGATACATTCAAGAATATACTCAATCGGATTGTTTACAGGGTCCTCCCCTGCTTCCAATGCCAGGCGCTTATGCCCCATATCCTGCAGCGCTGTAACCTCCCTGATAATTTCTTCCTGCGTCAATTTCTTTCTGGCAATATGTTTATTCTTCGCATGATATGGACAATACTCACAGCCGTTCACGCAGTAATTGGAGAGATACAGCGGTGCAAACATGACGATGCGGTTGCCATAGAAATCCTTCTTAATCTGCTCCGCCAACTGATATATTTCCTGATTTTTGTCTTCCAGTTCACAGTCCAAAAGCACTGCCGCTTCACGATGTGAAAGCCCTTTCTTCTCCCGCGCCTTAGTCAAAATCTCATCAATTAATGAACGGTTCTGCTTATTTTCCTCAGCATACGCCAGTGATTCGAGAATCTCCTCATGGCTGATAAATTCTTCTGCCTTCGATGACATTACATTGTACATTTTCTTATGACCTCCTCATGGATAATATATTTCTTAACTGTTTTATCGCTAAACTATTACGTTCTTTGATTAATTCTGACCTGCTTATTGGCAAAAATCTCCCCTGTCAACAACAAGCTGATACCCTATGCTTTCCATTCTGCGGTTTAAACAGGTCCGGCACTCTGCAGCTTCATCGCCGGTACAGATTTTATTGTCGTATAATTCATACTTTTTGCGCACGTCTGTGGGAGACAGGTTGGGCATGACAACATTCGCCCCTGCCAGAATGCCTTTCTCTCTTCCGCGCGCATCAATCGTGCCCAGCGCCGTGGTGGCAGGCAGCAGTAATTTGGGCAGCATAATGCGCAAAAGGCCAATCAGAAAAAGCGTCAGTTCCACTGTGCCGCATTTTTCTGCAGCGAAAGGCGTATCATGGTGTGCGACAAAGGGTCCAATCCCCACCATATGGGGTTCTAATTTGCGGATAAACATCAAATCCTCTGCCAGCTGCGCCGCTGTCTGTCCAGGGCTTCCCACCATAAACCCTGTGCCTGTCTGGTAGCCAATCTCTTTTAAATCCCACAGGCACTGCTTGCGCCGTGCTGCGGACAGCTCCTGTGGATGCAGCTGCCGGTAATGTTCCTCATCTGCCGTCTCATGCCGCAGCAGGTAGCGGTCCGCCCCCGCTTCAAACAGCCTGCGGTAGCTTTCCCTGGAACGTTCTCCCAGAGAAAGGGTAATCGCACAGTCTGGATATCTTTCCCTGATTGCATGAACAATTTTCTCAAGCCTTACCTGCGTAAACCATCCATCCTCTCCGCCTTGGAGCACAAACGTGCGAAATCCCAGTCCATATCCAATCTGGCAGCATTCTAATATCTGCTCTCTGGTCAGCCGATAACGGTCGGCATTTTGATTGCTCCTGCGGATTCCGCAGTAAAAGCAGTCATTTTTGCAGTAATTGGTAAATTCTATCAAGCCCCTGGTATAAACGCGCTTGCCATAGTATTGGTGCTGCCAGTTCCGCGCTTTTTCAAACAGATACTCGGCCGCCTCTTCACTGCGGTTTTCTATGAGGGCAATCCACTCTTCTTTCGTAAGCCGGGATGTTTCTTCCAATTTATCGATTAACTGTTTCGGTTTATCCATAAATCCTCCTGCGTTTATCACTTAATATAGGAAAATACTTTCGCGGGATAAGCTGCCTTTTACAAAAAATATCCCCCATACCTTCTGGAATGGGGGCAACTGAGTAAAATATCTGTACCAACAAGCTACAGATATCTTAATTCTTATCTATGCTGCACCGTCCCCTTCAGGTTATCCTTGTGGTCTGGCCTCTGTTCTCAATTATGTTAATGGTTTACCGTCAGAACTCCTTCTGGCTCACCTGTCTACGATATCGTATCACAGTCTACATTTTAATTCAATATTTTTTGTACTGCAATACAAAAACTTTTAACCTCTGTATCAATACCTATTTCATAATCTATTTCATAATTTCTTTCTAATTCTTTATCTTTCTTTTAGAAATTGTCCACACTTTGCACACAATTATCTTTTATACTTGATTTATCAAATGAAGTTGATGGCACAAACATAAGCGCGCACCGTTATCAGCTTCGACTAAAAACAAATAACTAATTGATAGTTATATTACATATATAGGCGGTCGGTGCCACCGCCCAAGATGTGGCACCCCATGAAACATTTCATAAATTTACTCCCCCAAAAGCGTTGCCGCAAGGCAGCGCTTTCCTTCCATTCAGACCTTTTCCAGAGCATATGTTACTTTTCCGTCAATAATGACATATTGGATGACCGTAGATGACACCATAGGATTGCCGGCTGCAATCACAAAATCGCCGTCCTTGCCGACTTCCAGGGAGCCCACCCGCTCTTCCACCCCGATATGCCTTGCTGCATTGAGTGTAATAGCCTGTAAGGCATCAAATTCATCCATACCGGATTTTACGGCAAGTCCTGCGCACAATGCCAGATATTGCTGAGGAATTATCGGCGAATCCGTAATGATGGATACCTGGCAGCCAGCGCGCGCAAGGTCTCCCGGTGTGGTAAAACTTTTGTTCTTTAATTCAAACTTAGCGGCATGTCCAAATGTGGGCCCCACAGCCACCGGATATCCTTCCTTTGCCAAATCATCCGCTATCAGAGACCCATCTGTACAATGGTCAAGCGCAAGGCGCAGGTGAAACTCCTTGGCAATACGGATTGCCGTATAAATATCATTAGCCTGATGGACATGGGCTTTTAAGGGCAGCAAACCCTCTATTACGGGAATCAGCGCTTCCAGCCTGGGGTCATAAGCCGGGGACTTAAGGACGTCGCCTTCAGCAGCTTCCTTTCTTGCCAGATAATCCTGCGTCTGTTTTAACATAACCCGCAGCTTGGAAGCAGTGCTCATGCGGGAATAATTATCTTTATCTTTATAACAGGTTTTAGGATTTTCCCCAAACGCACACTTCATGGCAACTTTTTCTTTGATGACCATATCATCAATCCGTTTGCCTGCCGTCTTATAAGCCGTAAAAGTCCCGCCCAGGACATTTGAACTACCCGGTCCTGCCGCCACACAGGTAACGCCTCCCTCCATGGCCAACCGGAGGCTTTCATCCTGAGGATTGATGCCATCTATCGCTGAAAGCTGCGGTGTCAGGGAATCTGTCACCTCATTGTAATCTGCTCCCTCAAATCCCACGCCATAGCCATCGAGCCCCAAATGGCAGTGCGCTTCCACAAAACCGGGATATACCTGCAAACCAGCGGCATTTATAGTTTTGGCCCTCTTAATTCCTCTGCTTTTCAACACTGGGGCAATCTCCGCAATTTTCCCTTCTTCTACCAGAATATCAGCCACATAAGGCTTGCGCTGAACCGCATCGTGAATCCATCCCTGCTGAATTACCAGTTTTTCTTTCATATTCCCTGTTCCTCCTTTCGGATGAAATTTTCTATTTAGTATGCCAGATTGGGCAGGAAATAATTCCCTCAGGACGATTGTGAAAGAAAACTGAACTTCCCATATAAAATAAGGCTGCCTTAGAGGACAGATTTCCCATTAAAAACAGGACTGCCGCACTCGACTGGATTTCCAGCCGATGCGGCAGCCCTATCGTTACACTGTCTGCATGAGTGAACAAATCTTATTTTACGGTAACTTTAATCTTCTTGGTCTTCTTATTGAAGGTCTTAATCGTAATTGTCGTTGTTCCTTTCTTCTTTGCCTTTACCACACCGGTCTTGCTTACAGTAGCGACTTTCTTCTTGGAAGAGGTGTAAGTAATCTTGTTGCTGGCAGTTCCCTTAGGCAAGGTTATCTTGAAAGTTCCTTTCTTGCCTTTCTTCAATGTAACTTTATTCTTCTTGACTGCTTTCTTATTGAAAGTCACTTTAGAAATCTTACCAGGCGCTTTCTTAACGGTAATCTTGAATACCTTTGCCTTATTTCCAGTGCTTGGAATAGCTTTAACAACAACCGTTCCCGCCTTCTTCGCCTTTACTGCTCCCTTCGTGCTCACAGTAGCAATATTCGCATTAGCGCTCAGATATGTGCAGTTTTTGGTTTTTACAGAATACGTCTCGCCCACACCTAAAGTTACTTTCTTGGTAGAGGAAGCTTTCAGAACAACAAGTCCCTTCACTGCTGCATCCAGATTAGCCTTTGCCGTGTTAACCTGAGCCTGCGTCGCATTTGCATTGCTTGCCATATTCTTTGCGGCTGTAAGCGCTGCTGTAAATTTACTCCAGGTCGCTGGTGTATAGTCAATCTGGTTCTGTGTGGCTGCCGCCGTGATAGCGGCGTTCAGAGCATTTTTGTCAACTGTGTTCTGTGTTGGAGGAGGAGTTACAGTACCCTTCTTCTTTAGATTAGCAGCTGCTTCATCCAGCATACTCTGTAATTCATCAATCATTGCCTGACTGGTTTCTCCAGCAGCTAATGCATTCTTTACTGTTTCCAGAACCTGCATGTAAGCTGCCCAGCTTTCCGGCGTGTATTCGGATTCTTTATATGAGCCTGCTGCCTGAATAGCCTGATTCAGCTTATCGGACGATGTACTGCTTGCCGCTTTCTCCAGCTTCAGCTTCGCTGTTTCCAGAGAAATCTTAGCTGCATTTATCATCTTCTCTCCTGGGTCTTCTGATTCAGCAATAGCCTTCACTTCGTCCAGCGTATATACAAATCGCTTCCAGCTTTCGGGCGTATAATCCGTTTGTTTGTAGAACTCTATCTGTTCCTTTAATTCATTGACGGAAGCTGCTGATGCTTTCTTATCCAACTTGGACTCAGCAGCAGTCAAACCATTCATTGCTTCATCTACTTCTTCCTGCCCTGGTCCGTTACTGTTTGCCACGCTGCTCGCCTTATCAAATGCGGGCTTAAACTTCGCCCAGCTTGCAGCCGTGTATTCGGATTCTTTTCCGGTGTAAGTTGCTACAGCTGATTTCAGCGCATTCAAAGATGTCGTATCTGCCTTTGTATCCAGATTCTTTGCCGCTGCTTCTAAAGCTTTCTTTGCCGCAATAATCTCGCTCTTGCCAGCGCCGCTGCTTAATAAAGCCTCTGCAGCTTCTAACGTTTTCTTAAACTCTGCCCAGCTTGCAGCAGAATATGTTGATTCCTGTGTTTTGTAATCATCAACCATCGTCTGTAACGCCTGTACAGCCGTCTCGTCTGCCTTCTTATCCAGCTTATTATACGCATCTACAACTGCTTTCTGTGCAGCCCTGATTTCTACCAGACCGGCATCGTTCTTAGCTGCCACGGCTTTTGCTGCTGTAATTGCCGACTGCAGGTTATTCCAGCTCTCTGTGATATAATCTGACTGTGTCATAGATGACAAAATCTCTTCCACATTAGCTATCTGGTCTGTCAGTTCTTGCTTCTCTGCCGCTGAAGCTGTAAAGTCTCCACTCAGCTTCCAGTCAAATACTGCAATGGGGATTCTGTTTGCGCCTGATTTCTTATGGTCTGCTGTAACGCGGATTTTGGAGGTTTCTACCTCTTCAAATGAACTTTCTATCCTATATGTCACATCATCTACCGCTACAAAGTTCCAGTCACCTTTCTTCGTGACTTCGACCCAGCTGCCATCTTCTGCCGCATATTCAATTTTGATTCCATCCGGAACTCTCACTCCGCCACCGTCATCATAGAAATCAACGGTTGAACTGCTGAGTTTTACTTTTTTCTCACCAAAGTCATATTGTATCCACTGGTCTTCCTGCGGTCCTGCTGCAGTCCAGCCATTCCAGAATGAACCCGGTGTATCATCTTTAAACTTATCTGGTCCCTGAGCATTTGCATCGTAACCCGCAGCTGCACTTGGCGTCGCATAATCACGAATCTGCGGCACAGTCACACCGGGAATACTCGGCTTACCATCATCCGGTGATACGCCTGGGTCCGGCTCTTCCGATTCTGAATCCATTGCCATTGTCCAAATTAGCATTTTGGAAGAATTATTTTTCGGTGTCTCCAGTCCCGCTTCAAATGTTGCATCATCTCCGCGGTTATTCCATGCATAGTAAGGAATTGCCTGCAATTTCGCGTCTACCAGACCGCTGCCGGTGTTATACTTCACATTTCCGGTGATTTCTACCACACCGTTTAATAAATCCTCTTTATACTCTGCCGTAAGCTCTGCATCCCTTGGAATTACAAAGTTCAATGGGTTAAAATTACTAATTTCTGCATTAAGCTGTGCATTGCCAGCCTTTTCCATACAATATACAACAGGTCCTCTCTGCAGAGCAATCTTGCCCTGAGTGGATTCCACCAATGGATGTGATTCTGTCTTGCGGATTTCCATAGGCATATTGATTTGTACTACATCGCCAGCCTGCCATGTCCTGTCAATCGCAACATAGCCTTTATTTGCTTTAGCAGTCACAGTTTCATTGCCCACTTTAATGGTTACATTTTTATTTTCCTGCTCATTTACCCATCCCGGAATGCGGACTTTTATGGTAAACTTCTTGGATGCTGCCGGATTGACAGTCATCTTCACGGTTCCTTCCCATGGATATTGTGTTTCCTGCTTTAAGCTAACCTGGGTGCCGCTGACATTAACTTTACCTTCGCTTCCGGCATACATGTTTACAAATACCGTATCATTATGAACAGTATACATGTAACCGCTTGCTGCTGCGATTGTACGCATCAGGTTCGGCGGGCAGCATGCACACCCAAACCATGGGGAACGTGCATTTCCATTGCTTGCTTCCAACAAGGTACTGTAATAGAAACGGTTACCATCTAAGTTCGTTCCTACCAGAATAGAGTTATAAAGATTTGTCTCAATCATATCTGCGTACTTTCCATCTTCATGCAGCAGATTCATCCTCTGATTCCAGTTAGCTGCTGCAATAGATGCACAGATTTCTGCATAAGACTGATTCGGCGGCAGTACATAGTCTGGTCCATAACCTTCGGAACTGGCTCCCGGAGCCGTTGTGCCGATTCCGCCCGTAATGTATGTCTTCTTGCTTGTCACAGATTCCCAGATAGTATCCAGGCTGTTCAGATAATCTTCTCTGTCGGTATTTCCTTCTGGCAGCATTGTGGCGATATCTGTGATACCTGTATAGAAATAATTAGCACGCACGGAATGACCAACCGCTTCTGTCTCATCCTTAAACGGTGTTTTGTCCTGAGAATATTTACCTTCTTCCCATGCCTCATAACCGCTTTCACGCAGGCTGCTGTCCTCTCCACGCCGATTAATCAATGTCCTTACGGTATCATAATAATCCTGCCCGGCTCCCTGACCTTCATATTCTTCTGCCAGTTTACCAAATTTGACCATTGCAAGCTCTATCTCTTCATGTCCTGGAACCTCATGCCTGGTTCCTGCCGGTCCAAATGTTGCTACAATATGGTCTGCAAACCGTTTGCCTGCCACATACAGCCTGTAATCAGGTTCGCCAATTCCTTCGCGGTAGCGTGTATAAGCAACTACGCCCTCCAGAAAATGTCCTGCATTGTACATCTCGTGGTTGGCAAAGTTCAGCCAGCGGTGTGTTCCCTGAGAACCTCCTCCGGCAGCATTCTTACCGCGCAAGGTGAAATACGTATCAATATATCCATCTGCATACTGTACTTTTTCAATTTTTTCAATCCAGCTATCCAGTTTGTCAGCTAAAAAGGCTCTTGTTTCAACCATTTCCGGGTCTGTCGCATTCTGCGTTGCGGAAAGTGTATAGGAAATTGCCTCTATACTCTTATAAATGTCAGAATCCTGGAAAACGTATCCGCTAAACTCGCCGTAATCTCCCTCTCCATTCAATTTCTTAATGGAATTGTCATAGTTCGGCTCTCCACCGGATGCCTGTTCAATCTCATAAATTGCCTTTTTCAAAGATGCTTTGGCATTCACTTCCTGCTTGGGCGCCCAGAATACATCATCGAGCTGCACGTTCTCAAACGTAACGCTGCTGTTGGATTCCGGCGCCGAAACAGCATCCTTAACCGTTATCAATGCAGTTGCGTTATAGTTTTTCCCGCCATGTGTTGCAGTTCCACTTACACGGAAACTTGTTCCTTCCTTGCCCTTGGCATATTTTGCCGGATCTACCTTCTCCCAGGTAACCGGTATTAATTTGGAATTGAATTCCTCTGCAAAATCGAACTCAGGCTTTGTCGTACTCTTCAGAGACGGCGTCGGATCGTCAAACTGTATCCCATTCGCTACCACTGAATTTGGAAGGATTGGTGCAACCCCCGCTGCTGTTGACGTCTTATAGACATCAATGCTTTTTACCTTGTCCTCACGTACATTAATATCAAATTCCGTTTCTTTCGTGATGCCTTCATTACTTACGGAAAGCTTTAATTTTACTGCGCCTTCCTTCAAACCTTTCAATTTTACCGTGTTCTTATTATCATCACCTTGAATAGCCGCTACATCCGCAGGTGCAACAGACCATTTATAAGTCGACTGCGAAGCCAATGCTTCCGGCACTGTGTTCCCATTGAAAGTCAACACCTCATCCACAAGTAATTTACTGCTGCCGATAATCTTTGCCTGTGTAAGCTCTTCTTTGATGCTGCCGGCATATACTTCCCACTCACTGATACCAACACCTGTATCGCCCTGCACATTTCTCGTTACTTTCATCCGCAAAGCTGTGGTGGTTATCGGATTATCAAAATTGACTACATTCCAGACCGGTGTGCCCTGACCGTTTGTCTCCCCATGCTCAACTCCCACATTGGGAAGCGGTTTCCAATCCTCACCATCTTTATACTCTAAAGTTGCATTAGAGGGCCACGTCACTCCTCCGCCGTCTGACCACCACATCACACGTGTGGAAGACATAGTCTGTGCTGTGCTCCAGGTAAGGGTAATCGGCAGCGGATAACCGGATTCTGGTCCTCCCCAACTATTCCAGCCTGTAGAAGCATCGCCATTTGCCAATGTACCGTCATTAATCTTATCAGCGCTGATTCCGTAAATATTGGTGTATCCTGCCTCTGCCTTTGCATTTAAAGCAAGGTTAGTCCCCAACTCAGAATCGGCGGCTCTTACAGTACCCGCCGTAACGCCTTGTTCTGCCCTCAACGTTGTTGCCGGCAGCATTGTGAATACCATAGCCATACTTAATATCATGGCTAAGACTCTTCGTTTCATCCTCATTCCTCCTTTTCTTTTCCATAATAATCTTAATTATAGCAACTATTGATGCTACACAAAATGAAACTTTTTTAAGGTTATAGCAGATATTTAAGGTTAAGGATTCAAAGTTTCACACATTAGCGTGACAAGGTCTTTCCTAATAAGATAAAATAAGACTGCCACATTGGATGGTGTTCCGTAAGGAAGTTGCCCTAAAGACCGAAATATTGTGATATGCTGCTATGTAGACAGTGTAGCCTTGCGGCTACGCTGTTTTACTGCTCTGGCTGGCTGTTCTGTTCCGCATATGCTCTTGGAACAGTTCTTCCATTTCTTCGGGCATCGGCTCTCTGACAATGCCGACGCTGTTGTAGTAAATATCTAAACTCTGGTAACGCTGACCGTCAATATATTCTGGCTTGGACACGACAATCTTCTCAATAAATTCGTGTACGATTTCGGGGGTTAATTCCGTAAGCTGTGTGACGCATTTTACCCTGTCGATAAAACGCTGAAGGCTGTCACTCTTGTCTGTTTCGGTTTCAAGGTACTGTTCCATATTGGGGATGGATTCTTTTAACTGTTTCTGCTCGTCCTCAAATGCCATTGACATGGTGGCGAAGCGTCCATCAGAGATTTTCCCGCTTACATTGTCCTCATAAATCTTCTGGATAAGGCTGTCAATCTCTTTCACCCGCTTTTTTGCCTGTGCAAGCTCCCTGCGCTTTTCGGATAATTCTTTCCTCTTTTCCTCTCCGAAAGCCGCCATCTGATTTCTGGCAAAATCTTTTTCAAAACACTGAACGTACCAGAACACACGCTGCATACTGTCCAATACTGCCTTTGCCACTACTTTTTCTCGGATATAGTGGGCAGAGCATACATCAGAGTTTTTGCGGTAGGAAGAACAGAAGAAATAAGCCTGTTCCCTCTTGTAATTATTTACTGTGCTGTAATAGAGTTTCTCCCCGCAGTCGGCGCAATAGAGCAGACCAGAAAACATGCTGATAATCCCGCTCCTTGTCGGTCTGCGGCGGTGTTCCCGAAGCTCCTGCACAAGCAGGAAGGTTTCTTCGTCAATGATTGCGGGATGGGTGTTTTTAAATATCTGCCATTCCTCCTGCGGGAGTTCCAGCCGCTTCTTGCTTTTAAATGATTTGTGCATGGTGCGGAAATTGACGGTGTCCCCGATATATTCCTGTCGGGAGAGGATGCGTACCACGCTGGCTGCTGACCAGTGGTAGGGGGTGGCGGGCGGTTTTCGGTATGCCATCCCAATGCTGTTCCAGTAAACCGTCGGCGTCATTACCTTGTCGGCTTTCAACTTTTTTGCTATCTGCGTCGGTCCAAGCCCTGCAACGCATAAGCTGAAAATCTGTTTCACTATTTTTGCCGCAGGCTCGTCGATAATCCATTTTCGGGGATTTTCGGGGTCTTTTTTATAGCCGTATGGCAGGTTGCTTGTAAGCGGGATTCCTGACATCCCCTTATTGCGGAATACATTCTTTACTTTCTGGCTTGTGTTCTTGGCGTGCCATTCATTGAATAAATCCTGCATGGGGACAAGGTCGCTGATGCCTTTAGCGGTGTCGATATTGTCCATGATAGCGATATAACGTACTTCCATACGGTCAAAATCTTCTTCCAATAACTGCCCGACAACAAGGCGGTTACGCCCAAGCCTTGAGTGGTCTTTGACGATAATCGTCCCGATTTTCCCCTGCTCGG